>CAZYGQ010000014.1:0-1285 GCA_964647075.1 uncultured Candidatus Saccharibacteria bacterium
GATGAAGTTATTACAGTACCTTTTACTTTTGTAGCTACAGCAAACCCTGTCTTAATGGAAAGAGGAAAAGTCGTTTTTGTTGATATATCAGAGGATGATTTTTGTATTGATCCGAATAAGATTGAGGAGAAAGTAACAGATAGAACAAAAGCAATTATTCCAGTAGATCTTTTTGGTCAGGTATACAAATATAAAGAGGTTAAGGAAATTGCAGATAAACACAACTTAAAGATATTGGAAGATGCCTGCCAAGCTGTAGGAGCTACACAAGATGGGAATACTGCAGGTAGTTTTGGAAATGTTGGAGCGTTTTCCTTGTATGCAACGAAAAATATTGCTACTGGTGAGGGAGGTATGCTAACAACAAATGATGATGAAATTGCTAGACAAGCAAAAATGTTTAGACACCATGGACAAGATGAAGCAGTAAGATATGAATACTTAGCATTGGGTCACAACTATAGATTAACAGATTTAGCAGCCACAATAGGAGTGGAACAAATGAAAAAACTAGATCGTATTATTAATTCTAGGAATAAAAATGCAAAAACTTATACAGATGGTTTATCTGACATAAAAGGAATTATTGTCCCTCAAATAATGGAAAATAATACACACGTATTTCATCAGTATACAATAAGAGTAACACAAGAGTATGGCAAAACTAGAGATGAATTAATGGCATTCTTAAAAGAGAACGAAATAGGTTGTGGTGTTTACTATCCAAAGCCACTACATCTTCATGAGCATTTTAGAAAAATGGGATATAAAGAGGGTGATTTCCCAGTTTCTGAGAAACTTTCTAAAGAGGTTCTCTCTTTGCCTGTTAATCCATTTGTTACTGAAAAGGATGTTGAATTGATAGTTGGAAAGATAAAAGAATTTTCTAAGAAATAAATTTTTATTAGTTTCTATCTTGAATAATCAGAATGAAACAATTGCCATTTGTGGTCTTGGCTATGTTGGATACCCAGTTGCAATGCTATTTGCTGATGCAGGTTTTAATGTAATTGGGGTAGATATCTTAGAAGAAAGAGTACAGAGATTAAATGAGGGAGAAAACCCAATAAAAGGTCAGGAGCCGGGATTAGATGAATTAGTAGAGAAAGTTATTAAAAAAGGTAATTTTAGAGCAACTGCGGATGTTAAAGAGTATTGTAAGGCTGACTTCATTATAGTAGCAGTTCAAACTCCTGTGGCAGAAGAAAACAAAAAACCAACATATGAGAATTTAAAGGCAGCTTTAAGAAGTATAGGACAGAATATGAAAAAGGGTGTTACTGTA
>CAZYGQ010000014.1:1385-13294 GCA_964647075.1 uncultured Candidatus Saccharibacteria bacterium
ACAGATTGTATTACAGCAGAGATAGTAAAGGCAGGAGAGAATACATATAGAGATGTTCAGATAGCATTTGCAAATGAGATGGCACTTCTTTGTGAGGCGTACAAAGCAAATGTTTGGGAAGTAAGGAAATTAATTAATAACTGTAAAAAGGTTACAGAAACTAGACCGGAGGCATTAAGACAGATGCATTTCCCTGGTGCTGGTGTAGGTGGTCACTGTATTCCTAAGGATTCTTGGTTACTAATCCATGAGGTAAGGGATATTGTTAATCCTAAACTTATACCTACTGCTAGATATATCAATGATTTTATGCCTATTCATATGTTTGAACTATTAGAGAGTGCAGTTAAGGAGGTTGGAAAAGAAATAAAAGACCTAGATGTATTGGTTTTGGGTTGGGCATATGATGCTAATTCGGATGATGATAGGAATACTCCTACCAAGCCTTTTATAGAGAAATTAGAGGAAGCAGGAGTAAAATATGAAATACATGATTCATTTATTGATGAGTACAAGGGTAATATTAAGGAGATATTAAAGGGTAAAGATGCAATAGTGTTAATGACGGGTCATGATGAATACAAAGGATTAAAGTATGAAGAGATTCTAGGAGTAATGAATGAGAAACCTATTATCATTGATGGTAGGAATATTTTTGATAAAGAGAAAGTAAGAAAGGCGGGCTTTGTATATAAGGGGGTTGGGAATATATAATTCATTTATTATTGATATAATAAGTCTATGTTAAATAAGAAAACAATTGCAGTTGTAGTTCCTGCATATAATGAAGAGGAACAAATAGGGAAGGTAATTGAAACTATGCCTGATTTTGTTGATAGGATAGTTATTGTTAATGATAAGAGTAAGGATAATACTCAAGAGGTTGTAATGGAGTATATTAAAAATGATAAGTCCGAGGTAAGAGATTTAAATCATAGAAAGAAAATTATCCCTAATGGTTATAATCATGCAGAGGTAATTGCTGAAAAAATTGTTGGTGAAGAAAAAGTTAGATTTTTACCATCTGAAGTAAAAAATAAGGACCCTAAAAATTCTAGAATAATATTGATTAATCATTTAAAAAATGGCTCTGTAGGAGCCGCTATAGCTACTGGATATAGATGGTGTATGGAAAACAATATTGATTGTACTGCAGTGATGGGGGGAGATGGGCAGATGGACCCTAATGAGTTAGAGGATATCTGCATGCCTGTTGTTAATGAAGAGGTTGATTATGTTAAGGGTAATAGATTAAAACATAGATCTGCGACTTTTGTTATTCCTAAGATAAGATATTTTGGTAACTCAATTCTTTCATTAATGACAAAGATTGCTAGTGGCTATTGGCAAATATCTGATACTCAAACTGGTTATACTGCGATATCTCTTGAGGGATTAAAGGGTATACATCTTTATGATATATATCCTTCGTATGGTTGTCCTAATGATATTTTGGTTAAGCTTAATATTGCGAATTTTTCTATTAAAGAGGTTCCTATTAAACCTGTTTATGATGTTGGAGAGAAATCTAAGATGAAGATCTTTAAGGTAATTCCTAGAATAAGTTGGTTACTTTTTAAACTCTTTTGGAAAAGATTGTATAAAAAATATCTTTTTAGAGATTTCCACCCACTATTCCTTCTTTATCATTTATCTATTTTTCTATTGGTTATAAATATTCCATATACAGTAGCTGTATTAAATGATGTGTTTTTGGGAAACAAAATATCTACTAATTCCCTTATAGCCTTTATGTTTTTAGGTATTACAGGATTTCAATCTCTCTTCTTTGCTATGTGGATGGATATGATGGATAACCAGAGATTACAGAAATAACTTAAAACTTTTATTCTTATATGTGTGGGATTTTAGGTTTTGTAAAAACAGGAAATTCTGATATAGAGGAAGTAGGTATTGAGAAAATTCTTAAGCATCTATATTCATTCTCTGAAATCAGAGGCCATGACTCCTCGGGTATCGCAGTGGTAGAAGATAAGAAAATATTTGTGTACAAGAGAGCTATACCTGCTTCTAGCTTTATTAAGACAAAGCCTTATAAAGAGCTAATTTCTAATGAAACAAAAATTCAAGCAATTATCGCTCATGCGCGTATGGAGACTAATGGATCTTTTGCTGAGAATAGAAATAATCAACCAGTAGTGAAAGATGGGTTGATTACGGTACATAATGGAATTATTGTAAATGATGAAGAGTTATGGAAGAAATATCCAGACCTGAAAAGGAAATACGAGGTTGATACGGAGGTCTTTAATTCCTTGGTGACTCTTCACACTCAGAAAGAGGGGGATCTTTTATCATCAATCAAAAAGACACTAAAATTGATAAAGGGTTCATACTCTTTTGCAACTCTATTTGAGAAATATAATTATCTACTTTTAGCTACAAATACTGGATCCTTGTATTATATTAAGGGTAATAAATCTATTGTTTTCGCCTCTGAATTTGAATTTCTCAACTCTATGAAGAACAAGTATCCATCCGTATTTAGTAAATGCATTATTTCTCAATTAAAAGCAAAGGAATTTATATTGATAAATTTGAATAATACTGAAATTATTAATAATGATAAATCAAAAAGAAAAGAAATAGAAAAAAAAGAACGAAAATCTGAAATGATAGATGTTGTTGAAATTGAAAATACTAAAAGAAAAAGAAATGAACTTCTTAATGACAAAAAAAAATCTGAAGTAACAAAATTTATAAAGTCCGAGTATGACAATAGAATTGATAGAATTAGGGGATTACGAAGATGTAAGAAATGTATATTACCTGAAACTATGCCTTTTATTGAATTCGATGAAGAAGGTGTTTGTAATTATTGTAGAGGTTATAAAAAAATTAAACACAATGGTGTAGAGAATTTGGAGAAAATACTTTCCCAATATCGTAGAACTGACGGAAGACCAGATTGTATTATGGCATTTAGTGGAGGAAGAGATAGTAGCTATGCACTTCACTATATTAAAAATGAAATGAAAATGAATCCTGTTGCATATTCTTACGATTGGGGAATGTTGACTGACTTAGGAAGAAGAAATCAAGCAAGAATGACAGGTTCATTAGGAATTGAGCATATCCTTATCTCCGCTGATATTCAAAGAAAAAGAGAAAATATAAGAATGAATGTAAAGGCTTGGTTAAAAAGACCTAATTTAGGAACAGTCCCATTATTTATGGCTGGGGATAAGCAGTATTTTTACTATGCTAGCATGTTAAGTAAACAAATGGATTTGGATTTAGTAATACTTAGTGAAAATCTATTAGAAGTTACAAATTTTAAAACAGGTTTTTGTGGTATTAAACCAAAGAAAGTGAAAGGTAAAAAATTCTATGCATTATCATTATCTTCAATGTTTAAACTAGTGGCATTTTATGGAAAAGAATATTTATTAAATCCGGCATATATAAACAGATCTTTAATTGATAGTATCGGAGCGTTTGGTTCTTACTATGTAATGCCTCATAAATTACTTTCACTCTATTCATATATTCCTTGGGACGAAAAAGAAGTTGAAGATGTCCTTTTAAATAAATATGATTGGGAAATTGCAAAAGATACTAATAGTACATGGAGGATTGGAGATGGGACAGCATCTTTTTATAATTACATTTATTATATGATTGCTGGTTTTTCTGAAATAGATACATTTAGAAGTAATCAGATTAGAGAAGGGGTTTTATCAAGGGAAGAGGCTTTATTACGTGCAGAAAAAGAAAATAAACCTAGAATAGAATCCTTAATATGGTATACAGATACAATAGGAATTGACTTGTTTGAAGCCTTGAAAAGAATTAATTCTGTTAAAACCTTATACTAATGAAAAAGATAATCAACATTTTATTTAATGATTTTACTAATGATAATAGAGTATTCAAAGAATCTCAGACCTTAATAATAGGAGGATATAATGTTGAATTAGTTGCTACTAGGTTTGATAGAAAGAATCCCATAGATGAAGACATAAAAGAAATAAAAGTACATCGAGTATCAGTTGGAAGTTTTAATTTTCTTCCATTAAATCTTTTCTTGTTTTGGTTTAAAGTAGTTAGATTGTATAAGAAAGAAACAATATTTCATTGTAATGATTTGTATGCACTACCCCCAGCATTTTTTATTAAAAAATTCATAAATAGTGATATAAAAATAGTATATGATTGTCATGAACACGAGACAGAAGCTGGAATATATATAGGAAAACCTATTTTGAAGTGGTTTGCCAAAGTGATTGAAAAAGTAATGATAAAATTGGTAGATAA
The DNA here is from genome assembly GCA_964647075.1 of uncultured Candidatus Saccharibacteria bacterium. GTDB lineage: Bacteria > Patescibacteriota > Dojkabacteria > SC72 > SC72 > UBA2259. Next base: position 5,664 of record CAZYGQ010000014.1, read on the forward strand.
AGTAATTACAGTCAGTGAATCAATTGCAAACGATTATGTAAAGTTATATGAGATTGAAAAACCACAATTAGTTATGAATTGTCCAAACTACAAAAAATACAAAAGTCTAAATATATTTAGAGAGAAATTAAATATTGGTAAAGATAAAATTATTTTCCTTTATCAGGGAGAATATTTAAAAGGTAGGGGAGTAGATAGTTTAATTGAGATTTTTAAAGTACTTCAAAGGGAAAATGAGAATCTCGTTCTTATACTTTTAGTGTATGGAGAAGGTATTGAGAGTTTAAAAGAGAAAATCAAAGGAATCACCAATATCTTTTGGCATGATAAGGTCTCAAAGGACATATATATGGATTATGTGGCTTCATGTGATTGGGGTATATATTTAATGGAAAATATTTGTAAAAATCACGATTATGCGCTACCAAATAAACTATTTGACTATATTATGGCTGGTTTACCAGTAGTAGTTTCAAATCTAAAAGAAATGAGCAAATTCGTTGAAGAGAATCATATTGGTTACTCCGTAGATACGACAAATTCCGAAAATGTGATTAAACTAATAAAGGGGATCTCAAAGACGAGTAAAGGAAAATTTAGTGAAAACATCAAAGTAGTCTCAAAAAAATATTGCTGGGAACAACAAGAGAAAGTATTACTTAAAATATATAATTCATTATAAATATGAAAGTAGTATCACTAATAGGGGCTAGACCACAATATATTAAAGAAGCTGTATTAAATAAAGCCTTTAAAGAGGAAGGTGTAGAAGAGATAATAGTAAATTCTGGTCAACACTATGATTACAATATGGCTGATGTGTTTTTTGAGAAACTAAATATTAAAGCACCTGATTACAATCTTAAAGTAGGATCTGGTTTACATGGAGAAATGACTGCAAAGATAATGATTGAATTTGAAAAATTAGTTATGGATATCAAACCTGATGTCGTTCTAGTATATGGTGATACCAATACAACATTAGCAGGAGCAATAGTTTCTACTAAATTAAAAATACCTCTTGCTCATGTAGAAGCAGGTATAAGAATGTTACCAAAGGATATGCCAGAGGAGATAAATAGGACATTAACAGATAGGATATCTAATTACCTTTTCTGTCCCTCAGAATTATCAGTAGTCAATCTTAAAAAGGAGGGTATTACCCAGGGGGTATATTTTACTGGAGATGTAACATATGATTTGTTTTTACAATCCAAGGAACATTTTGATTACTCTGTATATGAAAATATGAAATTAGAGGAGAATAAATATATATTAGTTACTCTTCATAGAGATTATAATGTTGATGATAATGAGAGATTTGAGAAAATACTTAAAGAATTAGATAAACTATCAAAAGATTTTAGAATAGTATTTCCAATACACCCAAGAAGTAAAAAAAGGATAGAACAATTTGGATATGAAAAGTATATTAATGGAATAGAGTTAATTGAACCCATAGACTATCTTTCTTTAATGGGATTACTTCAACATTGTAAGTGTGTAATTACTGATAGTGGAGGGTTTCAAAAGGAGGCATACTTTAGTAAAAAACCTGCATACTTACCTATGCCTGATCCAGCATGGCACGAATTAGTTAACCACGGAATGAATACTTTGTGTGAAGCGGACAATATATATGAAAAGATTTTAGATGAGAAAGATTATAATTATGTTCCTAATATATATGGGCAAGGAGATGCAGGAGAGAAAATAGTTAATATACTTGGAGAAAGAATAGATGTTTAAAGAAAAGAATATTTTATATATCGTACATTCATATCATTCTTTCCAAAAAGATAGTATAGAGGCTTTAGCTAAAGAATTTAAAAATGTATATGTAATAGTAAGATATAAACCCATTGCTGAGATATCAAAATATTTACCAATAAAGAGTCTTAGTATACATACCAGAGAGCATGCAATACAGGAGGAAGGGAAGCCTGAGAATGTTCATCTATACACAGCTCCCCTCTGGTATCTGCCAATCAATTTTTTTTACAAATTTCTAGGGGATTATCACTTTAAAGTAGTAGATAGAATTATAAAAAGAGAGAAAATTAAGTTTGATTTAATTCATGCACATTTTACATGGACCTCTGGGTATGTTGGAATGAGGCTTAAAGAAAAATATAATGTGCCCTTTGTTTTAAATATTCATAGTAGTCGAACGCTAGAGGAAGAACTAAAGTTCAAAAATAAAAGGGCAATCTCTATATGGAAGAGTGCAGATGCAATTATTAGGGTTAATAAAGAAAATATTGAAGAACTAAAGCAGTACAATAAAGAGACATACTATATCCCAAATGGCTTTAATCAGAATTTGTTTTTTCCCACTAGTAAAATGGAAGCTAGAAAATCTCTAAATCTAGATTTAGATAAAGAGATACTTTTATCAGTAGGTCATTTAGATGAGGTTAAGGGTCATATTTATCTCGTCCATGCTGTTAACGAGTTGATAAAAAAGAAAGGATTAACTAATCTGAGGTTGTATATAGTAGGCGAGGGGGAATATAGAAAAAGTTTAGAAAAAAAGATAAAAGATTTCGGGCTTGAGGAATATATATATTTAGTTGGTAAAAAATTTCACCAAGATTTACCTGCTTGGTTTAATGCTTGTGATATATTTGTTTTACCAAGTTTGTCAGAGAGTTTTGGAATTGTTCAACTAGAGGCCTTGGCTTGTGGTAAGCCTGTAGTTGCTACACTTAATTCTGGAAGTAAACAACTCATTACTTCAGATCGATTAGGCTTACTGTGTAGGGTTGGAGATCCACTTGATCTAAGTAAAAAATTACATTTAGCATTAAGTAAAAGATGGTCTGATGCAGAAATTATTAAATATTCACAGAGATATACTTGGAGTAATATAGTTAAAGAGTTTTTATCAATATATAGAAAGATATTAGAGAAATAATATGATTGATTTTGTAAAAAAAATAATAAATAAATATATTGGGGATAGTGCATATAAAAAGAATATCCTTTTAATGTCAGGTGGAAGAGTAGTAGCACAATTAATACCTATATTAATTACTCCCATTATTACAAGAATATATTCACCTGAAGAATTTGGACTATTTGCCGTCTTCTTAACAATCGCTTCTTTTATTGCGATGATTTCTAATGGTAGATACTGTTTAGCAATACTTCTTCCTAAAAAAAAGATAAATGCCCAGAGATTAGTTTTAATCTCTATCATTTTTACTTCGATTGTATCGTTATTATTTGTTGTTTTAGTTTGGATATTTAAGAATCAATTCCTCTCTCTATTTAATATTCAGAAGTTAGATGGGCATCTATCTTTATTTTTCCTAACTATATTGTTTATCGGTTTCCATGAAGCCTTGTATTATTACTTTCTAAGAGAGAAACGTTATAAAAAATTAGCCATATTTGCCATAATACAGGCTATTACTATGATTTCAGTTAGATTAATATTAGGTCTTATGGGAAACACAAATACCGGTTTAATTGTTTCCTATCTTAGTGGATATTCTATTAGTACCGTTCTATTATTATCTAATCTTGATTTTAAATTCAATATCAAATTCACAAGAGGAAATTTTAAGAAGTTAATTATTAGATATATATCTTTTCTAAAGTATTCTCTATTCTCAGATAGTTTGTCAGTATTGGCTTCTACATCCCCAAATGTGTTAATAAACAAAGTATTCGGAAGTACTTCTGCAGGGTATTTCTCTCTATCAGAGAAAGTATTGGGATCTCCTATATGGTTTGTTACTTCTTCGGTTAGTGATGTGTTTAAACAGGAGTTTTCAGAGCAGAATAGAAGGGGTAAAGATTGTAAAATCTTATTTTTAAAAACTTTTAAGACCCTGTTATTTGTTGGGTTAATCCCATTCACTTTCATCTTTATATTGTCTCCATATGTAATTCCCCCATTACTTGGGGAAGTATGGTCTCCTGTAGGAGAGTATATTAGAATATTTTCAATAATGTATTACTCTTCTTTTGTTGTTAACCCATTGAAATCGGTTGCCTATTTAATAAAGAAACAGCAATATATGATTGTGTTTGAATTATTAAAATTAATTTCTATAATTTCAGCTTTTTCTATGGGTTTCTATTTGAAAGACATAAAGATTGTTTTAATTTTATGGTCACTCCTCGTTACATTTGTAAATATAATTATCTTCTTAATTATTTATAGATTAGTTAAAGAAATGTCTAATGAAAGAAAAAATCAGAAAAATACTACAATCAATTAAATCTAATCCTATATATATTTATATATTTTTCTACTTCATTGTATTAGTTACACTATCTTTCTTCCGTCATGCTTCAGCTGATGAGTCGTACTATTTAAGAGAGACTATGCTTATCTCAGAATTATTAAAGAAAGGAGAATGGATAGGAAATTATGGTGTGGGCTTACATGGCTTCCTATTTAAGCTCCCAGTAGCCTTGATGTATCTATTACTGGGAAAGCCATCCGTATTTGTTGCTACGTTTTTTACAATACTTTTAAGTATTTCTTCTTTAATCCTTTTCTATAATTTGGTAAAGAGGTTTTTTAAAGAAGAGAGTTATGCTACTTGGTCAACAGTACTTCTTTCTGTAGTGTTTCATTATCTAAGTACGAGTATAACCTTTTTAAGGGATATACCAGCAGTTTTTGCGGTTTTACTTTTCCTTTACCTTTTTTTAACAAAAGCAAATTCATGGAAGATAGGGATATCTTTACTGATATTGTTAGATGCAAAGGAGCATGTATTTTTTACGGTTGCTCCGGTTCTTGGAATATATTCGATAATTAATAATATTTACTTTAGGGATATCTCAAGCATATGGGAGAAGATAAAAACGATTTCTTTAGATTTCTTTAGAGGCTATTTTCTCTCAATATTATGGATAGTAATGATGTTTACAACAAGTATTATCCCTATAAATATGTTTGTTGCTTCAATTACAGGTCAAATTAAAGAGGGTATTACTTGGCATAAAAGTCAGTTTCTTAGTGCTACAGCGACTGAAAATTTAATGAGTGGCCAAGATAAAACAATACCTTTAATATCAATAGTCGATTGTGAAGTAAAGGAAAGGAATCAAGATGATGAGACATCTCAAAAAGAAGATGCTTATCAATCTAATAATTCAATACTATGTACTGTTGTTAATATAGTTAATACCATAATTAGTTATATTGGAAAAACTCTTTATCCTAGGACATTTTCTTTTATTTCTATTCCAAAGATTATTGTCTTACCATCAATAGTAGTAGCGCTCTCTTTGTTTAAAAGATGGTTTAAAGAAAAGGATAGGAAAGTAGTTTTGCCTATTGTTTTCTTTCTCAACGTTCTATTCTTTATCTTAAGAGCATCTCATGGTAGATATCTTCTATGTGTAGCACCAATTTTTGCTTTGTTTTTTGTAGTCTTCTTAAAAGAAGCTTATAAGAAGAAAAGATCTTTTAGAAATGTTTTAATTTGGACTACAATCTTTGTTCTTTTAGGTTTGTATTTTGAGTCCACTTTTGTGATACAAAAAATTATCTTAGAGTGCTCTCTATTAGTTCTTTTATGGAGTATCTATATATTTAGGGGAAACAAGCATTTGTTTAAAATTTCTAGAACATTATTCTTTGTAGCTTTAGTAAGTGGAATGTTTCTTACCTCGTTGGCATTTTCATATAGTATTGGCCAGATTTCAAGTTATATGAAGTATGGAAATAATCGTGAGACATTAGAAATAGCAGAGCATTTAAATGAGGATGAAATAATATGGATTAACGATTATGGGTCTGGGGAATTAATTAATTTTTATAGGAGAAACTTAGATATTGAACCAGAATGGACTTGGCAATTAGAAGAGAATCTATTAAAAAGGGAGCTGTTAGAGAAGCGTTCGACCTCAAATACCTTCTCTTCGCCGATTGAAAATATTGATGATTTCCAACATGAGTTGAAGGAGTATAATATCGAAAAAGTTGTAATGTTGGTATCAACAATCGATAAAGAAATCTTTATTGCTCAGGATAGGATTGAAGAGTTACTATCTCAAGAGTGGCTGATACTAATAGATAAATTAGAATTGAAGAATAAAGATATGTATATTTTTAAATTTAAAATTCCTCTAAATGGTGTTGATAACCAAGATTCTTAGTAAAAGTTTTTTTAAAGTAATTAGTGTTGTTTCTGGTTCAAATTTTTTTTCAAAAATAGAACTAATTAAAAAGTATGAATTTAAAAGTAGAGAAAAAATTGACGATTTCCAATACTCACAATTAAAGAAAATAATATCTGAGGCATATGAAAATGTGCCCTTTTATAAAGAGAGATATGAAAAAGCAGGGATTAAGCCAGAAGCTCTAAAAAATGTTTCTGATTTATCTAAATTCCCAATAGTAACTAAGAAAGAAATAAGAGGGGAATACAAGAGAATGATAAACAAAAAGTTTAAAATTAAAAATTTAAAGTATACTCAGAGTAGCGGTTCGACAGGTGAACCTAAAATCTTCTATTTTGATAAAGAAGCATACGGTTGGAGATTAGCTTCCCAGTTTTATGGTTGGCAAAGAGCAGGTTTCGAATTTGGGGATAAGTGGTTAAGAATTTCAATGGCAGAGAGAAACACTCTTTTTTATAAACTATTTAATTTTTTTTCTAGGTGTATCTATATTAGTTTAACTGACTTTAATGAGAAGAAATACGAAAAAATCAGATTAATTTTAGAGAAAGAGAAACCAACTGTAATATACTCATATTGCAGTGCTCTATATGTATTATCGGAGTACCTTGATAGTAAGAAATATAGTTTTGATTTTGTTAAAACTATTATTGTTCAAGGGGATATGTGTTTTCCTAAGTATAGAGAGAAAATCGAGAAGGTATTTAAAACAAAAGTTTTTGATACTTATGGAGGAGATGGCGTTGTCATTTCAGGGCAGTGTGAACACGGGAGTTATCATATACAAGACACGGGGGTAATAATTGAAATAGTAGATGATGATTACAATATAGTCCGAAAGGGAGTTCCAGGAAGAATACTTGTTACAGATTTGCATAATAGTGCAATGCCATTAATTAGGTATGAAATCGCAGATTTGGGAAAGAAATTAGATATTAAATGCCCATGCGGAAGTAAGTTCTCAATTATGAGTAATCCGATTGGAAGAGATACCGATATAATTAAATTATCAAATGGAATGAGTTTACTTGTTGAATATTTCGTCGTACTTTTCGAATACTATCTCGACGTCTTACAATTCCAAGTAAGAGAAGTAGGGCAAGACACACTTGAGATTTATTTAAAGGTAACAGATCAATTCTCAAGAGAAATCGAAAAGAAGATTAAGCAAGAACTTATAAATTACTGTAAAGGAGGTGTAAAGGTTGACATCAAAATTGTACAAGAGATTGCCCTTGAGAAGTCAAATAAAAGAAGACTGGTTATTGGAAGAAATTAAAAGAACTCTTAAATTCTAAGTAAAAGGTATTGTTAAAGAAATTATTAAACAATAAAAATATAACGATTATTTTCTTTTTAATATGGTTTCTAATATTTATTTCTCTATCCCTTCTTCGTGATTCAATATCGGATGAGAATATTTATTTAGGAAATAGTGTAGAAATTGCCAATATTATTCAAAGGGGTGAATGGATAGGGAA
>CAZYGQ010000015.1:0-13254 GCA_964647075.1 uncultured Candidatus Saccharibacteria bacterium
TTGCTATCCAATCAAAATGTGATATCTCTAACAATACTCCCATCATTATTACCAAGATAGCAATCATCAAATCATTTCTAAAATTTCTTTCATCTCTAAATATTGCTTTAAGTCCATCAATGGCATGTCTAATACTATTTCTAAAGCTAACATTCTGATAGTAGGGATTTTTCATTAATATTTAATAGTAATATTATTAAAAATATATTAGCACTCAACAAACCATATAACAAATAGTTAAATAATAAAAACATCTCTTGAATTATTCTTTTTTAAAGGTTATATTAATCAGTAATTTCAATTTTTAGTCCAATGAATCATTTTAGAGGAGATCTTGTTGTTGTTGCTTGCGAATCTGGAAAAGACTTTGCAACTAAAGTGCTAAAAGAGATTAACAAGAAAACTAGTAAAAAGATAAATCTTTTGGATTCAGAAGAAGTTACATTTGCAAATACAGAGATTAAATCTGTATTAAATGAAAGTGTTAGAGGAAAGGATGTCTTTGTTATTCAAGATGTAGAAAATCATTACAATGGTAAAAGTGTAGATGAGAATTTAAGAGCTCTGTATACAGTACTTGGAGCATGTAAAAGATGTGATGCAAACTATGTAACCGCCGTCATACCCTCATATCCATACTCTAGACAAGATAAACAGTGGGGTAGAGAAGATATAACTGCTGCAAGGGTTGCAAGTGAGCTAGAAGGCGCTATGGGTGCAGATCATATCATTACAATAGATTTACATAATACTGCCATTCAAGGCTTCTTTAGAGTCTCCTGGGTAGATAATTTAAAGGGTAGTCAGGTATTACTCCCATATATTAAGAGAAATCTAAAGGATAAAGACAATACTACTATTTTACCAACAGATTTAGGTGGGGCTAAAAGAGCAAACTATTACTCAACATATCTTAATACTGATGTAGCTTTTGCATACAAAGTAAGAAACTATAGAAAGAAAAATACAGTTCAAGATTTAAAAATAATGGGAAATATTAAAAACAGAACGGTATATATTGTTGATGATATGATTGATACAGGTGGAACCTTCTGTAAAGCAGTAGAGATAGCTAAAGAGAGTGGAGCAACAGAAATAATAGGGGTAACAACTTTCGGATTACTAAATGGAAATGCAATTGAGACATTAAACAATTTATTTAAGGCCGGAAAATTTTCGAAACTAATATGTACAGATGCAACATATATACCAAAAGAGCTATTAAATCAAAACAAATGGATTAAAGTACTGAGTGTATCTAAATATTTTGGAGAAATAATATATAGATTAAACACTCGACACTCAATTGGGAGTCTTTTAGACTAGTATTATAGTAATTTTAAAAGATATGCATTTAATTAAAAATACAATGTTTTTCAATTTTCTGGTTAATCCTATAAAAATATTCTTAAATAAATGTGTTGACAAATTTAAGACACTTCATTAGTATTTAAATACTAGGACTTTTAAATCCGAGTAGGTTGGTACCGAACTCTGTTTTAGAACCAATTTTTCTAATTCAGATGTTTCTACGGATTTGAAGGATATGTTGATGATTCGAACATTGACACCTTAGAACATTAACAAGTCTTGAAGTTTTATTATTTCTTGGCTTGCGTTCTATGGCCAAACCCAGTATGTCGTAATGCATACTTTCCTGGTGTTTGGATGGTTGTATATTGGTACTCCATCCTTTTTTTTTGCCTCAACCTTTTCCTTTTACTGTATAATATGAAATGAAGATTTCATTAAAGAAAGCTATTTACTTGCTAATTTCCATTTTCCTTTTTCTATTACTAATATACTTTACAACCAAGTTCTCTTCCCAAGAGATCTCTCTGTTTATAAATAAGGCTGGAATATTTGCCCCCTTACTTTACATATTAATACAGATAGCGGGACAGATATTTGCTCCACTAAGTACATCTGCTCTGTTTGTTGCTGGTTTTATTCTCTTTGGAAAAAGAGCAATAGCGTATTCAATATTTACCTGGTTAATAACTTCTGCTACTAACTTTTTACTTGCAAGAAGATACGGTAAAAAAGTACTTAGAAAGTTTATAGGAGATGAAGGGGTTATTAAAATTGAGCAAATAGCTAAAAGGATAGATAAGAAGAGATTCTTTTGGTTAAGACTCTCTACTTTCTACATTAATGATTTTGCATCATACGCATTTGGTTTAACAGATATCTCCTTTGTTAGATACTACCTTATATCAATTCTAAGTATGATTCCATGGAGTATAGTTATGAGTATTTTAATGAGAAATGAGCAATCTCTCATATTTACAACAATTAAGATATTTCTAAGCATGATTCCCTTTGCAATATTAAGCTATCTTTTTTTAAAAAAGAAGAAGAGATGATAATATATTAAATATGAAGATTATTTTTAAAATACTTCTCTGTTTGTTGCTTTCATTTACTCTTGTATCACTTTCTAGGATTGTTAAAGATGAGAATGTATATGAAATTTCAAAGGATATTACGATTGTTAAATTACTCCCACTAGAGCAGAGAGTGCTTAATCAAATGACCTTAGAGCAAAAGGTTGGCCAACTGTTAATGTTTGGATTTAATGGATTAACCGTAAATGCTGACACAAAAGATTTAATTAATAGTAGATATATTGGAGGAGTACTTCTGTTAGGTAAAAACATTTCTAATGCAGAACAATTAAGGAAATTAAACCAACAGTTACAAAGTGAGTCGCGAATACCTTTACTAATATCAATTGATCAAGAGGGTGGGGTAGTATCAAGAATTAAATGGGACAAAGATTTACTAATATCTCAAAAGAGTATGGGGGATGTAGAGGATATATACAATCTTTCTGTAAAGAAATCCCAAATACTTAAAGATTTAGGAATTAATGTAAACCTAGCTCCTGTTGTTGAATATATTACAAACAGAAACTCTTTCCTCTACCCCAGAGTGTTTACTGGATCAAAAGAAGAGGTTAGTAGAAAAGCATACAGTGCAATAAAGGGGTCCGCTGACTCTAATATGATATCCGTTGCTAAGCATTATCCTGGACACAGCGACCTTTCACCTGATTCCCATTTTTCACTTCCTAAAGTCTTTATCTCCACACAGCAGTGGGATGAGTATATATATCCATTTAGTTACCTAATTAAAGAAGATGTAGTAGATGTAATAATGGTGGGGCACATACTGTATCCAAATATTGATAGTAAGCCTTCAACAATTTCAAATGTTTTAATTAATACAAAGCTTAGAGAAGAATTAAATTTTCAAGGGGTAGTTATTACTGACGATATGCAAATGGATGCTATAGAAAAACAGGGAGAGCACTGCTATATTGCAAAAGAGGCACTTAAAGCAGGAAATGATATATTACTTTACAGTATGTACTCTCCCCAACCCAATTTACAAAGAGATATGTATGACTGTATTTTAAACTCAGTAAATAGCGAGGAGATTTCTCTTGAAAATATTAATCAGAAAGTATTAAGAATACTTAAGTTAAAGATTAAGTATGGATTAATAGATAAATCTATTCTACAACCTTCAGAGTAATCATTGGTGAAGTTTCAGTTGCAAAAGCCTCTCCCTTAAGTATTCCCTGAAACCTCTTGTTATACTGTTTCCCATCTGTAAACTGAATATTAATATCAAATTGGATCTCAGTATCAAGAGCCTCTAATGCCACTTTGCTATATTCAAGATATTTGGCCCCATCAAAGCTCCCATCTCTATCAAAAATCTCCTTGTAATTAACCCTTCCAATATCTTTAATAATTACCCCAAAGTAAGGAGTTACTATTCCAGTTGAATTAATTTCATTGAACTTTGAAGCTGATGAGAGTACAGAATACACAATATTGTCTGCAGAAACTTTAATATCTTGCTGAGTAATAGTATCTTGAGTTGTAAAAAGGAAAGTTCTACTAAGTTTATCTTGAGATAAATCAGTTGGAGGGATTAAAACAACCTCACTTGTTGAATTTGTTCCTTTGAAATTAGATACCTTAAAACTTTCAATCTCTTTTTGCTCTACAACAAAATTTAAAAAGGGAGTTAAATTAATATTTAAAATATGATTACTTTCACTCTCTTGAGTAACAAATATAAAGGAAGACATATCAGACTGGGAGATTGTTATTAGTTTCTCTATCTCAGGATCATTTTCTTTAATCTTTGAAACAGAATTTCCCTCTCCTTTATTTAGAAAAAAGTATATTAAGACTCCAGAAAGAATTAGTAGAGCAACTAAGACAAATATTAGTTTCTTTTTCATATTGCTTTAAATAAATATATATATTTAAGTATATCAAAAAAATACTTACTCTTTTGTGTAATCATCAAAGTAGCCCTGAACCAGTATTACAGGAGTACCCTTGTCTCCACTACCACTAGTTAAATCTGCCAAACTCCCAAGTAAATCAGTTAACTGTCTTGGTGTAGTACCTAAAGATTTCTCCAATTGATAGTCTGGTCCTTTCTTCTGTTTAATTGCATCTTTAACATACTCATCTATACTTCCCTTTTTATTCCAATTCTCTGAAATATATTTAAGTTTAACTTCACTAGGTCTACCTAATAGCCCTTTTGTAAAACCAGGAGATACAACTGGGTCCGCTAGCTCCCAAATCTTTCCTACAGGATCTTTAAAAGCCCCGTCTCCATATACCATTACCTCAATATTCTTTCCGGTTTCTTTTTTTAATCTTTTTTGAATTCTGTTAACTAACTCATCACACTCTCTAGGGAAAAGTTTGAGCTTTTCTTCTCCAACTTTGTTTGAACCTAATACCCCGTAATCTGGATTAAATCCATGTACTTTACACGGCTTTGAACAAAGATCTGAAAGCATATATACACTTTTAGCACCTGCCTCCTTTAATGTTTTTACTGTTCTAAATCTAGAATGAATATCTGCTGCTAAAATATTTTTTGTAAATTTAAGAATATATTTAGGATCATTTGAAAAATGAATATGAATATTTCCATCTCCTAAACTCTTGTAATATTTAGCATAGTCCATACCTGTGAACTCATGTAATATATCTTTCTCTTCAAACATCTTCCTGTATTTACTCTCCTCAAAAGAATCAGAGTAGGGGTTTATTCCAAGTTCATACATCCTATCTTCATTCATAAGGTGATTACCTACCTCATCTGCAGGATAGCTTAAAAGAACATGTACCTCCTTACATGCTTTTGCAATAGCGGTAAGAATTAAAGAGAATCTATTTCTACTTAATATTGGGAATACTACTCCTATATCCGTTGGAAATTTCTTTTTAATTTCTGCAGAGAGCTGTTTGAGGGAAACATAGTTACTCTGAGTAATAGCAACAACCGCTTCAGTAACAGCTACAACATCCTTATCATTAAACTCAAATTTATGCTGCTTTGCTGCTCTAAGTAAGGAGCTTACCACTACCTCCTCCAAGTTATCTCCCTCCTTTATTACAGGAGTTCTAATTCCTCTAACAGATGTACCAATATATCTCATAGAAAAAATATTTTAATTTAAATATTCCAACCCAAATATTAATATTAGAGTATTAGAAACCCCCTGTCTATATATCCCCTATTTAATCCATTCAGAGGGCATATTTGTAAGGAAAAATGGTATAGAAGAGTAAGTGATTAGTAAGACAAAAGAGAGAAGAATTAAATATTTAATCCATTTCTTTTTGACAAAAAGAATAGATTTAGTAAAAAGAATATACATAATTGAGATTACTGGGAAAATATATCTTCCTTGAAGTGCTAAGTAGTAATGATTAAATCTAAGATACATACTGTAATTTTGGAAAAGAAAAAGTACAGCTATGTAAAAGAGAAAAATTACAATTAAATACTTTTCAATTGTATTCCATTTTTTGAAATTAATAACTGCTAAAATGGTTGCAATTAAAAAGAAAGAAATAAACATATACCAGAATGGCTCTGGCATAAACAAGCTATGATCAGCAAATATTCCATATGTCTTCATAGTAAGATTTGGGAGCCATTTAAGAAAATATCTAAAAGGATCTACTCTCTCTCCAGTAAGAATTAATTTTGCAGTATCCTTAATTCCATTTATCTCAATAGGTTGCCTAGTTACATTATCCCTGTAATATACTCCATTTAATAAACACTGTTCATGAGTCAATATCTTGTTACAATCAGGCTCTAATCCTCCGTATTGAATAATATTTTTACCGTAAAGCTCAAGATTAAGAAAACCAAAGAAAAGAATTGGTATTAACAAAAGAAACTCCTTCCCTATTTTAATCTTTTTAAGAAGCTCTCTCTTTCTGAAGATATCAACCGCGCAAAGAACTACTAATATAAATGCTAGTGGAAGTACAGTAAATTTGGTTAAAGCACCTAAACAGAGAAAAAGAATCATCAGAAATAAATACTTAATATCAATTTTACTTTTTACAAATTTAAGAAAGTAAAAAATACTAAGTACGCAAAGTAAATTAGCTAAGTTATCATAGTTAATTGAAGAAGAGAGAAAGACAAACATTAGTGTATTCGTAAGAAAGAATATTGGAAGTAATCTTTTCCATCTATTTTTAAATATCTCTTTACTAAGCTGATATGTAACAAATACAGTACCAATGGAATATATTACATTCAATACTCTTAAAAAAATAACTTCATTAATAACGCCATTATTAATATTTAATACTCTTCCATTAATCCAAAAATAAAGATATGAGATTCTAGTAATATCTCTCCATTGATATGTATCCGGAGTGTTTAAAGGTCTTCCAATCGTAGTAGAGTAAGCTTCTGATACTTTTAGATGATAGTAGGAGTCTGGTGAAAGCCCCATTCTAAGTTTAATGGCAAGAAAAAATATAATTAGTGTAAATATTGATAGAAGTACTATTAATACGACTTTCTCCTTATTTATTTTCTTTTTCAAAGAATATCTTTTTTAAACTTAACTTTCTGTTAAATATTAATATCAATATTAAAAGCAAAAGAAGAAGGATAAACATAATACCTCTATCAAGAAATGCTAACTGCATTATTTCTTTCTCACTTATTCCAATTGATTGAGAGGTAATTAAGAAAGCAGCCTCTCTAATACCCAAAGATCCTGGGGTCACACTTATTAATAACGATAGTCCAGATACACATGTATAGAGGATTACTCCGATTACATCCATTACTTTTCCTATGGCAAAAAACTCAATATATACAACTAAGATATTTAGAAATATATTTCCCAAAGCAAGTAAAAGTAAGATTAAAAAGTGCACTTTATCTTTCACTATTAAACTCCAACCAGTAATAAATTTGTCTACCATTGATAATATTTTGGGTAGTATTCCTTTTGTTGATTTAATATATTTACCCCAAGAAACTCTTACAAATATTAAAAACAGCATTCCTAAAATAATTGCTGAAAAGAAAATAAGAAGAGAGAAACTTAATACCTTTGTATCCATATATCTATAAAGCAATACAAATACACCTATTAATGAGTTTATTAAAAAGAATATTATGTAATATCCATATAGAGTAGAGAGAAACTTAGTATATTCAAAATCGTATTTCTTTTTTAAATAAGTAGCTCTAAATATAGCTCCTGCTCTCATAGGTAGAAGATAGTTCCCTATGCGAGATACAATAGAAAGGAAGTAACCCTCTTTAACAGATATCTCTTTATTAAATATCTTTAGAGTAATTAATATAAATATACCCTCAAGAAAAAATATAAAAAGATATATCAACATAATTAATAGAATATATACCCATTTTACAGAGGTTACTTGAGATATTATCTCTGGATTTTTGTATAGATATACTCCAAACAGCATCAGTACTAATACTGTTAGAATAGGGGAGATATATTTTTTTAATAGATTCATTGTATTATTTAAACTCTCTTAATATTGATAAGTATACCAATATTATACAATTTGTTATAACCCTTTCTCAAAAATAATAAATAATGTAATATTAAATAGAGTAATAATTTTAACTGCCAATAAATGTTTCTCTCAGATTTAACAATAAAAGAATATATTGATAAAGGAAAGATTGTGATAGATGGAGGCTGTGAGATTGAAACTACTGGAATTAGTTTACACCTTGGCAATGAGCTCTTAATCCCTAAACCATACCAAATAGTTGATAGCAATAATCCAAAAGAGATTGAATATATTAAATACAATTTAACTCAAACACCTTATGTGCTAAGGCCAAATGAATTTGTTCTAGGTTCTACAAAAGAAGTTGTTAAAACAGATAAAGATATTCTTACAATTATCGATGGTAGGAGTACATATGCAAGACTGGGAATGAGTATTCATTTAACTGCAATGGTGTTAGATGGAGTACCTTTTAACAAAGAGAGTTCAGTATTAGAGATTAAAAACAATGGTGTCTTTAATATACTTTTGCATCCTGGAGAAAAGGTTGGTACATATCTCTTTAGCCTTCTTTCAACCCCAATTCAAAAAAACAAAGAGAGTGTATACGACAATCAAAGCAGTGTTACTCCTCCTAGCTTCATTTAATAAATAGTCTATATATAAAAAAGAGCAGGTTTTAACCTGCTCAGTTCTTAATCAGTAAGTAATACTAATGGTGATGCTCCTCTTCCGCAGCCATAGCTTCTTCTCTTGTAGCATGTACAGTATTTTCAGGATGGTTTGCTGGCGCATAGATGGTATATAGCTTTAGTTCTGTATCTGCTGATGTGTTAATTACATTGTGTAAAGTTCCTGCTGGAACAATAGCTACCATATCATCTGTAAGTAAGGTCTCCTCTCCATTCATAACTACCTTAGCCTCCCCTTTTTCAATTCTAAAGAATTGATCTACGCTGTCATGTACCTCTTCCCCGATATCTTCACCTGGTTTAAGAGACATAACTACTAACTGCATGAATTTCCCTGTATAAAGAACTTTTCTAAAATTACTATTCTCTAAAGTCCTATCCTCAATATTATCTGTATATCCCATATCTTTAATACTAACAATTTATATATACGGTCAATATCTTAACATACCTAAATCAATATCTCAAACCCAAAAGCTTCTATGATATACTCCAATTGTAATATTTCTGTATTTTGTATTACTTAATATGAAAAATAGCCCATATATATCCAGACCTACCAAAGCTCTCATTAGTAAGAGTAATCTCCTTCACAACTTCTCTGTAGTAAAAAATCTAGTGGGAGAAAGGAAAGTAATGGTAGTATTAAAAGCTGATGCCTACGGCCATGGATTAATTGAATGTGCAAAACTTCTTAAAAAAGCAGACTATATTGGTGTAGCATACATAGAGGAGGCATTGATACTTAGAAAGAACAAAATTAAAAAACGCATACTAGTATTAGGTGCAGTAAATAGTACACAGATTAAAGATTTCATTCTTAATGATATAGATATTACTGGTTCATCACTAGAAAAGTTAATACAAATTTCCACTATTGCAAAACAGTTAAAAAGAAAAGCTAAAGTACATCTTAAAATAGATACAGGAATGGGAAGAATAGGGGTTCAATACGATAGAGTAGAAAGATTCTTTAGTGAGGTATTTAAGTTAGACAATATAGATATTGTTGGTATATATACTCATTTTAGTAGTGCAGATACTGATAATAAATATACTCTTTTACAATACAATAGATTTGATAAAGTATTAAAAACATTATCTCAATACATTGAAATAGATAACTTAATAGTACATTTTGCAAACTCAGCATTTCTTTCTAACTTTGGGAATCTGGATTTAAAGGATATGGTTCGAATAGGGTTAATGCTTTATGGATATTCCCCAAATAAAAAGATTCAGAAGAAATTAAAACCTGTTATGAAACTAGAAACAGTTATATCTTACTTTAAAGTTTTGGAAAAGAATAAATATATTAGTTATCAAAAATTATTTAAAACAGAAAAACAGGAAAGAATAGTAACAGTACCAATAGGGTATGCAGATGGATACAGTATTGAATTTAGCAATAAGGGGAAGCTACATATTAATGGTAATATCTACCCAGTTGTAGGTAAAATCTGTATGGATCAATGTATGGTTAATATCGGTGATGGGCAAGCGTATGTAGGAGATAGGGTAGAGTTGTTTGGTGAAAAAATAAATCTCTGGGAACTTTGTAAAGATACTAATCAATCCCCATATACAGTTTTAACGGGAATTACTCAAAGAGTACCAAGAATATATATTAAATAAATATATTTATTTCCAAGTTAAAATAGGTCTTTAATATACTCTCTACGTATATACTCTAATTCCTCTCTATAAAGAATAATATATGGAATTCCACACTCCTTAATTTCTTCTAATTGGTTTCTTTTTCTCAAAAGAGTTTTTTTAACTTCATTACGAGGTCTTTTACTTACATTACAGTTTGTAAACTCCCTGTTATACATAGTTAATTCTACTAATTTTCCAGAATCATCAAATGGGCTATATACAAAAAAATCAGGAACATGCACACAATTTTCTATAGTAGGTTCTCTAAACAAAGTATAACCATTTGAGTAAAGAAATGATGCAAACTTGAACTCGTATGAATTCATACCCGGGGTTAGGGTAGTGAAATCAGAGTCATTCAAAGGAGAATCAAGATGCATTTGAGGATAAATTATCTCAAAATCATTTATTAATTGTAAGTAATTTACTGTATCTTGTTCTTTTTCAACCATAAGCTAGTTCTAGATATTTTGACCAAGGATACAACAAATTAATATACCCTGCAATAGATTACTATGGGATATTATGGTAAAATATATGATATGGTTGAACAACAATATGTAATTGACTGTTTAAAAAATGATATCCCCTTAGAATACCTAGAGGAGTGTCATACTGTTGATACGAGATTAACAAAAGTCAACACTAATGATAATGAGTATTGGGTATTAAGACCACCTACCTTAGAAGGTAACAGAAGGTTAGAAACTCCTTCCGGAAGTTATCCAGAAGTGGCAAAAGAATTCGACTCTCTTTTAAATGAACTTAAAGGATTTGATATAAATATTCCGCAGTATCAACCTTTTGTTTCCCACTTTCATACTAAAGAGGGTTCAGAAGGTGTAGGACTGTGTATTGCTTCTAAATATATACATGGGAAATGTCTTCCAATGAATGAATGTAACGGTAAATGGGGAAATAATAAGTGTCTCTATTACGAGACAATGAATAATTGGATTGAAAGCATGACAAAATATTAAATTTCAAAATATCTTTGCGCAGAGGAAAGGACAAAATTTCTTTCAGATGTATTCAGACCTATTCAATTTGTATACTCATTTGATCAAAGAAAGATTTACTTAGTTGATCTAGACCCTCTTTTTTCAAATATATTAGATTCAAAAGGGAATGTAAGTGAAAGATTCTTAATTTCTCTTACGACATTAAACTCTGTAAGAAACAGATATTTTAATAAAGGGTATGAAGATGGTGTAATTGATAAGAAATGGGGTAAGAAATCAAAAGAGTTAATGGAGAATTTCTTCCTTAAAAGTGATTTCATTGATAAGGTAGACAAATCCCAAGATTCTCAAAGAATTCTAAACAATTTAATTAGTAGAGTTCAATATTCATAGAAATTTGACTTCTTAGTCACATATTCATACTATTTATATATATGATATTAGTCACTGGAGCTACAGGTAGAATTGGAAATGTCTTAGTACACTCTTTAGTCAAAGGAAGTGATAGTGTGAGAGTGCTGATTAGAAAAAGTTCCAATCTTAATCCAATAAAGGATTTAAATATTCAAAAGGTTTATGGAGATATACTTGATTACGACTCTGTTAAAAAGGCAGTTAGCGGATGTAAATATGTATATCATTTGGCAGGACATATAAATATTTCAAACAAGAATAAAGAGTTAACATTTAATACAAATATCCAGGGAACTAAAAATATATTAAATGCATGTGAAGAGGAAAAGGTTTCTAAATTACTTCACACAAGTTCAATTCATGCATTTGAAGCAAAAAGTGATGGGTGAATAATTAATGAAAATTCTCCACTTTGTGATAGCGATGATTCTAGAGGGATATACGACAGGTCTAAAGCAATCGCCACTAAAGAGGTATTAAAATCTAAGTTAAATTCTGTAATTGTTTGTCCTACTGGAGTAGTAGGCCCTTTTGATTTTAGGCCATCATTTTTTGGTAAAGGTATGATTGAAAGTATTAAAAGCAAGCTAAAAATATCTGTACCTGGAGCTTATGACTATGTAGATGTAAGAGATGTAGTTAATGGAATGATTTCTGCTATGCAAAAAGGTGAGAACAAAGAGATATATCTTTTGGGTGGAGAGAAATTAACAATGTTCGATTACTTTAAATTACTCCAGAAATTTACTGGTATTAAGGGGAGTATTAAAACATTAAAATTTGACTCTGCAATTCTATTGGGAAAATTTCTAAACTTCTTTTCAAACAAGTCCTCTATAACGCCATACTCAATAGAGACATTAATGAGTAATTCGAACATATCCCATTTAAAGGCTGAAAAGTACTTAAATTACAAACCAAGAAAGGTTGATAAATCAATATATGACCAATATCTTTGGTTTAAAAAATTTGGTTACATTCTTTGACAAAAATATTTTCTATGATATCCTGTAATATATAAATTTTTTACCTGTCCTTAAGGATGGATAAGTTCAAAAAACTAAATATATTTAATCTTGTGATGGGTATTTTCCACCTAATACAAGGAGTCGTTGTTCTCTTTCTTTCTGACCCAGAAAAAGGAGTAGTACCAATTACAGTAAACTACCTAAAATACAATTCAGAGTTACAAAAACTTCTACCTGCTACAGAGCAGATTGGAGAGGTAAATATAGCATGGTTTGTTGCTATCTTTTTCTTTATGAGTGCTACAGCACACCTTTTTATCGCAACAGTATATAGAAAGAAATATGAAGAGAATTTAAAGAAAGGTATTAACAAAGTAAGATGGTTTGAGTATGCATTAAGTGCAAGTGTAATGATGATAGCAATTAGTTTCTTAACTGGAATATATGATCTTTCAAGCTTAGTAATGATTTTCTTCTTGGATGCAATAATGAATCTTACTGGTTTGGCAATGGAAATTCATAATCAAGGAGAAAAAAAGATCAAATGGTTAGATTTTATTATTGGTAGTTTAGCAGGAATCATCCCTTGGATAGTATTTGGTATTTATGTATTTTCAGCTAAAGAGTTCGGTGGTGGGAATATCCCAACTTTTGTATATTGGATATATGTAAGTATCTTCGTATTCTTTAATACATTCGCAATAAA
>CAZYGQ010000016.1:0-13199 GCA_964647075.1 uncultured Candidatus Saccharibacteria bacterium
AAGCACCTTGTTAGCGTTAGTAATAATACCAATTGTTTCATTACTGTTTTTTTAAAGATAAAGGTTTCCTTGAGGAGTGATTAGGAAAGAGTACCAACGCTTAAATGATCTCCAATTCCTTCTTTAATTATATATTACCCATTAACCATTTCGTTTTAGCTATAGAGGGTAGGGGAGTTCTATAAGTTGGATCTTGTATTGTTTTTGAAATACCTTGCGTATGTGACTTACCAAATACAGCAAAAATCTTTTTATCTGGTTTCTCTTCCTTTATCTTTGCTACCTTCCCTTGATAGTATCTCTCTCTACAAATAGCATCATATTCAAAAAATGAGGTTACTAATTTATCAATACTTGCTAACTTACTATCCCTTTCTTCAGATTGTAATATTCTAATATATTTTGAAAATTCATTTAAATATGTTTGTTTTCTACCCTCATCTAAAATCTCTGAATTTTGAATATTACTTACTACCTGTTCAAAAGATTGATGATGAAGTTGTATACCATTTCTCATCATATATATTGAATTAAGAGTGTCGAAATCTCTTTGAGAAAAATCAGTACCTACCTCTTTCCATATCCCGTACCTATCTTTAGTTATCCTTTCATCATCCATTATCTCCATTTGGTTTCTATTCTCTTGAGCAAATTGTAATGCTTTTTCCATAAAGGATTTAGGCGATTGCGTATTAGTAAACAGATCTGATTTACTTGGATTTGATTCAAGGATAAAGGTTGAATCTTTATTTTCCTCTAGTAATTGATCAAATCTTCCCTCCTCTTTTTGTGAAGGATTCTCTCTTTGATGTAGTTCACCAATTACTAAACCATTGATTGTATTATTAAGGGTAAATTCATCTTTAGTATATTGTTCACCCACAGGTGCTTCAAGTGTCATATCCATATATATTTTATACTACCCGAATGGTTAGATATTGCAAGAGAGTTTCAGATTTTATATTCTCCCCCTATGTGGGGATTATCATTTTAATTTTGGTCAACTCTGTGTAATATTGAGTACTATATCTTTCCGAGTAATTTATTATACTGGCCTTTTGTTAAGAATATTCTATGGATATTTTTTATTGGGGTATTCCCTGTTAGGGTAGCAGTATTTGATATCCCCCACTTTACAATTTTCATTGTAGTCGTATCAACATCAATAAAGTAATACTCCTTTACCTTCATTCTTATTAATAATTACAAATTATTTATTAAACAATTTAACCAAATCTATTTCTCCCTTTCTGAACGCCATTACTGCTTCTACCATTCTCTTATATCCACTTTCATTCATGTTATTACTTACAAAATTATCATTAGCACCTGTTCTAATATCTTTTCCTGGGTCATATATGGTGTAATTTGTTTTAAAGGTTTCAAAGCTAACTATAGTACCATCAGTATTTGTAGCTGCTCTGAGGAATTGGTCTGAAGCTATTTCAAAATTACCGTGATGTTGGAGTATCCAGTTTTCTATACCAATACCCCCTAATCCTCCCTCTCTAAATCCTTTTTTGTAACAGTGATATTCTTTTAGTACCTTCTTTGCAATTAGTATATTAGAGATAACAAAATTGTATTTTTCTTCTCCCTCTATTTCTTTAATATTGTTCAATCGATCAATTACTAATTCATGCGAGTTTGAACCATTAATATTTGTTCCTTTGTCAGTTATCGCCAAATCAAATTCAACTATTTCGCCAGATTTAAGTTTAATTTTTGCTCCGACCATTTGAGTAGTGTTTTCTCCAACATTATGAAATTCTCCATTTTGCTCAATAGTGCCTAATGAGTCAACAACATTGTTTATTAATTGATATTTCCCATTTGAATCTATATTTCCTAATTGGCTTCTGTCCATTAGTATTGAGAAGTCAAAATCACTTGAACCAACTAGATGAGTAGAGCGTGAAGTTGAACCAATATGTTCAATTCTAACACCAGCAAGTCCAGATATACTGTCTTCAAACACGAGATTCCTTGTCACTAATTCCTTCTCAATTGATAGTTGAAGCTCCTGACTAATCCTATTAGTTTTTTCTCTATCATTAATAATTTTGTCTTCTAATTCTTTAATGATGGGAGTTAATCCATTCCTTCCCGTATCAACAGTATATGGTTTATATGCAATTCCTGTTACACCTGCAAAGGTTTCTCTTTGTTTCTCATATTCTTCAGGGGTATATATTATCTTCCCTTCACTATTGACTACTGGAATATATATTCCTTTGCTGGCTATTCGGAACTTTATATCAGAAAGAGGCTCTCCTTGATAGTACTCAGGGATTACAATATAGTCAATTTCTGTTGTTGCTATCCCTGTTCTTACCCCGTAATGATTTTGGGATATTACTTGGGAGTGTATGAGCTCATACTTAGAATTGATATTTGTTGATAGGTCTTTTGCTGAAGGATTATTAAACTGCCCCTTATCTCGAATCACTAAGGTAACATCTCCATATCCATGTAATTTATAATCTTTAATTGCTTGAGAAAAAATTAATACTTCATCAGTTACCATCACAGTATCTGTGTCATATGGAGTTAAATCTTGACCTGCATTCGCACCAAGAAAATCCTTTGCATATATTCCATTATCAATAATGCCATTAAGAGAACCTACATTTTTTAGTAAGTCTCCTTTCTTTATTGATACTCCTTCTCGAGCATATTTCAAACCTCTCTGATGGGCAATTTCTTTGACCGAGAGCATTTCTGATTGTATCTTTTCAATATCCGTTGTTATATCTCCAGTAGTATTGTCTGTTAGAGGATAGAGATAGCTATTGTATATCCCTGAAGTTAATGATTGGTTTGCTCCAATACCTAGCAATGTTCTTAATTCAATTATTCTTGAAGATACCTCTTGGTTGTGTGAACTTTTATTACTTGCAGTAAAAAAAATATCTAATGACTTGTTTAGATATTCTTTTTCTCTCTCTCCTAAACTTTCAATTATCTCGCTATCAGAGAAACCCTCTTGTATGTAGCTATCATAAAAGGAGAGTGCCTCTGTTCCATCTTTTAATCTTGTGAGGAAGTTATAGAGATTTTCATCTACGGAATCTTTTGAAATATTTAGCAGGTCTTTTTGAATAGTCCTAGATATTATTTCTTTCATCTGTTCTCTGCTGTACTGTTCATTTGATAGAATAGAAAGAAGAAGAGGGGATATCTTCTGATCCTTTGCATAATCTATTAGATTGTCAAGATAAAGAGTGTTGAATACTCTCCAACGAGAAATTGAAACAGGTGAATTGTTTTTTACAAAGATATTCTCGAGAACTTCATAATCAGCAATTGATTCTTCTAATGATTTCCCCTTTGAAGAAAGAGAGCTAATAATATTGTCTTTTAATCTTATTATCTCGGCAGAAGGTGAGTTAAGAATTTTTTCGGTTAATGCAAATACTGACTTAAGCTGATCTAAATCAAGATCTTCGTTTGTACTGTAGTAATCAAGTAAAGAATCTCTGCTTACGATGTCATTAATCTTTAGAAATCTCTCCCAAAAGAATTTGTCCACGGGAGTGAAACTATCGAGTAATTCTTTAGTAAAGATGATATTTACATTATTGAGTAAATTGGGTCTTTCATAAGCGATGTAAGTCCTAAGAAATTCTACATTTGGCAATCTCTTTTTCTCAGAGTTAATTTCTACTATATTTGTATAATTATTGAGAAATTCATATAAAGAAGTATCATAGCCGTTAATAGCTCGAAGTTCAAAAAACACCGAAGAATAGATGATATTTGAACCCTTAATAAATGTCCAAAACTCTTTTTCTTCTGGATTTTCGATTGTACTTAGCAATTGATCTGAAATGAGATCAGGGTTTGTAGTAAGAAAATATGGTTTATCGTAACACATCGCTTCAAGGAAATTTTCATTATAAAGGTATTTTTTTTGCCCATCTTTCTCAATCATAGTGACATATTTATTGAAAAAAGAATCGGACAGATTACTATCAAAAATAATATCTCCATTTTGATCTAATAGAATTTCATTCATGCTGTATTCTTCAAGCGAATTCCCATACTTCTTCAGAAAGTTAAGAAACATTTTATCTTGTATGTTATCAATACAATCAAGATCATTCTCTCTTATTAGATAATTTAAATCTGGGAAGCAACTAGGAGTTAGATATTGAGCGGAGTCAACATAATTCTGAAGTCTCTTATAGTAATGGGTAGCATTTAGGAACTCCTGCCCATCCTTAATTCCGACATAAGTATCTAGTATCTTGTCATAGTCAAAACCCATTTCTATGGATTGATTTATCAGGTTTACTGCTTGAAACTCATTAGAATTATCTAGAAGTTGGTTAATTATATTCCAATATCTTTGTGTCTCAGGGTTTTTAATCTCTTGAATACTGATTGTTTTTTTAAATGGAGCCTTAATATCATATGCCCCTCGATTTTCAAGCAAAGTAGTAAAACCATACTCAAAGAATTTTTCATTTATGGAGAATTTCCCATTCTCAATATTAAACATTAATTTTAACTGCTCCTTGTTTGGGGGATTTTGGGAGTAATTTTCTAAAAGAGAAAGAGTAGAGAGGGATCCAATTTTTTCTACGTCGCTTTTTTTAAAAATTTCTTCTAACTCTTTTGCATCTTTAATCTCTAGACCATCAACTCGTTGAGATACTGCTATAATCCTTTCTTCAAAGGATGACAAAGAAAAGGAGATAGAGTCTAAAAAGTCTTTTTTCAAGTTAGGATTATTCCTCTTTTCAAAACGACCTAATTTTAAAGCTAATATACTTTGTGATATATCTAGGCCTCCTTTGGAGTAAAGAAGCGCCTTGGTTATGATTTGATTGTTTTCCTTGTTAGTTAAAACATCAAGAATAGCTTCCTGTTCACTTGGGTAAAGTGGGATATTAAGGGAAGCAAGATTTTTCCATAATTTAAATTGTTCGTTGATAAGCTCTGTATCATTTCCACTTTTAGCATTTTCTAAAATCATATCTCTCAGTTTTTCTCTATGTGGGAAAATATCATAAGCATTGCTGTAAAGATCAACACCATATTTAAGAGAGAGTAACCTAAAAGCAAGTTCATTTTTATCTATTTCATTTGAGATGTAATGGGCTGAGAAATTGCAACCTGTTCTTATTTCTTGTTGATTTTTGAAGGAATCAAAACTTTCTTTCTTACAGAGGAGATTTTCAATTATGATGAAATATTCCCAATCCTGGATTTCTTCTTCCTTGGTTTGAAATAAATAGGACCGATATCTTTTTAAATGTTCAAGCTGTTCTTTTTGCTCTTCATCTAATCCGATCTGAAGTAATCTTGTATAATCCCAAAATCTTAAAGAGTATTCTCTAATATATGGAATATCCTTTAACTCATCTATTAAACTATTCCAAGTCTCATCATCAGTAATACCTAATTTTATAAAGTCCTCAACAGGAATTTGATTAAGAGTAGGATCTGAACCATGAATCCCTTTGGCTAAGTTGTAGATATCTGGGTGGTCTCCCAATATTTCCATTCTTTCCAAAGCCGTAAATACTACATCTTCTACAGTTGTTCCATCTTTAAGATTCTGTTTTTCTCCTGGACTTTGATCTTGGTAATACTCTTTTACTGTTGTTAGGAAAGATGGTAAGTGATACTTTGCTTGTACGTTTGGATATTTCTCCTTATGAATCTGAAGTACCTCTTTCCCATATTTCTTTGATAGTCCATTATCAGAGAAATTTCTAACATATATCTGATCACTGAGCATTTGATCAAACCTTTCTCTAAGGGTTTTGTGTTTTTCAATCTCAGGTGTCTTTGCTCTATCTTCAAGATTTCTAAGTACTGTGTTGTTTTCTACTGTAGGCTCAGGTAGTTCTCTTAATTCATATGGTGATTTCTCAATATTCTTTTTTCTCTCTTCAACTTCTTCTATGGTTGGTTCGTAGTTGGGAGAAAAGTAAAGAGAATCTTTGTTCTCAGGAGAAAGTTCTGCTGTTTCTTCTTCTCTCCTAATATCAGGGTACAAGAGGGTAAGGAATTCGTTTGCTTGAGAAATTCTTTTTAGATCTTCATCGGCTCTTTCAACTTCCAAATCATTTTGGGGTTGATTATTTAAATTGTTATCATCTTCTAAATCAGTCACTTCATTATTTCCCAATATTAGTTATTTTCTCAAATATACTGTCAACATATTCCATTTCTTGAAAAGGGAGAATACTAGTGTTTCTCTTAATCTTTACATTCTCAAGAGCATTTTTTGCTTCCATTAAGTTTTTAGAATTAATATTGGAAGAGTTGTTGGATATATAATAAATTCTTTTTCTTAACAATAATATTCTTAAATCAAGTTCTTTGTATAAATAGTAGGAGAAAAGGGTGGGGTTTTGTTCTTTAATTTGGATAAGGACATTGTCAATGCTGTTTGATTCAAGAATCTCTCTAATTCTTTTAATCGTTTCTGTTGGAGGATTTATCTCTTCTAGATATTGTTCAGAAGCTGAAAGAAAAAGGTCTTCTTGAGTACTTTCTAAAGAAATTTTGTTGTCAAAAAGAGTCATGTAGTCGGACAGAGAATACTTACTCATTGTAATTATTTATAGATATCAATCAATAATAGAGTATCATTTTCTTTCTTCCCTTTCAAACTCATTCACTTCCATATTTTATTGTTAAAAGAGATTGTAGGGGTGTATAATAAGATGCTATAAGTTATAAACATTAGACAATGCAAGAGAAAGAAATTATCACTCCTTTTTATCCTGATATTACAGAGGATCAAGCTGCTGAAATACTTCTAGAGGCGTTTGAGCAAGATCCTAAACTTCAAATAATAACAGGAACAACACACACAGATTGGGATATCTTGGTTAACTATACTATTCCGAAAGGAGAGTATAGGGAGGGCGAGTTGGGGAGTATATGTATGTATTGGGATATGATGGGTCAAGAGCATGTAATTTCTCAACTTTATCCAAATCCAAAGAAAGGTAATGATTTACCACTAAGGATATTTCCTAATTCAAACCTAGTAGAATACTATACTGCAAAACCAGTAAATTGGCATCAAACCCCTTATGGAATCAAGGATGCTGAGATTCCAAGTGAGACATCTATAGGTGGGATTGAAAGGGTAGATGGCGTATTAAGGGATTCCGAGAGATTTCTAAGATTATTCTGGTTATACAATGACTTCTTTAAAAACCAGAAAAATTATTTAGAAATTTCAAAAGAGAGATTAAGAATAAGGGATATACAAAAAATTGCATTGAAGCACTTTAGGCAGATGTCAGATATATTAGGAGATATTAATGAAGGCAAAATAGATAAGAGATTTTTTCATAATGAAAACTTGGGATATATGAAAATGTATGATCATGGTGATTACATCTGTCATCAAGTTCAAATGTAATATCTTTCTCGGATTTTAAATATTTAATAGGTAGTGTGTTGATCTTTTTGTATTATTTTGAAAATATGGGGATGTACATTTCTGGAATGGGAAAGATATGGAATAGAAAGATAAGGAACTTCTGTGCTATATTGTAATATTAATATTAAATTATTTTCAAATGAGAAAAAAGAAGAAAATAGTGATATCTTTATTTTATCTCCTCATACTCTTTTTTGTTGTAGCAATAAGTACTTTTTTATATACAAATCCTAATATTCGAGAAAAGTTATCATTTGCTTCTTCTATAGGCCTAAGCAATGAAGAACCTTCATCACTTCCACTACCTTCATATAAATTTGTTAAGTTCGAAAATATACAACGACCTCTTAATGGTGAAATTAGGAAATTCGCCGAAATAGAAGAAGGAAAGGTATTAATAGGTGGTGGACTTGGTACTTCGGGAGATGGATATAGTATTTTCCCTGCCTTCTGGGACCAGGATGGGGGGCTAATGAAATATTATTTCAAGAAAGAATATAGGAATGGTTTTTTTATGACTTAAACAATAAGGGGAAATTTTCCGCAATATATTCTACAAAAGATGAGGACAACTCTTATAAATACTATGCATATTTACAGGATATTAACTCAGATAATTTTATTGAATTAAAATCCCCTCCTAGCTCTTCCGGTCCAGTACCTTCAACTTCTTTGCAAATGAATGAACGACTATTGAGCATTAAGAAAGAATTTGAGACCCGTGCTCCAAATGGAGTCGGTTTAAATATCTTTAACCTTCTCTATACTCCATATTCCCAAATAGTTCCTTATTCAATCAATAGTAGTGGAGATGTAGGGGGGGCAGTATTTTCAGAAAAAGATGGCTTAATAAACTCTATCGCAGTTGTTTGGCTTACTTCTAAGAAATATAAGCCGTTAGATATTTCTTACACTATTTCTAGGCAATTGGGTGGTACAAATGTCGCAAATCAAGACCTTTGGTTAATTGATGATAGTAAGAATATATGGGCTTCCGCTAATATCGGAGGTAAAATGAAGCTTGGATATTTTGAATATGCTACTGGCAATAAATGGGAACTAAAGCAATCGTGGGACTGTCCCAGTAATAATTGTTATACAGAATTAAGAGCTAATAATGGTAAATATTCAATTGTTTTGCAAGATATTAATTTCCAGTCTAACAATTCTGTCTATTCCAAGAAGGGAAGAACAATATTTGGAAATTCAAGAAATCCATATGAATATCAATTTAGAATTGAAGATGAAGTTCAAAAAGCTGTTACAGAAAAAGTCTATTATATTACCCCTGTTAATCTAAATGACAACAATGATCTTGTAGGACTCTTTCTTACAGAAGATAGTATTGATTACTTTGTTATGAATTTGGAGACAAAGTCAGTAAAAATTTTTTCCGAATTAGTAGAATCTGGTTCGATACAATATCCTGAAGATATTACCTTGGCAAGTATTACAATGATTGATGATGCTGGGAATCTTTATGTTCAATTTCGTGGTGATTCTGGAAATGGAGTTGGCATGTTAAAAAAGTTCTAAACAGATATTATTCAAGTAAGGAACAAAACGAGAGGAATATTAAATACAGGATAATTCTGGAAGATCTCTTCAAACTCATAATACATAATCCCCACAAGGGTTTTAAAAGATAGTGGACAGGTCTTGTTGGAACATGTTGAAAATGGCGGGACATACACGTCTGGACCCTAAGAAAATGACAATGAGACAAAAGAGACAGTATAAAAAGGTGTATAATTGTCTTAATAAGTTGGACTATTATATCTATGAAAATAATAATTGCAGATAAAAAAACTTCTTTTACAGATAAACAGATATCTCTACTTAAGGAGAAAGGTAATGTTGTATTTATAGAAACAAAAGAAGATTGGAATAAGTCAAAAGAGATATTCTCAGAAGAGGAAAAAGTATTAGCTTTAGATCCGGGGGTATGTGATTGGTCATTTCCAAATGAAATTATTGATAAAGTACCAAATCTTAAAGGAATATGTTTACCTACAACAAGATTTACTTGGGTAGATGGAGAGTATTTAAGAAAGAGAAACATAGCATTAACTAATGTCCCTAAATATTCAACAGAATCCGTTGCAGAACATGCAATGTTTTTAATGTTATCTATTACAAAGAAGTTACCATTAATAATTAGTAATGGATGGAAATTAGATTGGGAGAAACACTTAGGATATGAAATTAAAGATAAAAGAATGGGAATAATTGGGCTTGGAGATATAGGTAGTAGAGTAGCAGAGTTAGGTAAAGGTATGGGAATGGATGTTTGTTATTGGTCTAGGAAATCTAAAGACGAGAGATATACATATTTAGAGTTAGAGGAATTAATAAAATCTTCTGATTATATTTTCTTAACTATTGCAGATGGTCCCGAGACAAAAGAGTTTATGAATAAAGAGAGAATAGATATGATGAAAAAGAATTCATATATAATAAATACCACTGGAAATGAGGTTTGGGATTTTAATTATGCAGTAGAAAAAGTTAAAGATGAATCTATTGGTGGAATAGGGTTAGATGAGGATAAGATAGAAATGAAAGATTACGGATGTAATGTTATGATTACTCCTCATATAGCATGGTATACAAAAGAATCATTTGTAGAAGATTATAGAATATGGGTTGAGTGTATAATATCAGTTGTAGAGAATAAGCCAATTAACGTAGCTAACTAAGGATTCTGCATTCGAACCAAGAGCCCTTATCAACTACTCTTTTTTGACCCTTTTCATCCACCAGGCCTTACTTTTGAGAACTTCTCTTTTTAGGATCCAAATTACTCAATCCCCATAAGGGTTTTAAAACATAGTGGACGGGTCTCATTGGAACATGTTGAAAATGGCGGGACATACATGTCTGGTTCCATAATTAGAACTTTAAGAAAGGTCTCTTTTCAGTAAGAACTAGGATCTCTTATGGTAGAAATAGTAATATTTGCTATCTGCTCCAGCTTCTACCCCTCTGCGGACTTCAACAAGGTAAATTCTCTTTAATCCAAGATATTCTTGTAGCCATAGTTCAATATTGTTTCCACTAATCACTTCAATTTCTTTTGTCTTCCTCCATTTTTCAAAAGCTTCCCATTCTTCAGATCTCCATGCAGAAATAAAAAGATGATCAAATTCTATTCCTCTTACTGATTTAAATAGGGGGGGTGTGAAGGACATAATTGTCTCTGATACAGGGAATATTGAAAATATTGATTGATCCCAAATTTCTTCTGGCATAACCTCGTGCTTGTCTGTAACTACTTTTAAAGCAATGGGCTCTTTTTCTGTAAAGGAGTCAGAATTAGAATCAACTGTATTTCCAGTTAAGTGAAGTCCAGAATTTTGTTCGTCGTCAAGATGTTCAACCATATGTAATACATTATATAAAATTTGTATATAGAAGAAAAATTATATTCATAAACAATTCATCTTGAAGATGGAGGAACAAATAATCCTAATTTTTTTGATAATGAGAATAAGAAAAAAAAGACAGTATAAAAGAGAGGGAGGAAGTGTCTTCTTCGTGGTATTCGAAATTAATGGGAATAGTAAACAATAAGTACAGAAATATCTCTATTTATTGCTTTCCTGTTTAATTAACTTCGCATGCATTACAACCCTCTCTGATTTAGAATAGCAAGTAGAAAGAGTAAGAACATTATCATTAGAATTTAAATCAACATCAAACTTATAAATACTTCTTTCCTTAATAAGTTTAAGAAAGTTATTATAACTACTATCATTGTTAAAATTATTAACAATATAATCACTAGTAGTTTTAATATGATATACAGAAAATACTTGCCACAAAGTATTGTGCGCTTCTGTTGACATTCTGATAATATGGTTGTTTTTATTCTCATACCAAGAACTCTTAGTAATATTTTTTAAAGTTCCAAACATAATAGAATCAATTCTCCCGTGAGCATAGATAATTGTATTTTTATCAAGATTTTCTATATTATTTCTTGAATCTAAAAATACCCAACCTGCACCGTTCTTTTCTCTTTTGAAGGAATGGTTTAAATAGTACTCGTTATCATTGTGCTGAACAAAAGGATAGTTAATATTAGTACCCAATACTTGAATCCAACCCATTGTTTCAGAATTTATATCCTTTAAATCTGATAGATCTACTTCTAATAAGGGTGTATTTATATACCTCCAATATAGATTATTCTCATCTAATGGGGGATTTACTAATAATTGTGTATCATTAGGATTTTTTTCTTCTAACTTAACTACTTTATTTATTAAATCTGTTTCACTTTGTACTGAAACTCTATCTTTATACCAAAGAGCTATTGATGCAATAGAAATTATAATCCCTAGAATTAGTAATATGACAACAAATTTTTTATTTTTTAAACTCTTTTTATCCATACTATAATTGACATATTCTATCCTAAGTATTACATTGATACTAGTATAAATTAACTACCCATATTAAATGAATTATAAATATCTTGCTACTCTTAGAATGATATCATCGCTATTTATTACTCTCCTAATACTTATTGCACCTATTACTTCAATTATTGCACTTGAAGCACCATTACAAAGTTTAGATGTAAATGGAGTTAATATTTTCAATGTAACTGATGGGTACAACGCTTCTCATGGTATTGCTGGTATAACATTTGATGGAGGTACAAAGATATTAACAATGACACATGCAAATGTTAACAGTGTCCATGCCAATGGGGATCTTGATATAGTTTTGGTTGGGAACAATACCATCGATGCTTTGACAGATAGTGCAGCACTTTTGGCAATGGGAGGAGATTTAACAATTACAGGAGATTCTGCCAACTTATCAATTACCGCCTTTGCCAGTAATCAACCTGCAATTTCAATTGGAGCTGGAGGAAGATTGACAATTGGAGCAGCAGGAACTGTAATTACTGTTACAGTAACAGAAGGAATCTTAAATAACTGTGAAGATACGTATGTTGTAGATGGTAACACTTTCAACTCACCTGATTCTGGAGATCCAATGGGACCACCTCCAGGTGATCCTTTACAAATATCTATTGATGGAACATTAGTTATAGATGAAACTGCAGTTCCACAAGTTACATCAGCTAGTGGTACAGGATGGAGTATTGAACAAGGATTTATGGGAATTTATCAGTTAAATGTTGATGGTGGGACTACACTACCTTATATCACAGGAACTGGAGATGGTGCTCTTTCAATCGGTTCTATAGACGGAAGCTTCTCAATTGCAGAAAATGAAGATAGAAGATCAATCAATATGAATGGAAATGTAATGATTTTTCTAAGTAACGAAAGTGGTAATGTAAGTCTTGTTGGTGGAATATATACAGAAGGAGAAGTATCTGTTCGTGATAGTAATATGATATCAATAGGGAGCTCTGGTGTACCAAGTATAACAGGTATTAGTGCAAGAGCTTTATACGTAGGTTCTAGTAATCTCTCTATCTATACCTCTGGTACAGGATTACAGTATTACAATGGAACTCCTTTAGAAGGAGAGGGGATGATTGTAGAATCAGGAGCGGGACATTCATTAATAGTGGAGAGCGATATAGCAACAGCTAATGTTTTAGATGTAATAGTTTCTGGAGGTGGAGCAATAGATTTATCATATGTTTCCAGTTTAGGTTCATTTACGCCTAAAGCATCACATTGGCCATGGATAGATATGACAGGAACTGAAGAAGAAAATCCCTTACCTACAACAGTAACATGCGAAGAAGGAACTGATGCTACAAATAAATATGTTATGACTTCAACAGAAGGTAATT
>CAZYGQ010000017.1:0-7490 GCA_964647075.1 uncultured Candidatus Saccharibacteria bacterium
AGGTTGGTATTGTTCCTAATGTTGACTGTGGAGATTATGTAGTAGTAATTAATAGTGATGAGGTAAAATTAACTAGGGGTAAAGAGTTAAAGAAGATGTACTATAGACACTCTGGATTTCCTGGTGGTTTAAAAGAGATTGTATTTGCAGATCAGATTAAGAAGAATTCTACAAAGGTAATAGAGATGGCAGTAAAAAATATGTTACCAAAGAACAAATTAAGAGATGGGAGAATGGCAAGACTGTTTGTATACAAGGATAGTAATCATAAACAAGAGGGTCAGAAACCTGTTGAATATAAAATATAAAATTGTAATTTAAAAAATGAGTAAGTATTTTGAAGGAATAGGAAGAAGAAAAACAGCAACATCTAGAGTAAGAATATACTCTGGTCAGAAGGCTTCAACCGTTAATGGTAAGTCTATAGAAGAGTACTTCCAAGGTGTTAAAGATGCTAATGATAAAACAAATAAAGCATTGTTAGTTACAGAGTTAAAAGATAAGTATTACTTTACAGCAAAAGTAAGTGGTAGTGGATTACCTTCTCAGATAGATGCTATAAGTTTGGGTCTTAGTAGGGCACTCTACTATATGGATGAGTCTCTTAAGCCTATACTAAGAAAATACAACCTCGTTTCAAGAGATGCTAGAGAGGTAGAGAGAAAGAAATATAATCATCGAAAAGCTAGGAAAAAGCCACAGTTCTCAAAGAGATAGTTTTAATATCGATGTAAATGTGATTCCCCTTTTCATAATTCTATTATGGCAAGAAAGTTTCAAAGAAAAATAGAGGATTTTATTTGTGATAACTGTGGAACTTTTGTAGAAGGCGATGGTTATACCGATCACTGTTCCTCCTGCCTTTTTTCAAAGCATGTAGATATAAACCCAGGGGATAGAAGTTGTGAATGTAGAGGTTTAATGGAACCTATGGCAGCAGAAGTAAAGAAAGAGGGATATCGAATATATTATAAATGCCAAGATTGTGGCTTTTCACACAGGGTTAAAAGTAGTCCTAAAGATAAATTTGAAACTATTTTATCATTGATAAATAGGGTAAGAAGAAATCAATAGAAGCTACAAGGAAATTCCTTTACTACTAAAGATTGGTAGGAATGTATTCCTATGAACTATAATTGATTCTCTCCAATATTTAATATATATTTTATTAATATATATTTTATCCTTTTTAAACTATGAAAAAACAAACCCTCTTTATTGTTCTCGCCATATTAGTTTCTTTAGGCATAATGTTCTTTGTTAGCATACTAATAGGAAGAGTTAGATATCAAACTTCTATAAAGAATACTGAATATGGATATGTAGATTCATATTCAGGAGTAGAGCCATCCTTTTTACCATCCTTTGAATCTCAAGAGAGAGGCTTAGCAGCAGATGAATTAGTTAATGATGCAGATGGTTCTAAGGTACAAAAGAATGGTTCAATATCTTTCTTAGTAGAGAAAATAGATGATTCAGTAGAGAGTGTAAAGGTAATAAATAGTAAATACTCAGGACAGATAACAAATATATATGACTATGGTAGAGGCAATGATAGGGTAGTTACCATTACAGTAAAGGTTCCTGTAGCTGATTTTGAATCTTACTATGAAGAGGTTAGAGATATAGATGGAGAGGTTACCTATGCCAATATATCTACTACAGATGTTACAGAAGAGTATATAGATATCACTTCTAGGTTAAAGAATTTAAAGAGTGTTGAAACTCAGTTAGTAGGTATCTTAGAAGATGCAGAGAGTGTTACAGATATATTAGCAGTTCAAAAAGAATTAAATACTGTTAGGGGAGATATTGAAAGCTATGAACAGAGAAAGAGATATTTTGATAGTCAGACTGATTATTCATATATCTCTATTTCATTTAGTATAGATAAGACGGGATTAAATATTTCAGAGGATGAATGGAAGCCATGGGGAGAGTTTAAAGCAGCTTTAAATTCCTTAGTTTCTGTACTAAAGGGATTTGTAAATATGACAATATGGTTATTAGTATTCTCTCCAATAGTCCTTATTCCAGTAGGAATAGTTCTATACATTGTAAAGAGAAAGAAGCAAAAAATGGTATAATATATAGTGTAAGTATCATAGATGATTGCGCTAATTTAACAATTAGTGAGGAAAGTCCGGACTCCATGTCAGTTGCAAACATATTGCAATAGGTGCCAATGAAAATTGGAAGGGAGTGATCTTTTGGAGAAAAGGGCAACAGAAAGTTATACCGCCTAAGCAATTAGGTAAGGGTGAAATGGTAGTGTAAGAGACTACCGGGTACTGTAGTAATACAGTATTGCGAGGCAACCCCCCTTGGAGCAAGGTTAAACCGCATAGATAGATGATCATCTAAAACAGAATCCGGCTTATTTGATACTTACACATTCTCTTTTCTTGTGATATCATAATGTACTAAATTCTTGTCTAAACTACTTTATGTCAAGTATCGGGGAGAACTTGGATCCAGAGCCTGGAGATAGAAAAGATGAGGTTAAAGAAGAGATAAAGGAAAGGATAGCTTGGTCTTACTCTCTTCACGAACTTACAGATGATAATGTTTCAGAGTTAAATGGTTTAACTGGTTTAGAACATATTATCATTTATGAGTTTGATTGTAATAGCCAAGAAGAGCTATTCGAGATGGCTGAGGAAATTTCTGATTTAGCAATGGAATTAGATGTCTCCGAATCAGAAGAATCTTTTCCAGAAATTACTAATCAACAAGAGCAAGAACTGATTTTAAAACTAGCTAAAGGTTACTATAGAGAGATACTTACAGATGATAATGAGTCTAGATGGTTAGGTTTAACTGGGTTTGAGCAAGCAATTATGTATGAGTTTGGCCCTATTTCAATAGAGAAATTTGCAGAGCTTAAGTCAAAGATTTTAGGTATGGAGAGAGATTTAAGGGGTGGTAGTAGGTTAATAAAGTTGTCAAATTTAGATGGGTATGAGCAAGAGTTTAAGTTCTAATTTCTGTTTCTCCCGTGTATATATTCAGTTGGTGTCAATATGTCTTTTCCTTCAGGTTTAAGTTCTAAGATTTCTAGGCATAGATTCTGGTTTTTTGTAGAGAAGTATACTCTGTTTTCTTCTGTAAAGAGTATTCCAGCTTTTCGGTTACATTCTTTTTTAACTAGGGTAGATTTTAAAATCTGTATTCTTTTGTTTTGCCATATACACCAAGCTATTGGCCAGGGTATCATAGCTCTAACTAATCTCTCAATATACTCTGGTTCCATTACTTCCCAATTAATTTCTGCATTTTCTTTAGATATATCTTTTTGCCAACAGTATGTGGCTTGAGAAGAGTTTTGTTTTTGAGGTTGTATATTTCCATTAACCCATTGTTCTAAGATATCCCCAATAGATTGAGCAGATATTTCTACTAATCTTTTTCTTAGGGATAGGTTTGTATCTGTTTCATATATTGGTTCTTTAATTGTTTTAAGTATATCTCCTTCATCTAATCCTTCAGACATTACCATTATGGATATTCCTGTTTCTTTTTCTCCCTTTAGTATTGCTTTTTGTATAGGTACAGCTCCTCTGTATTTAGGTAATATTGAGAAGTGTATATTTATAGATTTGTATTTTGGGTAATTGATGAAAAAATCAGGGAGTATTTCTCCAAATGCTTTACACACTATTAATTCTGGTTTGAATTTGTCTAATGCTTGTTGATATTTTTCTTTCTGTTTTTCAGTATGAAACACCTCTATACCTTTTTCTAATGCATACTCTTTAACCTTTGAAGGTGTTAATACCTGCTTTCTACCTATTGGCTTATCTACAGTTGTAATAACTCCTACAATCTCAAATCTTTTGTCTTCAAGAAGTGATCTAAGAGTCTCTACAGATTCCCAATCTGTGCCAAGAAACAAAGTTTTTACAGGTTGTATATTTAAATCTTTCATATTGATAATTTTACTGTAATATCAATCAAATTGCTACAAATCAACAATACGATTCACTTGTTAAGCATAACAAAGAGTGTGGTTTTGTAATATAATAACCAACTTATGAAAATCTCTGAATTTAATTACAATCTTAAGGAAAATATGATAGCTAAGTACCCTCCTAAAAAAAGAGGGACTTCAAATTTACTAGTATTAGATAAAAGGAGTGGAAATATTGAACACCGAAAATATTTTAATATCTCTGAATATATTAAGAATGGGGACATAGTTGTATTAAATGAAACTAAGGTTTTAAATAGTAGGACATTTTTTCTAACACCCAAAGCTAAGAAAGTAGAGGTACTTTTTTTAGAAGATAGAGGAGAGGATATCTGGTTTTGTTTAATAGGGAGAGCTAAGAATGTAAAAATATCAGACATATTAATTTGTGAAGAAATCCAGATTAAAATTGAAAGAAGAGAAGAAAATGGTTTTCTAATTAAATTTGTAACTGGAAACTCCTTTGATCTTTTTAAAAAGTATGGTCATACACCATTACCCCCATATTTGAAAAGAAAGGACATACAAAGTGACAAAGAGAGGTACAACACGGTGTTTTCCTCCATTCCTGGAGCTGTAGCAGCCCCTACAGCGAGTTTAAATCTAACTGAGGAGATATTAGCTGAAATTGAGAAAAAGGGTGCAAGAATCATTAAAATTGAACTTAGAGTAGGATGGGGAACATTTGCACCAATAAGGGAGGAAAACATTGAAGAGCACAAAATTCACCAAGAATACATTAATGTAAGCGAGGAGGTTTCGGATTTAATTAATGATTGTGAGGGAAGAGTTTGGGCTTTTGGTACAACAGTAGCAAGAGCACTGGAGGCTGCATACAATCAAAAAGACAGAAAAGTTTTACCATATTCTGGATATACAGATCTTTACATTTACCCTGGGTATGAATGGAGGGTTGTTGATGTATTAGTCACAAACTTTCATATGCCGGATTCGTCTTTAATTCTTTTAGTTTCTTCTTTTGCAGGGAAAGAATTAATCAAGAAAGCATATGAGCAAGCGATAGATAGGCAGTACAAATTTTTAAGCTATGGTGATAGTATGTTAATTAAGTAAGTAAAAATGACAAACTTAGACATTCTGAAAGAAAAATATTTTTTCATGCCCGATGCTACTAGAGGAGCAGTTAGATACCTTACGACCAAACAGTTGGAGGAAACAGGAACAGAAGCCTTAGTAACAAATACCTTGCATCTTTT
Source organism: uncultured Candidatus Saccharibacteria bacterium (assembly GCA_964647075.1). Classification (GTDB taxonomy): domain Bacteria; phylum Patescibacteriota; class Dojkabacteria; order SC72; family SC72; genus UBA2259. The sequence goes on from CAZYGQ010000017.1 coordinate 5,188, forward strand.
AATTCATCCAGGACCAGATGTAATACAACAGCTAGGAGGTATTAAAAAAATGATGGGTTGGAACGGATTAGTATTTACAGATTCAGGAGGTTTTCAGCTTTTCTCTTTACTTCACTCTAAAAAATGGAAAGGTAAAGTTTCGGAGAATGGGGCTACCTTCAAATCTCCTAAAGAGGGTAATACATATGAATTAACTCCAGAGTCTTCAATTGATATTCAAATGAAAATCGGTTCTGATGTATTAGTGACTTTAGATGATTGTAGAGATACGGGTCTTTCAAGGGAGGAGGCGGAGAAATCAGTAGAAAGGACATTAAAATGGGCAGTAAGATGTAAAGGTCATTTTAACAATGAGTACGGAGGAACGCAGAAAACAGGTAAACTTCTGACTTGTGTAGTTCAAGGTTCTAACTTTTTAGATTTAAGAGCCTACTGTGCTAAAGAGCTTTCTAAAATCGGTTTTGATGGATACAATTTCGGTGGATATGTTATAGATAAGGATGGAGAGTTGGTCATTGATGAAATGAGTGCTGTAATTGAAAATATCCCGAAAGATACAATTAGATATGCAATGGGAGTAGGGAAGCCAGAGGATATCGTGAAGGCTAGCAAGATTGGGTACAACCTTTTTGATACAGTTCTGGTGACCCGAAATGCTAGACATGGAACCGTATATACTTCGCAAGGGGTTGTGAGGATAAAGAATAGTGATATGGCTTTGGATCAAGCGCCTGTTGATCGCGAGTGTAACTGTGAATGTTGTAAAAACTACTCAAGAGCATACCTTCATCATATGCTGAAAAACGGCGAAGCGACCGCGCTAACCCTCCTTACTATCCATAACCTAACCTTCTACCAAACCCTCATAAAAGGCCTGACCCTGCTCTGACCCTATTCCTTGCTCAGCCATTTGTAATCTCCGGCCTTTCTCACCAATCCGTCCCGCACCGGGTTCTGTCTCAAATATGCCCGTGTCCGTAGTAGATCCTTTTTATATGGTAGATAGTTGGCGTTGTATCTTCCTTGGAATGCATGTCCCACTCTTTGGTATTTTTTGTTTATCTCCATAGCAAAGGTTCCTGTAAGTTTTTGCATATATTTTGATAGAGCTTCTGTGTTTGTTGAAGTTTTGATTATTAAATGGAAATGGTTGTCCATAATGCAGTATGCAACAATATTTATGTTACATTCTTTTTTGTATTTGAATATTAGGCTAAGAAAGAGTTGCTTGTCGGTCGGGGATTTAAGAATGGCCTCTTTGTTGTTGCCACGGTTGAATACATGGTAAAAACTGTTGGGCTTGAAATCGCGAAGGTGCCTAGACATGGGTAAATGATAGCAGGTCGTGATTAAAATTCGATTAACTGGGGTCGGACGGGGGTCTGTCCCTTTGTAGACCTTTTATACTGGCGGGATTGGAGGAAAAATGGTATTATTATGAAGTCCTGTATTGTAATGGTTTTTTGATTAGGACGGGGATAAGAAAAATTGATTTGTTTCGAATTAATGAAAAATTTTATGATTTTAATTGAATTTAATAGATTAATAGATAGAGTGGTTCCGGGTGGTCGGAATCTATTGTAATTATTCAATTTTCTTTACCCCAAAAAGTTTTAAATTTTTAACAATACTCAAATGGAGTTAATCATTGGTATTGTCGCAGCTTTGGTAGGAAGTGCAGGTATGTTCTCTTACCTAAAGTTTGGAAAAAAATGGGTTAATGTTAAGGAAATCCCAGAAGAGGAAATAGCCAGAGTTGCAGACAAGCTCATCTCAAGTAAGATTGAGGAAGCAGAAAAAGAAATAGAAGAGAACAAACGGAAATCTGAAGACCGTCTAAGAGAACTTAGAAAAGAAACAGAGGAACATGAAGAACTTCTTTTAGAAAGAGAGAAGAAGTTAAACGAGAGAACAAAGATGATAGATAAAAAGAGTGAAGAGTTAGAGGTATCATCTGAGTCAGTTAAGAAAATGCAAAGAGGTCTAGAAAAGACTAGGATGCAACTTAAGGAGGAGTTAGAAAGAATCTCAGGTCTAACACAAGAGGAGGCTAAGCAGAAGTTAATGAGTCAGGTAGACGAGGATATTAAAGACTACGAAGCTAAAAAGATTAGACAAGCAGAAAAGCATGTAGAAGAGATTGCAGATGAAAGAGGGAAAGAAATTTTAGTAGAATCAATGCAAAGAATAGTAACGGACTATGTAGGAGAAACTACAACATCCACTATTAAAATTGAAGATGACAAAGTTAAAGGTAGAGTAATAGGGAAGGAAGGAAGAAATATTAGAGCATTCGAAAAACT
>CAZYGQ010000017.1:7590-9560 GCA_964647075.1 uncultured Candidatus Saccharibacteria bacterium
AAAATGAAGTATAGAACAAGTTACGGTCAATCTTTAATGTCTCACACTATTGAAGTAATGAGACTAGGAGAGGTACTCGCAGCAGAGTTAAATGCAGATATAGATTTAGTAAAAAGAGCATGTTTACTACATGATGTAGGAAAAGTATTAACTCATAAAATAGATAGTCCTCATCACCATATATCTGGACAAGTAGCCAGAAAGTACGGATTAGATGATAAATTAATTAATGCCATTGAAGCACATCACTTAGATATAGAGCCTCAATCAGTTGAAGCAGTAATAGTATATCTTGCTGATGCAATATCAGGAGCAAGACCAGGGGCAAGAAAAGATAGCTATGAGCAGTATATTCAAAGAATAGAGGCATTAGAGAATGTAGCTAAGGAGTTGGGAGGAGATAAAATTGAAGAAGTATTCGCTATTAAAGCAGGAAGAGAGTTAAGAGTAATTGTTAAACCAGCATTAATCACTGATGATGAAATGACTGTTTTAGCTAAAGACTTAGCTGCAACCATAGAAAAGACTCAAAATTATCCAGGAAATGTAGAGGTCACCATAATTAGGGAGACTCGAGCTGTTGAAATAGCAAGATAATTGAAGAAAAAGAGATGACTTCTAGTCATCAATACTATGGGTTAAAAGTGGAAATTTAAATTGGGAGTATCAGAAATGGTACTCCCATATTTATTTAAAACTTTGTAATGTATAACTTTTCTCTATATTTTTGTTCTTTTAAATTACCTATTAAGTTTTCTACACACCCTTAAAACCTTGGTTTTAAGGCCTTTTACAATATATGCTTGTAAACACTATATATTCTTTAAAATGTAGCAACTTTTTTACACACTTTAATCTTAAAAAGTTTAATATAAATACCCACGAAAATATTGTAATTAATGAATATTTCAATAAAATACTCAAGTACCCCATAGCAAATATATGCTTGACGAAGAGTTGTATATATCATATTTTATTGATGTGATACTACAAATCGTGTGATATCAGGATTTGTGGCATCCGCATCTCTTAGAAAGGAGGTAAACTAAAATGGCAACAATGTTAAAGAAAGATTTAGTCGATGGTGTAGCAAAAGCAGCAGGACTTACAAAAAAGCAAGCTGCAGAAGCAATCGATGGCGTATTTGAATCTATAACAAAATCTCTTAAAGGAGGTGATGCAGTACTTCTAACAGGCTTCGGAAAATTTGATGTAAGACACAGAGACTCCAGACCTGGAATCAATCCAAAGACCTTGGAAAAGATTCAGTTACCTGCAAGAACAGTACCAGTATTTAAAGCTGGAAAAGCTTTAAAAACAGCTGTTAAGTAGTCAAATCTGCCGGCATTTCTCTGTAAGATGAGAAAAAGAATTAGCCTGAGTATATCTCAGGCTTTTCTTTTTTTAATATCCTTTGCAAGCATGCATATTAATTGGTAGTATATACAAGATAAATTACTTACAATTTTTACTACTGCTACAGTGAAAAGATTCTTTATTCCAAATAAAGAGAATAAATATAAACCACTTCTGTTAAGAAAGGTTGCATTAGTAATATATACCATCATACTTCTTTTTGTTAATACCTTCGGAGGACTACTAGGTATACCTCAAGCTATGGCTAGCAGTATATCCCCAGCAAATATCATTCAATTAACTAATCAACAAAGGGCTGCCTCAGGATTAAATACCCTTACATCAAATGCAAAACTAACAGCAGCAGCACAAGCCAAAGCAAACAATATGTTTGAAGTACAGTATTGGGATCACTATGGACCAAACGGAGAAACCCCCTGGATGTTTATCTCTCAAGCAGGATATACATATGTATATGCAGGAGAGAATTTAGCTAAAGGATTTAGAACAGCAGAGGGAGTACATGAAGCCTGGATGGCAAGTCCAACACATAAAGAAAATATTATGAGTGTTAATTACAAAGAAATAGGGGTAGCAGTAGTAGAAGGAACACT
>CAZYGQ010000017.1:9660-12862 GCA_964647075.1 uncultured Candidatus Saccharibacteria bacterium
ATATTATGAGTGTTAATTACAAAGAAATAGGGGTAGCAGTAGTAGAAGGAACACTACTTGGAAAAGAAACAATCCTTGTAGTGCAAATGTTTGGTAATCAAACAAACCAGATCTACAAAGCAACAACGCCAGCCCCTTCAACACCAACACCTCCACCTGCTAAACCAATAGTACCAGAAACAGGAGAGATTAAATCAATAAGGATAACTAACCCAAAACCAAGTGACCTATTAAACGATGCTAATGTAAATATTAAAGGAGAAACAGAGAATACAACAGGAGAGTATACAGTAGAGATATTAAAAGATCAGGAAATAGTAGGAGAGACAAAAAGTAATAGTAAAGATTGGGAATTCGATAAGGAAAGTGACTGGCCAGAGGGAGAGCAATTAATAACAGCAACATTAAAAGGTGAAAATATTAAATCAGAACCGGTTACATTTACAATAGATACCACTCCACCAATAATACTTCAAGAAAGCATTAAAGTTAAAAAAATAGATCAAAACTTCGAACTTAGTTTCTTTGCACCACAAGACGCAGTGGAATTAAAATTTATTACTGGAGATAAAACCTACGATATCGAAGTAGCCCTAGAACAAACTGTATCTATAAACATTCCTAAAGAAGACATAGGAGAAAGATCTCTGCTTATGGCATCAGATAAAGCAGGAAATATTACAGAAAAAGATATCTCTGAATACTTCTTAAAAGAGGTAAAAGGAGAGGATCATACCTCCTCATTAATATTAGGATTAAGAAATATCTTCGGTACAACAGATGGTATAAGCCTATCCATAATAGCTTTTGTATTTATACTTCTTTCAATACAGGTATATTACTCTTGGAAAAATGGGAAATTAGGAAGAAATGTTGGTGACCTATTTACAATTGGAGCCTGGTGGCTAATAGTATTGGTTGGTGTATTTAAAGGATTCGGGGGATTAATAAATTAATACTGCCTAATAATTGAAAAAGAGAGTTGAGATAAAAAAAGAATTACTTTATCTATTCCTAATACTTTTAGTAACGGTTTACTTTGCATATACTACTCATACACCAAATCAAACATATATGTTAAGTGGGGTAGTGGGAATACTTCTAATATTAACCTGGTTTATCAGAGCATTTACCCTGTATTCTGGAAGAAAGATATCCCAATACAGTGAAGTAATCCAAAGAATATCACTTAAAGAAAGATTTTTTACAAACTTTGTATTACCCGTTCTCTTTTATGTATCCCTTCTATTCTTTATCTATTACAATACTAGTTTTCTAATGGATATGGTTCTAATCATTATCTCATTACTTTTACTCCTCATCCTATTTATAAATGTAAAAAGTTCATTTAAAAAAGTTTACAGTATAGAAGTACAAACAAGAGCAGTATTTGATTTCATATGTATAGCATCCTTCTATATGATTCTTAGTGTATTAATTAGACTATCATTTTCAATATGGATATCCGTTCTGTTAATTACTCTCTTCTCCTTAATATTCTTTTGGTCAGATATTAAAATACATAGGAAAGAAAGTCTCTCTGCATTAACAATATCTTTAATATCCTCTCTCTTTGTAGCTATGACAAGCTGCGTATTCTTTAATACAAATATATTTGTTGTACCAGCTATTGGTACCTTAGCATTTTACTTAATTCTCTCGTTATGGAATATTAGGTTTCTGGGAAAGATAAAATTAGTTGATTACCTTCCCCCATTCATATATTCTGTACTTGCATTAATATTAATCTTAAATATATGAAAAAAGACATAGTAATAAAAGTAGGAGGCTCAATACTTTACGACCATCTGTTAAATATTAATTTTGAACTCTTTAAAAAGGTTAAAGAGTGGTACGATGAAAATAAAAAGGAATATGACCATATTGTATTCGTTGTAGGAGGAGGAGGGCTATCTAGAAATATGGAAACCAAAGTATCAGAATCAATTAAAGATCCAAATGGAATACATAATATAGCGATGTCTGTAACACAAACCAATGCAACAATATTAGCATCATATCTAGAAGATAAAGAAATATTTGTACCCAAAACATTAGGAGATGCTTATGAATTTTTACATACTGTAACAAAAGGATATATGGTTAGTGGTGGACTAAAGGTAGGCTGGAGTACAGATATGGATGCAGCTGTATTTGCAGATGCACTTGTACTAGATAGGGTCTTTAAAGTCTCAGATATTGATTACATATATGACAAAGATCCTAAAGAGTTTTTTGAAGCTAAACCCATTAGAGATATGACATGGAAAGAGTATTTCAAAATGTTTTCAATAATGCCAAATGAAAATCATATCCCTAATTCACATATGCCAGTTGATGCTAAATGCTCAATATTTTGTGATAAGAAAAATATAGCTTTTAATGTAAGTGGGGGAAAACTCCTCTATGAGAAATATACTCTAAGTGCTGTAATGAAAAAGGGGACATTCCTTCACAGTTAAATTACTCAACATCTACAATCTTACACTCCATTTTCCCAGAAGGTGTATCAATATTAACCTTACTACCCTTCTTCATTCCCATTAGAGAGCTTCCAAAAGGAGATTTGTAAGAGATTTTAAATTCTAAAGGATTAGTTTCATCTTCTCCAACAATCTGGTACTTCCTTTTTAATCCACCCTTACATTCAATAGTGACATGAGACCCTATTTCAACTTTACTACCCTTTTTCTTTTGAACAATAACAGCATTCTTAAGATTTTGCCTAATTATTAATATCCTCTCTTCATTACTTTGAAAATCATCAACAGCCATTGTATATCCATCATTCTCTTTTAAATCACCCTGACTTCTCATTTGATTAAGAGTATCCTGTAACTTCTTTCTAAGGTCTCCCTCCCTGTGTTTTAACTCATCTTTAAGCTTTAAATGCCCTTCTTTAGTAAGCAGTACCTGAGACTTATCCCTTGTCATAGTATAGGGAAGTTTAAAATTATATCGTGCAATAATATATAGATTTAAAACAGTTGTCAATGATTAACAATCTGTTTATCAATCACTCCTTTTATGATAAAATTACCCTGTTATGCCGCTATCGTCTAACGGTTAGGACACATGATTCTCAATCATGTAATCGGGGTTCGATTCTCCGTAGCGGTACCATTATATATGATACATTTTGATATAGTAACAATCTTTCCAGAAGTAATATCTGCATATACAAATAGCAGTATAGTAAAAC
>CAZYGQ010000018.1:0-10892 GCA_964647075.1 uncultured Candidatus Saccharibacteria bacterium
TCTAGACATATACCTACAGTATTAATGATACATGACATGATACTTCCCATATTTAATATATATTCTGAAAAGGGATTTCTTCAAAACATTATTAAAAAGGGTATGTATTGGTTAGAGCTGTATAAAGCAAGATATGCAAAAGCAATAATAACAAATTCTAAACAAACAGCTAAAGATTTTAGTAAATACTTTCCTAAATATCCTAAAGAGAATATATATCCAATATATTTAGATATTGAAACAGATGTAAGTAATAATACTTCTGGGTGGGATAGTAAATTACCTAAGGATTACAAAGAAAGGGGATATTTTATATATATTGGTAGCGCTCTTTCTAAGAGCAAAAACTCTGATGGAGTAATTAAGGGGTATAGAGAGTTTTTAGTTAAGAGTAAAAATGATAGGAATGCTCCTTACTTAGTAATTGCAGGTAAGGGTTTTACTAAGGATGAGAATCCTTCTGTTATTAAGTTTAAGGATAAGATAGAGTGTTTAGGATTAAAAGAGTATGTCATATTTATAGGGTTCTATGAGGATAACCATATTAAACCATTACTTAATAATTCAATATCCTCAATACATCTATCTCTTTATGAAGGATTTGGTTTAGCATTAGTAGAGGCAATGAGATATGAAACACCAATAATTGCACATAATGGATCTTGTAATCCTGAAGTACTTAAAGATGCTGGGATATTAGTAGATGGACTTAATGCAAGAGAGGTAGGTAATGCAATGTATAGGGTATATACAGATGATAGATATAGAGATGAGATAATTGAAAAAGGAAAAGAGAGAGTTAGAATATTCTCTTGGGATATAACAACAGAGAAAACAGCAAATGTGTTTAAGGAGATTGAAAAGGAATTGTAATGTAGTTGAATTTGTGATTAGGTTACGGTGCATATGGCACTTCATAAAATAATTGTTATATTTCTTTCTAAAGATATTCTCTCAAGATATTCTTTTAATGTTTCTAACCCTATTTCTTTTCTTCTTCTATCTACCCCTTTTGAATTGTATATCTTATGTAATTTGTATGTACCCTTTTTACCTTCAATAGAAGTAAATTGTGTACCATATAATTGATTCTTTCCCTCATATGTTCTTACCCTATCAACTAATTGAGCATAATTTAAGGGATTGATATTTTTCAAATCATCTTTCATTAAAGATAGGTACTGTTTCATAAAAGAAGTATCATCCTTAGGCATATGTTGAACTATTAAAAAAGCTGCTAACTGGACATCTTTACCATACTTAGAAGAAATATACCCTATTTCTTTAAATATTTTTTTAAATTCTTCTCTATTTATTTTGTCAACATCTTTAACCATTTGAAAATCTTCTTCACTATTTGTCTTAAGGTACTTCATTCTAAGAGATTGCTCTTTTTCAGCCATTTTAAGAATTTTATTTATGATATCCTTTTTGTTTTTCATATTTAGTGTTTTTTGCTGGGAAGTAAATCTTGTTATTTGATATATTCTATCAAATGATTTACCTCCCAGCATACTTAAGGGGAACCGACGAGTAATTCTGCCATAGCTTTTGATAAAGATAATCCTGTTTTTTCTTCAATAAAACCCCACTGACCATTCGGATTTATCTCTAAAAAAAAGAGATCTTCTTCTATGGACTGTACAAAGTCAAATGCTCCAAAATTGAGACCAAGGTACTTAGTCATTTCTATGCATTTCCGAGCAAAGCTATCTTCTAGTGTAAAGGGAGTGTAAATAGTATCAGATTTTGATTGTGATGATCTCCAGTCTAAATCTTTTGAAACTATTTTACATCCAAATACTTGTTCACCAATTACGGTAACCCTTAAATCGAATACTTTCGTAATTCTTTCTTGGAATATCATAGGTGTTATGCCTAGTCCCTCATAATCCATTTTCTGCTGTGATGGTATTAATGTTGCATATAGCCAAGTGTTAACGCCATTTACTTTTGCATAAGGGAGACCAAGTGGTTTCATGACTAAATCACCAACTTGCGATCTGAATTCTTCAATGTCTTTTGGTGCTGAAGAAAATATAGTTCTAGGAATCTTAAATCCGAAATTATCTGCAGTTAAGAGTTGCGTAAGCTTATTCGAAGCTTTCTTAATTGCATATGGATTCGAGACCCAAAGACAATTAGGATATGTTGCAAATATTAGTGAATACCCCTCTTCATGGAGTGAAAGTATAGATGAGAAATAATCTTTTGGAATACTCATCCCTTCTAAATCTTCAATTTGAAGAAATTTAGGTTTTCGATACCAAATTGAAAGTGGAATTTCTTCTCCGAGCTTCTTTAAAAATCCTTTCTGCGAGATTGTTATTTCTCCAGATAAAGCCAGCTCCTTTGGGTCAAAAATTTGAATTGATACCCCTTGGGGAAGATGTCTCTTAATAATTTCAATATGGGGGTCGGGTAATGAAGTAATTACTAGAATTTTGGACATGTTATTCTCCTTAAATATTGTGAAAGAGCTGGAGATACAGAGCGGTTTATGAATGTAAGAGTGTAGAGAGCTACTGTATCTCCATTCCGATGGCTTGCCCGGTGACAACTAATCAAAGTCAGTCTGTCCGGACTCGTTTCCCACTGTCGATGTGCTTTCTGGTCCAGTGGAATCCATCTCAGTGAAATATTTCACTGCAAACATTGTACTCACCTCCTTTCTGGGTTGAGATAAATGATTATAGGATATAAGTATGGTATTATAAACTGCACAAAGATTATAATAGAAATTAAAATATAAAAATGTAGATAAGTATATCCTTGATAATAATAACAATTCCAATTTACATAAGATTGCGTTATTAGTATAATTTCATAAGTATGTAATATTAGTTCACAAATAGATGGAGAAAGAAAATTGGATTCAGAGTGATAATGGAGAGAAAGAAACTAGTGGAGTAACAAAACTAGTAACTCAGGAGTTTGAAGATGGTAAAAAGAGCTATGTTGTTGAGGTAGATCCCCAGTTTATACAAGAATGTTATGAGTATGATAGAAGTTGGGATGTTGATTTTAGAAATAATGTTGGTCCAAATTATCCATACACAATGTCTCCTAAGACTTCTGAATTAATAGCTCTTGCTTCAAGTGGTTTAAAAAGCGAAATGTCTAGAGTTGGTTTTCAAATAGACCCATGGAAAATTGGTGCAGATGAGGAACCATATGTAATGGGTGTGTTGAGAAGAGTAATGATCCCTGATACAATTGAACCAATTATTGGTTATACAGATGAAATTGTAAAACACTTAGAAAATGTTAATGAACAGGAGCCTGATAAAATTCTTAAAATAAGGTCCTATTTTTGTGGTGCAGCGGTTGCAGATAAATCTTTGATGACAAGATTGGCAGAAAAGGGACTTTCAGCGAATTTAATTACAACGGATATTGCTGCAGATTCAATTGCAATAGCAGCAATGAATTTTTCTGTCTGGAATGAATTGTTACCGGAAAATGATAGATATAGTATTCATATTGTAAAAGGGTCTGTTCCTGCAGAGCTTTATTCAAGAGATAAAACGATTGTTTTGCAAGTAGAAGATGCACTAATTGCTTCTGAAGAAGAAAGCAAATTGCCAATTAATTTTGATGCTCTTCTTTTAGATAATGGTTTGCAATATGTAAGTAAAGAATTTACACAGACATTAACAAATAATATTAAAGAAAATATTGGTGATTACGGTCTTTATATTGGGGCTCTAGGTTTAGATTCTCATATTAAAGTTGAAATACCAGCTTTTTATCATTTAAGACAAATCCTTGATTCTCAAGTAAGAGATCTGAGAAAGGCATATGAAAAGAAAGCCTCTTTTAAAGCTCCTTATAACTACTCTCATAAATATCATTTTAATGTAGATAGGGAGACGGGTATGATTTTAATTGACAGAGTCATTAGTGATGGAGCGGCAAGAACATACGCATGGCTTGGAAAACTGCTTTTTTCTAACAGAGCTAGATTTTCTGAAGTCATGGGTGCAATAAAATCAGCAACTGCACTATCAAAAGCTAATAAAGTTGTTGAGACTACACCCTTTGATTATCATAATGTAATGGTTGATACAATTAATTCGTCTGGATTACAGGCAGAAGTACTAGAGGTACCATTGGAATATGAGAGTTTTGGTTGGAAAAAGATAGGAAGTGATTTATATGAAAATGGAGAAGAAAAAGTAGATGGTGGTACAATGATGAGAATCTGTAAGGAACAAGATCCATTGGTTTTGAGAAGATCAAGAATTTTAGTTAATGCAAGAAACTAATTTTGTAGTATATTGAAAAAATAAAATGCCCATCAATATAATAGGAATAATTACACTGTTTATTGTTTTTCTAAATATATTGCTGGGTATCTTTGTTCTAATTAAGAATCATAAAAATGCTAATAACATTGTATATGCAATTAGTGTTTTCTCTATTGCGCTTTGGGCATTTCTAACATATTTATATAATAATCCAGTTATATTTGAAGCAACTTTTTGGTTAAAAATGGTCTATTTAGCTTCATATCTAATGCTAATTGCCCAAATGATGTTCGCCTATTATTTTCCTAGAAAAGTAAAAGCTCATTTTTTATTTTATGCTATTCCAATATTTATTTCCCTATTACCTAGTGCATATGTTTTGATGATTGAGGATTCTGTAATTCTTTCTGCTGTGTACTATCCAGAAAAGTTTATCTCTATAGCAGAAATGGGAAGTGGCTATTGGATATATATAATACCAAATACCTTAGGAATCTTTCTTATAGCAATGTATTTTCTACAAAAAAGTAAGCACTTTGTGGGATATGAGAAAGCACAGGTTCATTTTTATATCCTAGGAGCCCTATTAATGATGGTTCCTTTGGTGATATTAGATTATGGACTACCAATAATAACAGGAGATACTCAGTATTTTGTTTATGGTCCTTTATTTGCAATTCCTTTCTCTACAGCTCTTGCTTACTCTATCTTAAAAAGCAGATTTTTTACTATAAAGAAGATATTAGAAAAAAGTGTGCATTTTATATTAATATTTTTTTATCTTGTTATTAGTGGAATTATCTTTATACTTCTTTATGAGAAAGGATATTTTGGTTTGTCAAATAAATATATTGAAATAGTTTTATTCTCTCTGATTGCAATATTCATATACGGTTTTATTTATAATCCTCTACTAAATATTTTTGTAAAAACAGTATTTAAAACTGGTGCAAATGATGATGAAATATTAAATAATTTCTCTCAAGTAAGTAATGTAGAATTAACCGTTGACAGGATTGTGATACATGTTAAAAGAACAATAAAAAACATATTTTCTATAGAGAAAGTAGGAGTAATCCTTTTTAATAAAAAAGATTATTCAATAAAATATCAATTTCTTGAAGATTTTCGAACTCTAACGGTAGTGGAATTTCTCGAAGCATTACGTCATTGGAGTGACATATCTTTAGATAAGATTTTTATTGCAGATGAAATAAAAAGAAAGAGTATTTTAGAGGGAAGAGATTCTGAGCAGAAATTTATCCCAATTATGAGTACTATGGAGAAGTCGGAAATCTCTATTGCTATACCTTTTAGTAGTAGAACAGAATTTGATGGTGTGATATTTCTTGGATATAGAGGGGATAAATATCCTTTAAGTATAAGTGAAGTTAAACTTTTAGAAAAGATAGTTTCTAATGTTAGTGTGTCGATAGGGAGGGCAATTTTGTATCAAGAGGTTCAAGAATTTAGTAAATCTCTCCAACAAAAAGTAAATGAACAGACTCAAGAATTACAAATAAAGGTTAAACAATTAGAAGAAGCTAGAAGAAAGGAAAACGATATGATAGATATAATGGGACATGAACTAAGAACTCCTGCTACAGTTGTTAAATTAAATATTGGGCTATTACAAAAATATATAGATAGCAATCCAGAAGAATTTAAGAAACATATAGATAGAATAGGGAGTGCAATAGATACTGAAATAGGATTAATAAATACATTACTAACATCTGCGAAATTAGAAGGAAATAAAGTAGAAATTAAACATAATAAAGTAGATATTAAAGAAGAAATAGAAATGTCTATACACGGACATGAAAAAGAAGTCAGAGAAGGAGTAAGTATAAGTAAAGATATTGAACAGAACCTTCCATTTGCATATGCAGATAAGATTAGAGTAGCTGAGGTATTAAACAATTTAATAAGTAACGCAATTAAATATACAGACAAAGGAAATATATCTGTTATAGCTAATACTAAAGGAGATTACATAGTAGTTACTGTAAAAGATACAGGTAAAGGAATATCCCAAGAAGATATGAAGCAGTTAGGAGAGAAATTCTATAGAGTAGATAACTATTTAGAATCAGAAATAGTACGACCAGGTGGAACAGGATTAGGACTTTATGTAACATTTGGATTAGTAAAACTAATGGGAGGTAAAATAGAGGTAGAGAGTACACAGGGAGTAGGTAGTAAATTTACATTTACATTACCTAAATATAGAGGTCAACAGATTGAGAAAACTGATACAGTGAATAGATTTGAGAAATTAGGATTAAAGAAATAACGACTATTTCTTCCTCATATACACCCACAACCTTTTGTATTCATCTAAAACAATAACCTTTTCCGTATCCTTAGATTTAGAAAGTGATAAATATTTAATATCAATACCCTTAATCTCTTCTTTGCTCTCTTCTTTTTCAACTTTCTCATATATATTCTCTTTAATATTTAATAAATATGTATTCTGCTCAAGTACAGGATCTCCCGTTTCTAAAAGAATGTAATCCTTTTTACAAACTAAAGGAACTACTGTTTGGAAAATATCCTTTTTAAATATTAATTCCCCCTTTGAATTGTATTGATATATGGTAGAACTAAACTCATCCATACTATCAATATCCCTATGCTTAAAACTGCAGTAAAATAGACCAAAGTCATACCCATATATACAATTCTTGCAGGTATCAATTACATTGCTCTTACGATTATCTGTATTGTAAATTTGGGTATACCCATATGAAGAAAGTAAAACATTAGAATCATCAATCCAATATATGTAAGAGGGAGTATGGTTAGTTAAAATCATATGATCTTTAACATATACAACCTCCTTTTGAGGAAATATTAAGGAAAGAATTAAAAGTAAAATATTTTTCAGCATATCTTTAATATTAAAAAGTAGGATGAGGGTTGTCCCCACTCAATCTCCCTGGAAACTGCTTTGTACCAAGAGTAGGAATTAAACTCCAATCAACATTTACAAAATCCACAGGATTAACATGAGTAGAAGAAGCCAAACCCTTTCTAACCTCAAAATGTAAGTGATACCCTAAAGACTGACAATTCTTTTTCCCAGTATTACCACTAATACCAATTAAACCTCCCTTTTTTACCTTACTACCAATCTTTACTGAGTAAGAATCTAAATGAATATATGCAGAGTGCATACCATTGTCATGTCTAACAATTACAAAATTTCCACCTTGATTACACTCACCCCCATATCTATCAAATCCTACATTTACGACTTTACCATCCCCAATAGAGAACACCCTGTTTAATCTAGCACCAAAATCTATACCTTTGTGAGGACATTGATATTGCGTACACCCATGCCACTGTGTTACACCAATTAATCTATCTAGCGGAAACTCAAAAGGTTTAGTAGAGTATCCTTTTTCTAATTTAGGTAAAGATATATCTTTTCTAACAATATATTCTAATTCATACCACTGCTTACCCTTAAACTGTGAATACAAAGTCATATTTAACTTAATATCTTTTGAAGAGATATCTTCCTTTAATATATTTTTAATCCAAAAGTTAGTATCAGTAAAACTAAATTGAGAATTAACCTGAGTTTTACCATTAACCTTTAAATATACCGTATTAAAAAGAGAGATCTCTCCATTGTAAGTATCAAATAGAATTTCTTTGCATTTACTCCATGTAGAGCTATCAAAAACAGAGAAAGCTTTACAGGAATATATCTGTATTTGGGCATTAATACTTTCGGGATACTTCCCACTAACATCTAATGTAATATATTTCTCTAAATCAACATATTTAACTTCCGTTACCTGTAAATCAATATTACAATCCCATGACTTAACAGAAGTTTGTGTTTCTTTTTTAAGTAAAGATATTTTACATACAGCACTTTTGTTTACAACATTAATTTTCGTATCTGTTTTAGGTAGGGCGGGAGGAATTACCTCTCTGTAATCAACAAGAGAGGGAAGAGTGTAATTAAAATGGGAAACCCCCTTTACATCCTCTTCTATAGGAACTTCTTCTTCCTTTGGTTGAGGAGGTATTACAATTTCCTCTTCTACCTGATTCTCCTCTTCTTCTTCTGGGGGAAAGTAAGGAATATCTTCTGATACTATTCCTTTCTCTAGATTAAGGTAGAATTGACCAAGATATGAATATGAAAAATCATTAGGAGATGAGATAGGGTAATACTTTATTCTTTGAAAAAACAAACCGGTATCACGGTATACAGGATTAACATATGTATTAGTAGTAGGAGGAAGTGCCATGTAAAGATCTGTTAACTCTCTATCAGTATATACCTCAAAAATATATTCATAGTTTTCTCCTGCACTTTGCCAACTAAAATCAAAAGTTCTACTTGTCCATACTGGAGTAACAAAAAGAGTAGTAGATATTAATATTGGTAAAAACATATTAATATTTTAATTGGTAAGAATTAAAAAATACTTAAATATATTTGTAGTAAATTAAAATATTGATATAATCAAAGGCTATGATAAAAATATTCCAAGGACTGTTTGATTCTAACGATAAACAGATAAACAAAATCCAAAAGTATGTTGATGAAATAAATCTTTTAGAAAAAGATATTAGTAAACTTAGTGATACTAAGTTAAAAGAGAAAACAGAGTATTTTAGAAAACAGTTGGGTGTTAATTTGGATACTGCTAGAAAGGATTTTAATACAAACAGTAGTGAGCAATTAAAAAAGATATTAGATGATGAAAAGGTTAAGTTAAGAGAGATATTACCCCAAGCGTTTGCAGTTGTTAGAGAGGCTTCAAAAAGAGTAGCAAATCATAGACATTTTGATGCACAGGTAATGGCTGGATATGTACTTTTTGATAACAAAGTAGCGGAGTTGTTTACTGGTGAGGGTAAAACACTTGCTGCTAATCTACCTTTGTATCTGTATGCTCTTACTGGAAGAGGAGCTCATCTTGTTACAGTAAATGATTATCTTGCTAAAAGAGATGCGGAATGGACTGGACATATACTTAATAGCTTGGGTATGACTACATCTGCAATTAATTCTGGAGTTCAATTTAGATATATTACAGATCAGGAAGCTATAAAGTTAAAGGGTGATGAGGCCAAGGAGTTGATTAAAGAAAGAGACAAGAAAGCTAAGGACGCTGGGAGACTTAAATATGATCATATGAGTGGTGTAAATCTAATTGAGTGTAGTAAGAAAGAGGCATATGACTGTGATGTAGTATACGGTACTAACAATGAATACGGTTTTGATTACCTAAGGGATAATATGGTGAGTAATTTAGATGATAGGGTTCAGGGTCCTAGATACTTCGCAATCGTTGATGAGGCTGACTCCATATTAATTGATGAGGCTAGAACTCCATTAATCATTTCTACTAGTGCTCAAGCATCTAACGAGATGTACAAACAGTTTGCTAATTTAGTTAACTCACTTCAGATTGAGAAGCATTACTCTGTTGATGAGAAATCTAACTCTGTATCACTAACTGACGAGGGTGTTGATTACTTAGAGAAACTTCTTAAGGTTAAAAATATATATGAAGATCCTCAACTAGCGTATCACTTGGACAATGCACTTAAAGCTAAAGAGCTTTACAAACTAGATGATGAATATATGGTTAGAGATGGAGAGGTATTAATTGTAGATGAGTTTACAGGTAGGGCACTTGCTGGAAGAAGATATAGCGAGGGACTACATCAAGCGATTGAAGCTAAAGAGGGTGTAGAGGTAAAAAGAGAGAGTAGAACTATGGCTACAATTACACTACAAAACTACTTTAGGTTGTATTCATATCTCTCTGGTATGACTGGTACTGCACTTACTGAAGCAGAGGAGTTTTCTTCCATATATCACTTAGATACAATTGTTGTTCCTACTAATAAACCAGTAGTTAGAAAAGATTACAATGATGTTGTGTATAGAAGTCAGATGGGTAAGTTTAAAGCTATTGTCGAAGATATTAGAGAACATAACAAAAAGGGTCAACCTATACTTGTTGGTACTACCTCTGTTGAAAAATCTGAAGTCCTCTCTAATATGCTTTCTAAGGAAGGAATTAGCCATGAGGTATTAAATGCCAAACATCATGAAAGAGAGGCTAAGATAGTGGCTCAGGCCGGTCAGAAGGGCTCTGTAACTATCGCTACTAACATGGCCGGAAGAGGAACAGATATTGCACTT
This sequence comes from uncultured Candidatus Saccharibacteria bacterium, assembly GCA_964647075.1. Taxonomy (GTDB): domain Bacteria; phylum Patescibacteriota; class Dojkabacteria; order SC72; family SC72; genus UBA2259. Next base: position 10,441 of record CAZYGQ010000018.1, read on the forward strand.
GGAGAAGGTGTTAAAGAAGTCGGTGGTTTGTATATAATTGGATCTGAGCGACATGAGTCTAGAAGAATAGATAACCAGCTAAGAGGAAGGTCTGGTAGACAGGGAGATCCAGGGGAATCTCTTTTCTATGTATCCTTTGAAGATGAATTAATGAGACTGTTTGGTGGAGAGAGAATGCAACTGATAATGGCACAGGTAGGGTTAGATGATGATATGCCAATATCTATGGGTATATTGGGTAAAACTATTGAGAATGCTCAAAAGAGAGTAGAGTCACATAACTATGATATACGTAAACATTTAGTTGAATATGATGATGTACTAAATCAACAGAGAAACATCATATATGATTTAAGAAGTAAGGTTTTAGAGATATCTAATCAACCGTATGTAGAGAGTAAGGTAGATTTAGAAAAGGATATGCTTTTTGCTCTTCCTTTAGATATAGATTC
>CAZYGQ010000018.1:10992-12597 GCA_964647075.1 uncultured Candidatus Saccharibacteria bacterium
TACTCCATTGGTTCTCTCCCTATGAGAGAGCTTTCTAAGGTATTAATCTTGCAAAGTATTGATAGATATTGGATGGAGCATTTAGATAATATGCAAGACTTAAGAGAGGGTATTTCCTTGCGTAATCTTGCTCAAAGAGATCCTTTAGTAGAATACAAAAATGAAGGGTTTAGACTCTTTGATTCTATGCTTAGAAGTATAGATGAGAATACTGTAAATAGATTCTTTAAGGTAAGGGTAGTAAAAAGAGAGGATCAATTAAGAGTTCCTGTTAAAACAGAGAAAGAACAGGTAAAGAGTTTAACTGATAACAGACCGGGACAGGTAGATAAACAGCAGACTGTTAAAAGAAGTAGTAACAAAGTAGGTAGGAATGATCCATGTCCTTGTGGTAGTGGTAAGAAGTACAAGAAGTGTTGTTATCCTAAGTATGGATAGTGGCGAGTTTAATTATAAAAAAAGTTTCTATGAACGGAGAAGATGTGGAAGGAGTAGCAGAAGAAGTTGTTGAAGAAGTGAGGGTCGAAGGAGAAGATGCTGTTAATCAAAAATTGTATGGCATCGGAGTAGAAATCGATGATATTTGGCCCGAGAAAGTAATTGGGAATATATCCAAAATGGAGACCGATGAATTAAAGCAAGCAGTGGAAATTATTAAAAAAACAAATAAAGACGGGGATTTTTCTTTAGAAGCTTTTGATAATGATGATTTCCTTATCAACATGATAAATAACGTTGATTTAAATGAAATACCAAAATATCTGGACAATACTTTCAAATACGCAAGAAGGGGTGATTATGACCCTAATTTCGTATTGTGCTTTAGAAGAGCAATCCCAACGGAAGAGGAAAAGACCGAAAACTTTTGGTCAACAAATTTTAATGAGGTATTAAATGGGTTGCGAGCTGAAATCAGTGAAGAACAAAGAATTTTGTCTGCAATAAATGTTACAACGTTAAATCAATTAGAAAAACATGGGATTGTAACAACTAATAGAGGTATTTCTGATGGGGAAATAGCAATAGATCCAAACAAAAATTTTCCTTCAACTTCATTTCTTTTTAGATATAAACCGTGGAAAGAATCTGTTCATTTAAAATCTCTTTTAGAAAAAGGCGCAATATCTAGAGAGCAAGTACTGTCAAAATTAAAAGAAAACAATCTTCTTAGAATGAAGGAACAAGGTTTACCTGTTGATTCATAAGTAAGTGAAAGCATTCTATAGTAATCGGAATTAGAAGAAAAAAAATGATTAAAGGCAGTATTTTTTTATACATAGTTGTACATAAACTAGGATATTATTATTTAATATCCTATTACAAAGTGTAAATAACATCAACAGATTTGAAAGGTTTCAAAGTGGTGATAAATATAGGATATATTATAGGTTCATTGACCTATATCTCTAAAGTGTAATATTCTTTAATACAATATCTTAATACTAATATGGCTAAACCAGAAGAAACAAAAAAAGTAATTCCTCAAAGACAAAGTGTTCATGTTGTGTTCTTTTCATGCGAGAATTGTGGTGAAGAGGTTGAATATATACAATTCTGTCCTGATTGTGGTAAACCAATGAGAGTAATAGATGTTGTTGAAAAGTT
>CAZYGQ010000019.1:0-691 GCA_964647075.1 uncultured Candidatus Saccharibacteria bacterium
CAATAGCCATCCAAAGTGATGGAAAGATTCTCATTGGAGGATACTTTACTTCTTATCAGGGCTCTATTCTTCCATATTTAGCTAGAATATTTAGTGGTACTAAACTAATTAATACCTCTTCTGATAATTTCTTTGTTGGGTTTGGTAGTAATAATATGATTTATGACAGTTCTGGATTATCAATTCTAGGATTGGGTAATGTAGGTATAGGGACATATGGATCTTCATATCCTGATAGTAAGGTATCTATTGTAAGTAATAGTACTGGAGATGATACATATGCATTAAGAATATTAAATGGAGCATATCGAGATATTTTAAAATTAACAGATAGTGGAAGTTTAACAGTTCAGAAATCAATAGGAGTGGGATTTGAAACTAGTACATTAGAATCTGATGTAGCAGGAGTATTTGATGGTAAGGTTGGGGTAGGTACAGATACTCCAGAATATGCATTAGATGTTAATTCTGATACAGAGGACTATGTTGCTAAATTTAGTTCTTCAGATGATTTAGCAAGGATATATATAGAGGATAATGATACTAGTGGAGTTTTAGAAGTACAAGATAACAAGCTAACAATAGGGATAGAAGAGCATGAGAAGTACTTTTCTGTTGCTACTCAGGATGGTTCTCCTATGTCAGTAGCCTTTAACTTGGATGGTACCAGTATGTATATTGTGGGGTCTCT
>CAZYGQ010000019.1:791-3162 GCA_964647075.1 uncultured Candidatus Saccharibacteria bacterium
TAATGACAGAGTATATCAATATACACTTAGTACTGCTTGGGATGTAAGTACTGCTAGCTATACAAGTAAGTCTTTTTCTGTTGCTACTCAGGATGGTGCTCCAGTATCAGTAGCCTTTAACTTGGATGGTACCAGTATGTATATTGTGGGGTCTCTTAATGACAGAGTATATCAATATACACTTAGTACTGCTTGGGATGTAAGTACTGCTGATTATTTAGATACTTGGACAGAAGGATTAGTTATAACTAATCAAGGATATGTAGGTATAGGAACAACAACACCATCACAAGCCTTAGATGTATTAGGTAATGGTAGATTTAGTGCAGTAAGTAGTGGTACATATGCTAGTGCTTTAAATATTACCTCTGATGGTACTCTTACTACCTCTACCTCTGATGTTAGATTAAAAACAAATATTGAAAATATTGATAGTGCATTAGAAAAAGTATTACAACTAAGAGGAGTATATTTCAATTGGGTAGAAGATGAAAATGGACAAAGAATGACAGGAATGATAGCACAAGAAGTAATGGAAGTAATGCCTGAATTAGTCTTTATGAACAAAGTAGATGGATATTACGGTATTAATTATGGAGAAGCTACAGGATTACTAATTGAAGCTATTAAAGAACAACAGAAACAAATAGAGGCACTAACATTAATATATGATTCTGAAAATCTCGATGAATTTAAATTACAAATGAATGCAAGTAAAGTATTAAAACTAACTCTAAATGAAGAAGGCAATATTGAACTCCTAGGAGGAGAAGTACTACTCGCTGGAGATGGAACATTAAGTATTAGAAAACTAAGAGTCGTACAAGATTACAGCATTGGAAGTGGAAAGATATTAGCTGGTCAAACTAAAGTAGTAATTAATACTCAAGCAGTAACAGAACAATCTAAGTTCTTTATTAATCCAACCTCTGACAGTAACAACCAAGTATTGTATGTAACAGATATTAAAGTAGGGGAATCATTTACTGTAAACATAAAGCAAGCTTTAGAACAAGATATCACCTTTGATTGGTTTATAGTTGATAGCTGGTTATCTAATGTAAAAGGTATTCAAGAAAGTGAAACACCAACAGAAGAAGAAGAAGTAGTAGAGGAAACACCGATAATAGAGGAGGAAGAGGCTCCAATTGAAGAAGGACAACCTGAAGAAGAAACAACGACACCTACAGAGGAACCCTTAGAAGAAACTCCCATCCAAGAAGAACAATCTGAGGAAGAAACCCCTACTATTCCTGAAGAAGAAGAACCTACTTCTCAGACTGAGACTCCTCCTGAGTCGCCTGGTTAGAGTCAGGTTGAACAAATACTGGAGCTACATTCACTATCATATTCTTATCCCTTCTAAATACAATAGCTCTTTGAGAGTATATTATTAATATATCACCATCTTGAGCATTTTTGTAAAATTCAGGATTATCTTGCCTTAAAACTTCTACATCAAGTATAGTAGCAACAGTAGGCTCTTCCTCTTCAGTAATAAGGATTAATTTGTTTAAATCTTTTAATATTGCATCTACCTGTTTCTGTTGAATCTCAGATACAAACTCAGGAGAACTTGCTTTACCTAAAACATCCTTTTCAACTAATTGATTATAAACAAGATATCCAGCACCACCTCCAAGTAAAAATATACCAATAACGGCAATAACCGTAATTAATGTTTTAATATCTTTTCTCTTTGTTAAAGTAGGTTTACTCTGAACTGTAAAATTGTTTTCCATACAATATTTTATTCAATTAATTATTTATTATATATAATATTGGGATTTTTTAATAGGTAATTAGAAATGCTAGCTATATTAATTCTTAAAAAACTTTTTTAATACAAAATTCTTTCTCCACTCTTTAGATGGAATACGGTAGATATCTTGTAACTTTGAAGGCAGCCTATCATAGAAATTCCAAAAATCAACAGTAGGATATAACTGTTTACTCCTTATCTCACAAGGCTGTCCATGATATTGATAATTAATCAAATGAACAGGATCCTCTATTAAACTCTTTGGTGAAGTAGTAATAGCCTTAAATATAGTTTCATTACCCTCCCTGTTATTAAAAGAATGTAAAATGATAAGGATATCCCTTTTAGGACTGTATTCCCTCTTTCCCTCGGGATAAATAAAATTATCCTGATTTAAAACCTCTGTAAAAAATCTCTGTTTACTTTCCATATCCTCATTACTATCATCATATTGATGATATGTCTCTTTTGGAATAGCAGTAATAACTGGCCAATTAGCACTATCCCACTCCTTCTGAGTAATACTACCCAAAGCATTTAAAACCTCACTACCTGTTATCTCTCTTTCTATTCCTTCAATATTCTCTCCCATATCTATTTATTTAATTT
>CAZYGQ010000019.1:3262-12374 GCA_964647075.1 uncultured Candidatus Saccharibacteria bacterium
ATATATTCATCTATCTGTCCTAAAGAAACATCCATTATGGTTTCATCAATTCTAGGAGTTTCTTCATCCCCATACTCAAGTACTGTTCTAATTTGGGTAAGTATAAAATCAGAAGGCTGTTCATTCTCCCTTAAATCCATAGCTTCCATTGGTATTGGCATATCTAATATATATTCAAAATTATCCCATATTATACACCATTCCTTACTTAATGAGCTTTTCTACCTGCTCTAATAGCTCCTCTATAGTTGTAGTTTTCATCATCTCATTTCTAATATCTTGAGAGCCTACAAAACCATTTACATATGAACCAACAAATTTTTTCAAAGTATTAAAGTCTTTACTGTCACCCCAAGTATCTTTGAAAAGAACAATATGTTTTTTAAATGTCTCAAAAGACTCTGAAACAGGAACAACCTGTCTACCACTAAATATCCATGGATTATGAATAGCTTCCTTACCAATCATTATCCCATCTACATTACACTTCTTTAAATATCTTTTTGCTTGTTTTAAAGTTATAACCCCACCATTACCAAAAATTAAAGTCTTTTTACCTAACCCATCTCTAATTTCAACAGAAGCACGTATTCTACCCCAGTTCGGTTTTTTTGAATATACTCCAGTAGCTGTTCTACCATGAATTGTTAGAACATCTAAGTCTTGCTCTAGTAAAAATCTAATCCAATCTAAATCGTAATTTAACCACCCAACCCTAGTTTTTACTGAAATAGGTAAATCACCAGCACCATCTTTAACAGCTGACACTATATCTTTCACTAACCCCCTGTCTGCATTCATCAAACCAGCTCCTGCCCCTTTGTTAGTAACCTTACTTACAGAGCAACCCATATTTATATCTACACCATCAAAACCCATGTCTTTAACCATTCTCGTAGCATAGTAGAAGTTATCTGGATTTGATCCCCACAACTGAACAATGAGGGGCTTTTCAATGGGAAGAAACTTCAATCTATTCATCACCTTGTCCCTACCTACAGAGAATAGCCCATCAACATTAACAAACTCTGTATAGAAAAGGTCTGGTCTTTTAATACCTGTAATAATTTGCCTAAAAACTGTATCTGTTACATCCTCCATAGGAGCTAGAGAATATATTGGTTTTTCTAAACTTGTATATATATTCATATCCCTAATTTTACCATATACCCCTACATCTTGAAAAAATACGTAAATTACAATAAACTTGATATATATTACTGCCTAAAGTATGACACAACAAAATACATTAACAAATTCTCAAGGACAACAACTCTTAGATGAGAGTAGGGTGGATAATATACTTACCATTATCAAACACACCGTTAGAGAATTTCTAAATTGGTGGTATGTAAAAATGACAGTATGGCATTTAAGAATGCTAGTGAGAGTCTCAACAATATTAGATGATAACCTTTCTATTTCTTTACTTTTAAAGAATTTCTTCCTCCCTTGGCATAGGGATTTCTCATTGATAGGGTATGTATTTGGAATATTGATTAAGATACTGTTTCTTCCAATAGCAATATTAATATATCTTCTTTTTTCTTTTCTTTACTTTTTACTAATATGTATCTGGGTTTTACTACCGATAGCTACAGTAATATATATTTTAAAATCTTTACTAGGAATTTAAATGGCAATAGAGTACGGTTGGCAAAATAGAACTGTAATAGGACATCATCAAAAGGATAGTAATACCTTAGAACTAATTGAGAAGGATTTACCCATATTAACTAAAGAATCAGACGCTCTCTTTTTACTAACCAGAGATCAGTTCTTTAGTATTTCTACACCACAAATATCTAATGTATTAACCAACTATCTTAAATACAATAGGGTAAATAACCAGATTAGAATAGTTGCAAATATATTACTCATGCCAGGACTTTTCATTGCTGTAGGATATCTTTTAAGATATCTTGGAGTATTAGAAAAGATTGAGATATTAGAACAATTCATATCTAGTAATATTGCAGATATCCTCTTTGGGGTATCCATATTTAATGTCTTTATACTTTGGTATGACTACTTTAAAGATAAAAGTCATCCTGTAAGACTTCCTAAAGCTCAAAAGATACCTTTAAATGACTTAGAAGAGATTAAAACAACTGGTATTAAATTTGGAAGATATGCACATTTAGAGGCTATTAATTTTGTTAATGAGTTTACTCTTGACGCTATATGTAACAATACAAACAATGATGAAATAGATATATCTAGTTTGTTTACTGAACTCTTTGTTCTACCTGAAATACAAGAAATCTTTAGGAGAGCTGATATCAAGATTACTGAGGATATTTTTTCAAAAAACAATGTTACAAAAGAAACACTACCTACATACTCATATACAGCGATAAGAAGCATATTAATATATGCATTAAATGAAGCCTTACTTACCTCTTCTACAGAGATAGAACCAAAGCACTTAATACTAGCTCTTTTTAATGTATTCCCCGTACTTAGACAAACTCTTTCAACCCAGAGATCTTCAATTGATATCCTTAGAGAGGTAATTAGATACCAATCATATGAAAAGGATAAAATGAAAAGAGCTCAACACTTCAATCCTAATGTAGCGTATTACAGAAAAGGGGGGATTGCTAAAGATTGGGTATATGGGTATACATATATTCTTAACCATTTTACTAAAAATGTTAACGAGCAAGTGATTGTAGAAAGAGATATATATGGAATTGGCCACGATGATGAGATAGAGGCTTTAATATCTGTACTAGGAAAGGTTTCTAATCGTAACGCTCTGTTTGTTGGTGAACCTGGGGTAGGGAAGTCAAGTATTGTAATGGGTATTGCTCAAAGAATTAACTCTGGTGATGTACCATTACAGCTTAAGGATAAAAGGATATTAAAATTTGATATAAATGGTTTAATCGCTCAATCTAGTAAAGAACAGAATCTTGAAGGGCTAGTTCTTAAAGCAATGAATGAGTTAGAGAATGCTAAAGATGTAATTCTGTATATTGATGAGATGCAAGAGTTAATCCCATCTAAAGCAAACGAGAGTGGACACTCCATTGCAGGAATATTACTTCCATACATATTAAATAGTAAGTTCCCAATACTTGGTACTGTAAACTACGCCGATTACAAAAAATATTTCTACAGTATGGAGTCTTTAAGACAGGCATTCACTAATATTGAGATTAAGGAAATTTCGGCAGTTGACGCATTACAGATATTAGAAACTAAGGTATCTCAACTTGAAAGAAATTTTAATATATATATTACCTTTCCTGCATTAATTAGTGCTGTAGAACTAGCACAAAGATACAACAAGGAGAGAAAGTTACCTAGTAGTGCTGTACAACTAATTGAAGAGACCTGTTCATGGGCACAAACTAGTGGAGTTAAAGTAGTTACTGGAGAGCATGTATCTAAGGTATTGTCTAATCAAAAGGGTATTCCAATAGGGAGTGTTGATCCTCAAGATAGTACAAAACTAATGAAGCTGGAAGAGAATATGAAAAGGAAGATTATCGGTCAGGAAGATGCCATACAGGCTCTTGTAGAGGCACTTAGAAGAGCACATGTAGATATTAGAAACCCAAATAAACCGATAGGAACATATCTCTTTTTAGGTCCAACAGGTGTAGGTAAAACACATATATCAAAAGTACTTGCAGAGGAATACTTTGGTAGTGCAAATAGCATGATTAGGGTAGATATGTCAGAGTACAAAGAGATAGAGAGTGTAGAGAAATTCTTAGGAGGAGTAGGGGATAGTAGTATATTGGGAAGATCTTCTATATCTTTAGTGGATAAGATAAAGAGTAATCCATATACAGTAGTACTCTTTGATGAAATGGAGAAAGCCCATCCTCAGATATTAGATCTGTTCTTACAAATTTTTGATGAGGGGAGACTTACATCTACCTTAGGTGAAACTGTTGATTTTACTCATAGCATTATCATATGTACTAGTAATATAGGGAGTTTAATGCTTTTAGAAACCTTAAATGATAGAAATGTTACATGGCAAGAAGCAAAAGACAGAGCTATGATTGAGTTAAAACAGGCAATTAAACCAGAGCTATTAAATAGGTATGATAAGGTATTAGTATTCCACCCTCATGATATTCAGAATCTATCACAAATTTCAGAACTATTACTAGCTGAATTAGCCCAAAGACTCACAGAAAAGAGTATTACTTTAAAATGGGGAAACCTAATACCTCAATTAATTGCTAGTAAGGCAAATGACCCAGGACTAGGTGCTAGACCTATCAAAAGATACATACAAGATAACATTGAGGGTAATATTGCAAAAGAAATGATAGAGGGAAGAGTAACCTCTGGTCAAGAGATTACTGTCAAAGAGAGTTGGATAGTATAATTGTGGTTGCAAGAATTAAGATATTAAAATATAATACAAGGTTTAATATTGTATAACTAATTATGGGAGCACTACCAAAAAGAAAAATTTCTAAAGGAAGAAAGAATAGAAGAAGAGCTCAGGATTTCCTTTCTAAACCAAATCTATCCAAATGTCCAAAGTGTGGTAAGAGTAAAAGACCTCATTTTGTATGTGAATTTTGTGGTTACTATGGAGATGGTAAAGATCTTAAGAGTAATAAATAGATAATTGTATTTCTAATGAAGAAAGCAACTGACCCTAGACATCTTTCAAGAGAGTTGGCACTACAACATCTTTTTTCAACCGATTTTATTCCTGATAAGGGTAGTGTAATTGAATTTGATATATCACAGTTAACTGAGTTAAATGAAATTGACGAGTATAACCATGAGTTATACGATTCTTTAGTAGCTGGAGTTAAAGAGAATCAAACTCAGATTGATGACCTTATCACAAAATTTGCACCTCAATGGCCTGTTTCTCAAATGAAATTAGTTGATATTCAAATTCTTCGTATGTCCATATTTGAGGGTTTCATTGGTAAAATGACCCCTCCTAAAGTAGCCATAGACGAAGCTATAGAGTTAGCCAAGGAGTTTGGAGGAGAGAGTAGTAGTAAATTTGTAAATGGAGTATTAGGCGCTATATATGAAAAAAACAGAGATGAATAAAATTGAAGAGTTTGAGAAGGTAATAGGTATTGCTTTTCTAAACAAGGAGCTCCTTAAAGATGCTCTTACCCATAGGTCATATGTTAATGAGCATAAGGAGTGTAAAACACATAATGAGAGATTAGAATTTTTAGGTGATGCTGTATTAGAATTGGTAGTATCTGACTATTTGTACAACAAATATTTTGATCGTCCAGAAGGTGAGTTAACTAGTTTTAGGTCTGCTTTAGTTAAAACAGAAAGTCTTGCAGAAACTGCAATTACATTAAATATTGGAGAGTATATGCTTCTTTCTAAAGGAGAGGAAGATACTGGAGGAAGAGAGAAAAACTACCTCTTAGCAAATACCTTTGAAGCCATTATTGGAGGTATGTATCTTGATTCTGGATATAGCGCATGTAAAGAGTTCATACATACTCATTTAATAGAGAAACTAACAGATATTGTAAAAAATAGGTTAGATATTGATAGTAAGACTAAAATTCAAGAAATGGCACAAGCTAAGTACAAAGTTACACCAATATACGAGGTTATAAATGAGCAAGGCCCAGATCATGATAAAGAGTTTACTGTTGTAGTAAAGATAGATAAAAGAGAAATTGGGAAAGGGAAGGGTAGTAGTAAGCAAAGAGCAGAAGAAGATGCTGCTACTAAGGGGATAGTTTATATAAAAAATGATAACAAATAACTTGAATATTAATATCTCATCTGTTAAAATACCGTTGCTATGTTAAAAATAAGATTAAAAAGAACAGGAAGAAATAGACAACCTCATTACAGAATAGTAGTTATGGAGTGCCATAACCCTAGAGATGGTAAAACTGTAGAAGAGATTGGATATTACAATCCTAGAACAGAACCTACTACTTTTGAAGTAGATAAAGAGAAAGCAGCAAAATGGTTATCTTTGGGTGCACAGCCTTCAGATACTATAGCTCAATACTTTGTTAAATTAGGGTTAATTAAATCTCTTAAAAGAGGTTCTACAAAGCCTAAGAGTATTAAAAAGGATAAGAAGAAAAAGGAGTAATTTTTAAATTTCCCCCCATATTGTAGAAATATTCCCTAAAGAGGGGTATAATTATTTGTTAATCTTAATTTAGTCTAAAAATGAAAGAGTTACTTGAGCATATTATCAAGTCAATTGTTAACTATCCAGATGATATTTCAATTGATGAGAGAGAAAGTGTAGATTTCCCAGGGCTTACAATATTAACTATAGATGTTAACGAAAATGATAAGGGTGTTATCATTGGAAGAAAGGGAAGAACTATTAACTCAATACGTGATATTATCACAATAAGTGCAATAAGGAATAACAAGAGAGTCAGAGTTATCCTTAAAGATGATAGAGCACCAGAGCAGGAAAACAAAAAGGTTGAAGAGCAAGATATGCTAGAGGATGAGATTTAAATCTCTTACTGATTCTTACTTGCTGCTTTAACTCTAAATATCTCAACTATATCATTGTACTCTGTATAAGATTGGAAGTTTGAATATATATCTGGTTCTTTTGTATCCTCAGATATAAAGTATCCACTAACATTAAGAGATATATCCCAGACCTCTCCACTTTCTTCGTTTTCACTTCTACTAACCTCAGCGTTTTGTAGTCTTAACATATATGGAGATACATTTTGTGCTTGATCTAGGAAACTTAATACATTATCGTAACTCCCTTTATATCCCAAAGGACCAGATACAGCATCTAAAGAATCAGAGGAAGATAACTCGCTTATCTCTAAGTTTAAAGATGTTGCTAAAGTATCTAAATAATATACCAAATCAGATACTAACAATATTTTAGGAATTACCACTCTAGAAGTAACAACATCCTTATTCGTTTGAGTTTCATCTAGTTTAGTTAACTGCATATCTAATTTTTCTAACTGTTCAATTTTTCCTTCCACCTCCTTAATCTGTCCAAGATAATCAATTGCAGATTGAACCATAGGAACAAAGACAGCAAAAGAAAGAATAATAAATACAATACCCGATGCAATAGGGATAATTAAATCACTAATAGTAAGTCTAGCAACATTCTTCTTCCTTGTTATTACATCAAACTCCTCTCTTTTCGCTTTAGTTGATTTCTCCGTTATTAATCCCATATTTATTCGTTTTTAAAGTTTTCTAAAATAAGTTTACCCTCAATATTAAAAGTTGAGCCCTCAGCGCTTTTGGAAACTCCTGTAAGCAATACAGACTCAATATTTTCGTTAACTCCAATTAGATACCAAAGTCTAGCTACTTGCTCTAAATCTGGACCTTTTCCAGAAAGTTCAAAATCCAAACTCTCTGAAATCTCAATACTATCATATGTTATACCTGAAACCTTACCTGCCATCTCCGTAAAGTACTCAATGATTGCTTTGTGCGAGAAGCTATTCTCTTTTACCTTTTTATATAACATAACCCTATCTAATATTATGTTATTAGAGATCATTTTATCTATTTTTCCTTTTACGCTTCTTTCTACTTTCTTTAAACTACTCTGTTTAGAATTAAGCTGTGATTTGGATACAATATTAAAACCTACAATAGCTATTGCTACAGAGGCAAGAGCAATGATACTTAGTATTGAACCGATATTTAATGTATTCTTCCTTTTAACACGAGTCTTTTGTTCCTTGGTAAGGGTAGGTATTAGATTTACCCCCTCAGAAGCTCCTGTATTAATTGGTTGAGCTAATGTTGGAGTAGGGGCTACAGCTGCCTGTTTTACTGGCTGAGCTACTGGAGCCGCTTGTACAGGATTACTATTTTGTGTTTGTGTATTATTCATCTTTTAATGCCAATCCTATTGCTACAGAGTATGATGACCCTGCTTTAGATAAAATATTTTTATATTTCCTATCCACTCCTATATTTAACCATGGATTTGCAATTTGTGCACTAACCCCTAGTGATTTTGATACAAACTCTGTTAATCCAGGCAAAAGTGCACCATCTCCATTAAGTAAATATTCCATAGGAGCTGCACTCATCGTTTTATTCTTATAGAATTCTACTCCTCTTCTTACCTCTGTCATTATAGATCCAACTATTGGAAGGAGTGCATTGTATATCTTTCCTTCAACTACATTAGGTAGTAACCCATATCCTCTTTTAAATTGTTCTGCTCGGTTATAGTCAAAATTAAACATATTTACTATGGATTGTGTTAATGCATCTGACCCTATCGGGATACTTTGAGAAAATACTAAAGCACCGTTCGTCATAATACTCATATCTGTACTGTTTGCACCAAAATCTAACATTACACAATCTTTTTTACCCATAGATCTAAACATTGCTCTTCCCATAGCGACAGACTCTGTTTCTATTGCTATTAAATCTAAATTAGCGAAGTTTGCAACATTCATATATATCTCTATTGTTTTTTTAGGGGCTGCTACTAACAGTACTCTTGGAGCGTTTCTCTCTTGATTAAATCCGATAATAATATAGCTCATTTGTACCTGATCTAATGGAATAGGGATATACTGTTTAGCTTCATACTGTACTGCTTGTTTTAATTCTTCCTGTTTTACTCCTGGAAATTCTAAAAATCTTGTAAATACAGAGAATTCTGGTAGTGCCATTACAACATTAACATTTTTAATCTTGGAGTTTGTATAGAGGACTTTTAAGGCCTCTGCTAATTTCTTTTGATCTTGTCTTTCTTCACTGTTAATAACACCTTTAGGGGTTAATTGAACACCTAAGTTAGCCAACTCAGGTTTAGATGAGATATTCTTTAATTCTACGGCTTTTACTGTATGAGTACCAAAGTCAATACCTACATGATCGGGCAACTTAGCCATACTAATGGACAGTTAATTTATGACTAATACTATGATAGCAGATATTAATATGGTTTTAAACCTACTTCTGTTGATTGTATTACATAGCTATTACCAAAGAACTTCTCTGCTAATATGCCATACTTTGGATGTAGGTCTATTGCAAATACTGGATATACTAATCTCTCTTCTAATCTTAAATATCTTAGGATATCTATACTAGGATTATCTACACTTGGAGATCCCCCTCTTGATATCAAACCTCCATTAATATATACACC
>CAZYGQ010000020.1:0-11893 GCA_964647075.1 uncultured Candidatus Saccharibacteria bacterium
TAATATAAAGGAAAAGAGGAAGATAATTGTTACCTCTTCTAGAAAAGAACATGTTAAAAAAATGCTTACTCATTTTAATCTGTTTGATAACTTTGAAACGGTAATTGATAGATATGATGTAGTAAGAGGTAAACCTGATCCAGAGTGTTTCTTAAAAGGTTTAGAATATTTAGGATTACCATCTTCTCAATGTCTAGTATTTGAAGATTCTTTCTATGGTTTACAAGCATCTAAGGGAGCAGACATTTTTACAATTGGAATTTTAAACGATGGCTGGAATGAGGATTTTGTATATCAATTATCAGATTTTGTAATAGAAAACTACTCTGTTTTGATTTAGATAATTTACCATAAGGAAACCTTGTATTTCTAATTAGAACATATTTATTTTTATATCCATTTATGCTACTCTAAACTAATACATATTTTGACCAGAACTATATGGTATTTTTAAAACTGCTCAAAAACAAAGATATTGTAATTAAAACTATTCTCTCTCTGTTTATTTTTTGCACTCTTTTTTCTTTAGATGCATACGCTAAAACTTTAGAGATTTCTACTTTACAGGATTGGAATTCTGGTGTTACTAATGGAGTAAAATCTGTTGTATCTGGTTTTGGAGTTGAATTAGAGGCAGGAGGATCATGGAACGCACTTTCTTGGAGAACACCAGATAAAACATTAAGTATAGGTTCTGCTTTTACCTCTGATGGAACATATATTTATGTAGTAAGGGGGGTAGGGGACAATCTTTTTTGGAGATATGATGCTTTAAAGGACTCTTGGGAGACTTTAGCAGATCTTCCGTATGGAGTATATTACGGCTCTGACATCCAATATTTAAATGGATATATATATGCATTCTTTGGTGGATATCAGAAGGCTTTTGGTAGATATTCTGTTTCAGATAACGAGTGGGAGATGCTTTCTGACTATCCTGATTTTGTATATCAGGGTGCTAGTATGACTACTGATGGTGTAAATCTTTTTGCTATTACAGCAAATAATACACAAAACTTTTTTAAATATACCATTTCTACAGATACATGGAGTTTACTAACAAGTACTCCAGCAACTATGAGGTCTGGAGCAGATTTAGAAAGGGTTGGTGATTACATCTATACTCCTAGAGGGGTTAATACAGACACTTTCTATGCATACAGTTTAATATCTAACACCTGGAGTACTTTGGCAAATGTCCCTGGTCGTTTAAATGATGATATGGATATTACTAGTGCAAATGGGAATATATATGTTTCTGCTCAATTAGGTACGACATATTTTTACAAGTACAACATAGCTACTAATACCTGGAGTACATTACAAAACGCACCAATGGCCTCTAGGTATGCAGGTGTTCAGTATCTGAGTAGTGATGGGTATATATACTTTTTTAGGGGTAATGGAGACTACAGATTCTGGAAATTTGATCTGGATTCAGAGACTTTCTTAGGCCCCGCAGATGCTCCACTAGGACTTAGTACTGGTTCTGATGCAATATATAATGAGGGTAGCCTGTATGTAACTAGGGGTGCTAATCAACTAAATTTCTACGAATATGATACTCTCTCAAACATTTGGAGTTCTGGCGATACATCCCCATCTACATCTCCATTTACTTTTAATGATGACACTAGGGGGACTTTGGCAAATGGTTACATATACTTCTTTAGGGGTTCAGGTACAACTGATTTTGCTAGATACAATATCTCATCTAATACATGGGAGGAATTAACTGCTGCTCCTGAGATTACTAGATATGGAGCTAATTTAGTATATCCCTGTACTGGTGATTATATCTACGCCACAAGGGGTGCAAATACCTCTACATATTGGAGATACAGCATATCAGGTGGAATTTGGGAAACTACTGTCTCAAACTTACCAACGGGGGTAATTGCTTCCTACGGTTCTACACTCATAACTAATGGAACAGACATCTATTTTACTTCAGGTATTGGTGTTAAGAGGATGTTTAAATACACGATCCTTACTGATACATGGAGTGAACTTTCTCCAATACCGTTTTCTCCATACTACGGTACAGACACAGAGTATTTTAATGGTAAGATTTACGCACTAGGAGGTAACTATGAAACTGATCTATGGGAGTACGATATCTTATCAGATAGTTGGAGGAATTTAGGAGAGTACGGGGCATACGGTCCTACAAATATTGGTTCTTGGGCTGGAGCCACAATAGTATCAAATGGGCTAGGAGACTTTTTCATTTCAAGAGGAGGGAATAGGGTAGAAACACTTCTTTACTCATTGGGTGCTACTGACTACAAAAGTTACGGTACATGGGTCTCTGATATCAAAGATTTAACATATGTTGATGCTTGGAGCTCTTTAACCTTAAAAAGTGACACCCCTTCTGACTCTACAGTTTTTGTATATACTCGAAGTAGTCAAGATATGGTTACTTGGAGTGATTGGGAGGAGGTTGTAGGAGGAATAATAGTGTCTCCCAAGCGAAGATATATTCAGGTTAAGATTACCTTGGCTTCCTCTTCTGATGGAAGTAGTACCCCTTCTGTTAGTAGTATAAATATAGAATATAATACTGATTTCATGCCCCCATCTTCTCCCTCTAATATAGTGGGGTACTCTCAAGAGATTGGTGGAGAACAACTTTTAGATGGCCAACCCTATACACATACAAACCCATCGTTTACATGGGATCCAGCTACAGATAATGAAACGGAAGTTGTCGGATATTATGTATATTTTGGTACTCAATCTGATGCTAATCCTTTTGAATCAGGACATTTTCAAAGTAATACAACCTTTACGGTGTATGACCCAATATCTATTGGAATTAACTATTTAAGAATTGTAGCAAAGGATACTACAGGTAACATTAGTACTCCATCAACCTTTTTTACCTATGATTATTCAGGTGTTGGTCCTTTCCAGACATTAGAAATATCTGGAAGTGACTTTTCAGGTAGTCTAAATGATTTACAGATTAAGAATAATGAGATTATTTTAGAAAATATTTCAGGAGGTTTCTGGTTACAAAATCGCTTAACATACTCTCCTGTTGGCTTAGGATACGGTGCAAAGAATGCTGCTTATATTCAAAGCTTAAACAAGTTGTTTATCTCAAACGGTATGACAAACCCAAACAGATTCCTACAGTATGATTTTGAAAGCGATGTATGGAGTGACTTAACTCCTCCACCTTCCTCTATGTACTTTGAGGGGGGTGTAGTTGAGGGTCCAGATGGAAATCTGTATGCAATGAAGGGTTACAACAGTACTGATTTTTGGAGATATGACATTGCTAATGATATTTGGTACAGTGATATTTCAAGTACACCTTTAGCGATAGGGTATGGGGCTTCAATGGTATATGATGGGACAAGATATCTATATGTACTAAGAGGTAATAACAGTGATTCCTTCTGGAGATATGATCCTTACCTTGATGTTTGGGAGAATCTAGACTCTGTTGATTTTGGTGTGCCTCAAAGTAGTATCTCAAACAATGTTTACATGGGAGGTAGTATGACAATCGATCTCGAGAATCAGTTGATATATGCTACTAGAGGTAACTATTCAGACTCTTTTTCAGTATATGACATTAACAGAAATGAATGGCAAGTACTTCCTTCTCTGCCAGTATTAGCAAATACTGGCGCAGTGCTGACGTATTACCCAAGTAAAGACTCTCTCTTTTACGCACCAGGGAATGGATTCCAATATATGTTTGAGTATGTTGTTAATTCAGGGGAATGGCAAAGAAGAGCTTCTGCACCATCTCGCTTTAATTACGGTGCTGGTTTGTATGTTGTTTCAAATTATCTGTATATGGTCCGAGGTGGTAACTCTAATCTTTTTTATAGATATGATATTGAAAAAGACTCATGGTTAGTACCCCAAAGAGGTCTGTTTGGAAGAGAATATGAAGGCTCGAGTATATTTAATATCTCCTACGGTTCAGATATCTTAAAGGGTGATGGTGACAATTTCTATTTAACTAGAGGTAATTATGCAGATAGTTTTGTACGATGGAATCAGGTAAGTGGTGAGGTAACATATTTAGCTAATACGCCAATTGGTATGTATGCAGGTGGAAATATGGTGTATGACAGTTCGCAAAACAAAATATATCTTACTGGAGGAACAAATGATCCATCCTTCTTTGTATATGATATCTCCCAAAACAGTTGGTCCAAAGAGAGCAATGACAGTGTACCATTAAATCCCGGTCCCGGTTCCTCAATGGTCTACGATGGCTCTAGATACATTTATCTGACTAGAGCTGGTGCTTCCAACACTTTTTACAGATTTGACACACTAGGCGAAAGTGGTTCTAAGTGGAGTACTATGACAATTGTTCCTACTACACTATATTACGGTTCAGAACTTCTGATTAACAATGGTGAAATATATACTTTGAGAGGCTACAATAGTAACCCAAATCCCTTTTATAAATACAACATTTCTGGGGATAGTTGGACCTCCCTTTCTTCTCTAGACAGTAATGTATATATTGAGGGATTTCTAGTTGATGGTAACGATGGATATCTCTATGCTAGTAGAGCGCAGAACACATCTGATTTCTTCAGATACTCTATATCCCAAGATTCTTGGTCTCAGTTACCAAACTTCCCTGGCCAGATATATAATGGAGCTTCAGGGGAAAGTAATATGGATAACCTAATATATGTACTTGCGGGAGGAGGCAGTAATACCTATCAAGATGCTCTTTATACATATGTTCAGGAAACAGATAGCTCAGGTTTTGTTTCTGAAGGGATTTATGAATCACAGATACACGATTTAACAAGTGTATACAAATGGGCAGGATTGGATATCCAGTTTGAGAAGGGAGGGAACAGCAATTTAATAATTAAATCGAGTGTTTCCCAAGACTCCTTAGAATGGAGTGAATGGTCATTAGTTTCAAGAGAGAAAGTCTTAAACGATACGTATAGGTATAAGATTAACTCCCCAGTTAGTAGATATATTAAGTTTAGATTTGAACTTTCTAGTGGTAATGGTATTAACTCCCCTGTAATTACAAGTTACACTATTAATTACTACCAAGATACATACAACCCAGAAAATCCAAGTTTATCCGGTTTCAATTCATATTCGGATATTGATTCTACTCATGAGATAGTTACCAATACATGGTATAGTCACCAAGCCCCATATTTTGAGTGGGATAGCCCAAGCGAGGAGTACGGTGCAAAAGATGGAGTGAATGGATCGGGTGTTTCGGGATACATAATATATTGGGGAACAAATAGTACGGCAGAACCAAACGATTTGGGAGAGTTTCAGGAAGAAAACTCTTTTGAACCAGAAGATCTTAATGATGGCTCAACATATTATTTAAGAATTAGAACAGTTGATGATGCGGGAAATACCTCAGAAGATGTATGGCAACCCTTCATTTACAAATATGATATTTCTGCACCTGAGCCTGTGTCTGAGGTTGCTGCAGATCCTGCTGGATATACTGCAGTAAACAACTTCTCTTTCTCTTGGTTAGAATCTTCTTCGCAGGGTTCTCCCATTACCCATTACTGCTACAAGACAGGTGCTACTTCTGGGCAGTACTCCCAAGATCAGTGTATTGAAACTACATCAATAAGTAACATACCCTCCTACCGAGTAGGAACAAATCTCTTTCAAGTTAGGGTTAAAGATGCTGCAGGTAATTATAGTGCATATTCAAATGAGAACTATTTCTATGTTGATTCTGAGAATGCTCCTGCTCCACCTACAAATTTAGTTGTTTCACCTGAGAGTAGCACATCAAACTCTTTTGGATTTGATTGGGACCCACCATTGGTAGGAACTTACTACGGCTCTGAATCAAATCTCTCATATCTGTATAGTATTAATGCCTTGCCAACTGAATATAGTGTTTCCCAAACAAGTCTTACATATCTAAATCCTGGTGCATATGCAACTTTACCTGGAGAAAATATATTTTACATTGTTACTAAAGATGAAGCAGGAAATGTAAATTATGCAGACTTCTCTTCTGTCTCTTTCTTTGCTAATACTGTTGCACCTGGTATCCCTCTCAATTTAGAGATAGCGGATGTTTCAGTAAAGAGCACCTCAAGTTGGAGATTAGCAGTTTCCTGGGACCCTCCATCTGAAGAGGGTAGTGGGGTATCTGGGTATGAAATATTCAGATCTGTTGATGGAACTAATTTCTTTAAGCATTCATACACGAGTGGTTCTTCATTAGTAGACAGTAAATTACTTCAGAGAACCTACTATTACAAAATTAAGGCTTGTGACAATACAAATAACTGTGGAGCATTTTCCGAGATAGTATCTCTCTATCCAAATGGGAGATATACTGAACCTGCATCATTAATTGTTCCTCCGATTATGTCAAATATTACCCCAAAGAAAGCAACTGTATCTTGGGTAACAGCAAGAACAGCGGATTCAAGAGTTGCTTACGGAACAAATACTGGGGAATACTTTGAAGAGGAGGTTTCAAATTCTGACCAGGTAGCTGACCATATCTTAACAATTAACAATCTTACTCCTGGAACCCAGTATTACTATATTGTCAAATGGACTGACGAGGATGGGAATATTGGCTTCTCTCAGGAAGATACATTCTTTACCTCTCCTCCACCCTCTATACAGGAGCCAGTAGTTAGGAGAGTATCTTTAGATTCTGCATTAATTGAGTTTACTACTAAAGATGCCGTTAAGGTTCGAGTAATGTATGGAGAAACGAGTTCTTTCGGCGGAATGGTTGAGGTGTATACTGGTACTGCACAGAGTACTCATAGTGTAGAGTTGAGAGATATTAAAGATGGAACAAAATATTTCTACAAGATTAATACATTCGATATTGACGGATCAGAGTATGAAGGGGAAACTCATTCTTTTGAGACACTCCCAAGGCCAAAAATATTAGAGACAAAAATATATCAAGTATCAGGATCTGCTTATACAACTCTACTAGTAGAGTGGGATTCAAATACTCCAATCTCTTCTGTAGTTACATACTTCCCAAACACCAATCCAGAACAAGCATTAGATGAGGTTAATGTAGCTCTAAAAAATGGTAAGCATAGAGCCGTATTAGTTAATCTTTTACCTAATACCCAATACTCGGTCATTATTAGTGGGAGGGATTTTATGGGTAATGAAGCTAGTAGTGGTGTCCTATCATTTACTACAGCAGTTGATACTAGACCTCCAAAGGTATACGACCTTGAGGTTACATCGGAAATAGTAGGGTCAGGAGATACTGCAACTGCACAATTAGTAGTGTCATACAAAACCGATGAACCTACAACCTCACAAGTAGAGTATGGTGAAGGAACAAGTCAAAACTATGGCCAGAAATCACAAGAAGACACAATACTCTCAAATAATCATATCGTTATTATCTCTGGATTAACCCCTTCTAAGGTATACCATCTTCGAGCAATTTCTAAAGATAAAGAGAGTAATATCGGTTATTCAATAGATAAGGTAGTAGTAACGAGTGCTTCTTCAGAAAATGCTTTTGATTTAGCAATTAATAATTTAATTTCGATATTCTCATTTTTAGGTAAATAGCATGAAGAATTTCAAAAGAGGTAGAAAGAAAATTAAAAGAAAGAGTTTTATATTTATCTTAGCTGGGATAATACTTCTTTCTTTATCCCTGGCTATTATTTTAGAGAACAGAAGTGCTAGAGAATTGGAGATATATACAGAAATATCTTTTGTTACTCCGAAAGATGCTATTGTTTTCTGGAAATCTAAAGATAGTACTTTAGGATATGTTAAATATAGCGAGAAGCGTTTTGGAAAGAAAACTACGGTATTACAAACTAGTAGCGAACCGGGAGAGATACATGTAGTATTTATTGAGAATATTCCTAAAGAAGGAGTATATTTTAAGAAGGTTAATCAAGGGGAAGGTATATTTATATTTCCAAAAGTGGAGTTATTAAAATATGATGGGAGTTTAGATGAGTGATAAATCGTTTAAAAATAATGAGAAGGTACTAGAAGGAAAAGATATCGTTAAGGTATTTAAGGTAGGAAATACCTTTGTAGAGATTATTAAAGGAGTAAATTTGGAAATTAGAAAAGGTGAGTTTATTATCCTCTTTGGCTCTTCTGGCTGTGGTAAGAGTACATTACTAAACATCCTTTTAGGACTTGAGGTCCCCTCTGAAGGCAACATTAATTTCATAGGAAAAGATCTTTATTCGTTTAATGAGGATGAAAGATCTCAAATAAGGAAGGAGAAAGTTGGATTAATATATCAACAACAGAACTGGATAAAATCATTAAATGTATTAGAAAACGTTGCTTTCCCTTTAACATTGAGGGGGATTTCAGAAGATGAGAGAAGTAGTAGGGCTTTAGAACTTTTAAAAACTGTTGGTATGGAACATGCTTCTGACCAAGTTCCAACAGAACTCTCTTCGGGGCAACAACAGAAAGTTTCATTTGCTAGAGCATTAATATCCAATCCAGTCCTCTTAGTTGCAGATGAGCCTACAGGCAATCTTGACTCTAAGTCTAGTTTAGCCTTAATGAATCTTTTTAGAGAGTATAATAACAGTGGTAATACTATAATTATGGTTACTCATGACTTAGCCTTCCTTACATATGCAACAAGAGCATTAAATATGTCAGATGGGGTAATAGTAAAAGAGTATTTAGCAGGAGATAAAGAGCTTGAGAATTTTACAATGATTTCAGGGAAACTGCCTTATGAAAAAAAATAAAGAGAGAAAAAAAATTAAAGAAGTTCTTTCAAATATTCCAGGGTATATAAAGAATATCTTTGTTGAAATTATATTCCTTTATAAATTTTTCAATCTGCTGTTTTTTGTTTCATTAAGATATCTTTTAAGAAATTCTCCAAAAAGGAAATTAAATAAGCCTAACAACGAAATAGTAAAAAGACAGGGTGCAATTAGTAAGTCCTATGAAAAAGTATATAAAGTTGCACTTAAACTTTTTGATTCTTCAGACGATTCGGATGTAAAAAATTCAGATTTAGTGTGTCTTGCAATGAAGAATCTCTCTATGAAAAAAAATAGAACAATTGTAACTATTGGTGGTATGGCAATTGGCTTTGGTGCAATCATTCTTCTACTGTCTGCAGGGTACGGTTTTGAGGGTCTAGTTGTATCACAAATAGCTAGTCTCTCAGAAATGAAACAGATAGATGTTACAGTATCCAAAGGCTCTCCACTTAAGTTTAATTCAAATACCATTGAGGAGATTTCTGGTATTGAACAAATTGAAAGTGTAATGCCAATTATCACATCAGTATCTAAAATAACTTTTAACAATGCAGTATCTGATGCTATTGTCTATGGTGTGTCAAATAAATACTTAGAGGAAACAGGAATTAAACCTATCTTTGGCTCCTTCTATAGCAGTAAGAGAGAAAGTATTCACTCTAATGTTGTTAATAATACTGGACAGAATGGAGAAGTTGCTGGTTCTCAATCAGTTCTAATCAATAAAATGGAGGTGGGAAGTGAAATGTTAAAAGTTAGATACTCGATTAACCCTTTAGTTTGGAAGCCTATATATTCTTCTCCTAATATTAAATCTCAAATAGTAGGATATACAAAAAGAGAGAGTGGGAAACAAGAAGCTGTTGAAGTATGGGGAGGGTGGTACGAGAGTAGTACAGGATACTCTGCAGTAGATTTGGAGGGTACCGAGTATCGTGGTTGGATAAAAGATTCTTTTAATATCTGGGAAAAGAAAGATTGTTCACTTACGCAATTTGATTGTGTAGATGGTCATTATTTGGTAAAAAGGGAGGGTCAAAACCAAAGAGTACAAACCGGATATATAACTAATGAGGATATTGCACTAGAAAGATATGAGATTATTCCAGGAACGGTATTAGAGATCTATTCGGGAAAGAAGATTGATAATATAGAATTCTCTCTAAAAGAGGAGAAATATTTATCTACATACCTTATGCCAGAGGATACTTCCACCCAGTTGCAGTTGTATGTTGATAATGACAAGAAATCATACTCTGGAGAGCTGATATATGGTAATAGCTATTCGCAAGGAAGTTATCAAGTTAAAAGTAGTAATGGGAAAGTGTTTGCATATTGGATAAAAGCGGAATTGGATGTTTGGAAAGATGAGAAATGTTCTGAGCCTTGTGCAACTTACTTCACTTCTCAAAATGATTATAGTAATCAGCCGAAAAAGATTTCTGTATATTTTAAAATAGATGATGTTAATTTAGATAAGGATATAGAGGAGAGGCTCTTAACTCAAGTATTAGGAGAAAGTGATGTTAATAATGGTTCCTTTGTAGATTTGGATGAATTAATTAAGAATGACGACAGTATTGATTGGGTAACACTCTCCTCTGAACTGGGAACTACAGAAGATTTCGAGATTGAAAAGAAAGAGATACCAGAAGAGGCCCAGAAAGTAGCCATAGTAAATACAGCTATGTTAAATCTCTTAGGTATCGCTCCTGAGGAGGCCACAAACAAGGAGTTTGAAGCAACAATTATCTTTGATAATCAACTTTTTAATAAAAGTAACTACTCCGTAGAGTCTGAACCCGTATTATTAAAAATTATTGGTATATTAGATAACAATACATCTCCGACATACTTTATACCTTTGGAAGACATTATGGTTGAAGGATTAGAGAATGCCTCTTCCTTAAAGGTAATAACTAAGGACAAAGATAGTGTCCCCGAGGTAAGAGAGAAATTAGAGAGTCAGGGATTTCAAACCGCTTCTGTACAAGATACTATTGATAGTGTAAGTAATATATTTAAAACATTAAGATTAGTACTTTTAGTATTAGGATTGATAGCCCTAGGGGTTGCTTCTTTGGGGATGTTTAATACACTAACAGTATCTTTATTAGAAAAAACAAGGGAGGTAGGCTTACTTAAAACAATGGGGTTAAAATCCAATCAAGTGAAAACCCTATTTTTAGCAGAATCTCTGTTAATGAGTTTCCTTGGAGGATTGTCTGGCCTCTTTCTTGGTTTTGTAGTTGGGAAATTGCTAAGTATACTAATATCAGTACTTGCAATAGCTCAAGGGGGCCAAGCATTAGATGTTACACATATTCCATTCTTTTTAGCTCTTGGATTAATGGTAGTTTCAGTGTTTGTAGGGATTGTAACCGGTTGGTACCCAGCAGAGAGAGCCAAAAAGATTTCTGCATTAAATGCTTTAAGGTATGAGTAGGATAATTTTCTATTTTCTCCCTAAAGTAGAAGATTAGATATCCTGATATAATAAATTAAATAATATTAATAAGTAATAAATATGTTTTCAGAAAGTAATGACTCAGTCGAAAAAATTTCAGATTTAATGCCTTCAACACAGATTGAAG
The DNA here is from genome assembly GCA_964647075.1 of uncultured Candidatus Saccharibacteria bacterium. Classification (GTDB taxonomy): domain Bacteria; phylum Patescibacteriota; class Dojkabacteria; order SC72; family SC72; genus UBA2259. Next base: position 11,345 of record CAZYGQ010000020.1, read on the forward strand.
TTGGGGGAGCAAATTATAATTTCTCATTTGAAGAGTATCCAGGGATACAATCTTCTCCTAGTACGGACAGAGCATTTATCTATCAAGAAGAAAATCAAGTAGATAAATTGTTTCAATTAACTCCCCAAATACCAAAATCAGAAGCATACAATGCTTTAAAGAGTATAAATATGCAAGATCCAACAGTAATATCATCTTTAATATCTAAGGGAATTGAAGTTGTAAAAAGATGTAATGAGATAGATACTTCTAAAGTACCTATTATGATACTTCAAGAAAAAATTGAGATTGATGGTAAACCCTTTACAATTACATACCTACCTGAGAACTCTATGTATAGAGAAACGTATGAAAAAAGGATTAGAAACAGGATAAAAAGAGTAGGAGAGTAATTAAAAAAATATTTTAACCGACTCCATATCTGTGTAAAAAGGTTAGGGGCATATTTCTATGCCCCAATATTTTATAGATCCTTTAACCAAAGCTTTACTTTGTCTTTAAAGATTATTAAATCATCTATATCTACCCACTCATTATCGATGTGGGGTT
>CAZYGQ010000021.1:0-11825 GCA_964647075.1 uncultured Candidatus Saccharibacteria bacterium
CTTCTTGCTTGATTCTTACTATTTGCAGTTTGTGATGTTCTAATTACTGTATTTAATGTAGTAGCTACTAATAGCATCACTATAAAGAGAATTACTATTGTAAATAGCATCTCTACTAAACTAAATCCTTCATATTGTTTAATCTCTTTTCTCATCTAACTATTGTTACTAAATAACTATAATCCTTAATATCTGTACTAGAAGTATTTAATCCTGCCATACTGGACACCCCTGTAATTATCTCTAATATTGCTTTTCCTTCATCTATAGAAACTACACGAAATATTCTAAAATAGTCTGTGTTTGGGATAAGGGTAAAAGAATCCCTCCCTGATGCAGAATAAGTTACAGGAGACAGCATTATCTCTGTTCCCTCTTCATTAATATCATAATAACTACCTTCAATAATGTCAGTTTCGTTAAATTGTTTCTCATCTCTTTCCATATCTGCTATTGCTATCTTTTGTAAATCAACCGAAGCGGATACAGCATACTGTGCTAGGGAATCTTGAATATCTAATTGGGCTAATTCTCTTAGTGTTGATGAAGATATTCTCATTAATACTATACCAACTACTCCAGCAATCATTAAAGCAATAAGGGCTTCTGCAAAACCCATACCTTCATATATTTTACTTACTTTCTTTTTCTTCATCTTTAATTTCTAAATGAATTAATCTCATCATCTATTCCATATCTTTCATAACAAAATGAACCTACTTTAAAATAATTCATGATGTTAGTCGAAGCTGGATCACAAAGAGAAATATTCACAAACTCATTCTCATTATAAACACGATGAATTACTTCTCCAGAAATTGGATAAACTGTTATTAAATCAAATTTGTTTGATCTTTTTCTATGAAGTACTATATCCAAAGGAACAATTTCATCCTGATTGAATACCACCTCATCAACGGGGGCTGCTCTATACTCATAGCCAAGAGCAACACCTCCATTGCAATAAATAATTGCCCGTCCTGTGAGAGACTCAAAGAATAAGTAGGCTGGGAATTGTGTTGTGCCAGGAAGATTTAATACCTCCATCTGATTTGCCTCTCTATTTAAGAGTGTCGAAATTTCACTGGTTCTAACTAGCCCAGTTGCATTAGTGGCGCATTGATTAAAATAACAAATAGGCAATTTTCCATTTTCATAAAAATGAAAAGGTATGCTACATTCTATTAATTTTCCATCATCACTCAAATAGGTATCTTGGGGTTCAAACAAATTTGGTAACACATTCTGCGTAGCCCCATTATATGTATTTCCAGAATATGTGAAAGACGTACCATAATCTTCTACAGGTGAACACCATTTAAAGAATTGATAATCTCCTGATTCGCTTAATTCATTTGCTTCAGTAAAATCTATCCCAAATCCATATATCCATGTAGCATCTTTACCACCCTCCATATTCATTGCTTTAAGTTTGGTACTCTCTATATCTTGTATTATCAACTCTACATTCTCTCTAGCAATAAAAGATTCTCTAATAGATAAGAAACCATTAAAACCAATAACAGAAAGAATAATGAAAATACCCATTACTAAGAGCATTTCAACTAGTGAAAATCCTTTATAATATTTAACCTTTTTCTTCATGAGCAGTAGTAATATATTGTATCAATATAATTTAACAAATAATTAACAACATCTCAAGAGGGTAAACAACTTATAAATAGAATATTCTTTGTATAAACTCAATTACATACTCATTTAGTAAAAAGAGTATAGAAAGAGATATATACATAAAGGGAAGTAGGGGGATAGGGGTTTTCAAAGTACTCTTTTTTAATAATATTTTGGATACTGCATACACTGTTGATACTATTAAGAATATATAGATATATCCAATATATAGGTTAATATCTAAGAATATACTTAATCCTAATAATACCAGGAAGTCTCCAATACCAAATGGTTTTTTTAATATTTTAGAAATAGCTAAGATAAAAAGAGAGAGGAGTATTCCCACTATTAAAGCATTGTCTGGTATTTGAGAGTGTATTACGGTTAGATAAATAAAATATATTATTGATACTCCAAGAAAGCTATTAACTAATTTTTGAGGTACTCCTTTATATATCCTATCGTAGTATGAAAAACAGAAAAAAAAGAGTAATACTATGTATAGAATAGGGGATAGAGAGTAGTAATATAAACTAGCCATACCAACACCTAACATTAATTCAGAGATTGGGTAATACAGTGGTATTTTGTATTTACATACAGGGCATTTACCTTTAAATATGAGATATGAGAGTACTGGTATTAATTCGTATGTTTTAAGTAACTTACCACATTTCTCACAGTGAGATCCTTTAATAAAGATATCTGGATATTTATATCCATTATCTATTCTATATATTAAGGCATTTAGAAAACTAGCTATTACTAATCCAAAGAGAAATATTATGAATGTAAAATATATATGCATATTTCTATTATATATATTTTACATAAATATGAAAGGAAAACCCCCTCGAAATGAGGGGGCTAGTTTCTAGACAATTAATACTTAACGATAACTTATGGTGTTACTAAAGCCATTCACCATCCCAATTAGAACCTGTTGCGCCTACTGCACCAAAAGTTGCCTGCAAGGCTGCTTCTAAGTCTGAATAGAGATTATTTTTACCTGCAATTGGAGGAATTCCGGTTGCACTAAAACCATTTCCATTACAATATATTTCTCCATCTTCTCTATCTGCATTTTCTGTTGCAACACCTCTTAAAGAAACACATACTAATACTGCCTGATCATTTCCATCTCCTCCGACAAAATACCAATATGTAGCTTCAGAACCACCATCAAAAGAATCTTTATCTATATATGGCACTAAAAATCCATCAGCTGCTCCTACTGGACCAATAAGTAATTGAGGTGTACAAGTTGCTCCTGCTCCACAATCTCCATCATCAGATGGATACTCTCTCTCATCTGTATAATATGCCTGTAGAGAGGTATAAATCTGATCTACCGCATTTTGATGTGTTACATCATTTGCTCTATTGATAGCAAATCTACCAGCAGTGATACCTACTACCATAAGGATAATGATTATACCCATTACGATAAGCATCTCTACTAGTGTAAAACCTGAATATTTTCTATTCATTAGTTTAGATAAAATAAAAAATTATTTAATTAATATATATATAACTTATACGATTAAATTCTTTATGTCAACTACCATACCCATAACCTCTGAAAGTTGGAACATAGGAGTATATACACCCAAAGCAATAAAAGCTACAGCAACACCCATAATTACAAGGAAAACAGGCTCTAGTAAAGAAGACATATTCTCTGTAGCCTGATCAACCTCCTCTTTATAATATTGAGAAACTTTTGCTAAAACTGTATCTAACTCACCCGTTTCCTCTCCAACTGCAATCATACTACTAACAATAAGGGGAAAGTAATCACTTCTAGCGATTGGTAAAGCAAGTGAACCACCTCTTTCTACCTCTTCCTTTGCTTCAAATATTACCTCTTTAAACATATCATTACTAAGTGACATTGCAGTTAACTCTAATGCTCTAATAATGGATAGACCACTACCAAGTAACAAACCAAGTAATCTTGTAAATTGAGCCAATTGCATCTTAGATATAATTACTCCCATAATAGGAATTTTTACAATAATCTTATCCTTTGTTCTCTTTCCTTTTGGAGTATCAACCCATACCTTGTACCCAATTAGTAAACCAAGTAATACAATTACAATAGCCCACCAATATCCAAGGAAGAAATCACTCATAGCAACCATTATCCTAGTAATAGTAGGCAACTCACCACCAAACTCTCCATATATATCACTCATAGCAGGAACAAGCACAAGCATCATTAATACCATAACACCTACGATAATGACTAAAAGAATAAGAGGGTAGGTTAGTGCACCCTTCAATTTCCCTTGTAACTTTTTACTATCCTCTAACTCTATTGCCAACTTATTTAAAATATCATCTAAGTTACCACTTGACTCTCCAGCTTCAATTAAGTTAATAGTAATATCATCAAATACCTGATCTGAATTTCTAAAGGATTCTGCAAGACTCTTACCAGCTTCCACGGAACTTTTAACTTGAGTAATAACTCTCTTAAACAAAGGATTAGAAATCTGTTGTTCCATAACCTGAAGACCTCTTGTAAGAGGAAGACCGGCACCAACCATAGTTGCAAGCTGTCTCATAAAGACAACCTTATCCTTCATTGGAACTCCTCCGATATTTATCTGACCTAATGACTCTATATCAAAAGTTGCTTGCTCTTTTACATTAACTACAACTAACCCCTTATCTTGTAAAATTTCTACAACTGCTTGTCCATCTCTAGCTTCAATCTTTCCTTTTACTTCTTTTCCCTGACTATTTCTTGCTGAATATGTAAAGTTTGGCATATTTATTAACTTTTAAGTAATCTTAAAACTTCCTCAGGAAATACTGCATACTCCTGAGCTTTCTGAACCGAAATTACACCCTCTCTAATAAGTCCAACCAAAGATCTCTCTAATGAAACCATACCAATATCTGAACTTGTTCTAATAACATTATCAATTTGATGAGATTTACCCTCTCTAATCATATTTCTAACTGCAGGATTAGCAATCATAATCTCACATACTGCTCTTCTACCTCCCTTATCCATTGGGATTAATCTTTGAGCAACAATTGCTTCTAATATATTAGAAAGCTGCAATCTAATTTGTGCTTGTTGATTATGAGGGAAAACATCTATCATTCTATCTACTGTTTGAGCTGCATTGTTTGTATGTAGAGTAGCAAATACTAAATGTCCTGTCTCTGCAAGTGTAATAGCTGAAGCAATAGTTTCGTAGTCTCTCATCTCTCCAACAAGTATTACATCTGGATCTTGTCTTAGTGCACTTCTAAGTGCTATTGGCCAAGAGTGTGTATCATCATTCATCTCTCTTTGATCTATTAAAGATTTCTTCCCTTCGAATACATACTCTATTGGGTCTTCTATAGTCACAATATGTGCAAATCGAGTAGTATTAATCTCTTCCAAAATTGCAGCTAATGTAGTACTTTTACCATGACCTGTTGGACCTGTTACTAATATGAAACCCTGTTTTAATTTTGCTAATTCATGATAAATATTTGGTAAAAAGAGCTCATCTATGCTTCTTACACGGGAAGGGATTAATCTAAAGGCAGCAGCCATATTCTTCATTGTGTAGTATGCATTTATTCTAAATCTAGAAGGAGCGTCACCCTCATGGAAATATGCTAAATCTACCTCTCTGTTTACTTCCAACAGCTCTCTTTTCTCTTCGCTTAAAACTGGTAGTATTATCTCCTCTGCCTCTTCAGGAGTAATTATACTTTCACTTATCTCCATTAACTCTCCATCTATTCTAACAATAGGAGGATATCCAGCAGTGATATGTAAGTCAGAAGCGTTATGCTCTATTGCATATCTAAGCATTTCATCTATCTTTGTTGTATCAGCCATTTTTACAATTGCAGGAGCAGTTTGACCATCTCCATCTACATCTATGGGTTGAGACAGATTCTTTGCTTTTGGATTTCTAATCATTGCCTTAGGTACTTTCTCTCCTGGAATAATGTCTTGCAAACTATTATCTACCACACCTTTAAGTGGAACTTCCGAATTAAGGCTGTTAATAGGGAGTGCCTCTTGAATATTACTTAATTCATCAAGATTTGGCTCTACTACTGGAGCAGGTTGAACTTGTGCAACTGGCTGTGGTTTACTCATTTCTGGTTGGGGTGGTAGTGGAGTAGGTGCTACTACTGGAGGTACAACTCCCTGTTGTGAAGAATCAGATAGAGGTGGAGTAACGGGTGGAGTCTGAGCAAAGTCAGGGTATGCAACCGTAGTATTTTGGGCAGTACTATTTTCCATTCTTTTTTATTATATCTTAAAATTATTCTTTTGACACTCTGAGTACTTCCTCTATTGAAGTAATACCTTCGAGTAATTTTAAAAAGCCATCTTGAGTCATTGTTATCATACCGTTTTCTTTAGCCTCATTTTCAATATCTTGCGCTGTAACATTACCCATTATCATTCTACTAATTTTATCAGTAACATCCAAGACCTCAAAAATACCAATACGACCAGAGTAACCAGAACCTCCACACCTATCACAACCTGTCCCTTTGTAAAGATATATGATGGGTTGACCATCAGGTCCAATCTCAGGAACTTTCAAAGCAGCAGAACCTTCCTCTCCTTTTGCCTTCTTAGAAGAAATAACTTGAGTTAAATATTTTATTAAATCAAAATTCTTTATCCCTGATAGAGCCTCTTGAATCTCTTTTACCTCAGCAGGAGTAGCTGGTATTGGCTTCATACATCTTGAACATATTTTTCTTGGCAAACGCTGAGCAACCAAAACCCTCATAGTAGAGGCAAGTAAGAAAGGTTCCATACCCATATCCAAAAGTCTTGGTATTGCTGCTGCTGCACTGTTCGTGTGAAGTGTTGAAAGTACCAAGTGACCTGTTAAAGATGCTTGGATAGCTAACTCTGCCGTTTCCTGGTCTCTAATCTCTCCAACCATTACGATATCAGGGTCCTGCCTAAGTACAGATCTTAAACCGTTTGCAAATGTTAAACCTACATCAGGATTAATCTGAACCTGAGTTACACCAGGTACTCGGATTTCTACTGGATTTTCTAAAGAGATAATATTTACACCTGGATCATTTACCTTAATTAGCGAGCATGCTAAAGTTCTAGTTTTACCACTTCCCGTTGGTCCAGTAACAAGTACAATACCATTAGTAACAGTAAGTGCATCTAAAAATATCTTGTAGGCATTACCTCTCATACCGGTTGACTCAAGGGTAATACCAGAAGTATCTGACTCTAAAAGACGCATAACAACCTTTTCTCCATGAATCATAGGCATAACAGAAACACGAATATCAACCTTTGCATTTTTAACCTTAATTTGGAATCTTCCATCTTGAGGAACTCTTTTTTCATCAATTTTTAAGTTGGACATAATTTTTATACGAGATACTACTGCTGGCGCCAACACCTTAGGAAGCGAAAGTCTTTCAGTCATTACACCGTGTATTCTAAATCTAATTCTCAATCTAGTCTCCATTGGTTCAACATGGATATCAGAGGTTTTAGAAATAACGGCATACTGCATAATTGAATTTACTATTCTTGCAACAGGAGCATTCTTTAAATCAATACTATCTATTAAACTAGGATCTTCATTAATCTCTTGAATAGGCACTTCTGCATCCTCTAAAGCTTGAGTTACTTCAGAACTCATTACATCTCCCATCCTTCTATCTAATACGAAATTGAGTCCATCTTCTGTAGTTATATATACAATCTGCTTTGTATTAGGGGGATATTTACCTTGTAGAGCTTGGGTAGCTTGAACATCAAAAGGATCAAACATAGCCAATTTGACATAGTTATCACCTCTTTCAAAAGGCACTACCTTATACTTCTTTAAGTTATCAATTGGTACTTCCGCTATTACACTTTCAGGAACATCATTTTCTATTAAATCTACAAAGGGAATATTGAATAGAACAGACTTTGCTTTTACAATGGAAAGGTCATCAGCTAGGTCCATCTCTCTGATAATGGTTTCCTCATTTTTAGGAGAACGACTTCTTTCAAGCTGGACTTTCACAGCATCAGCCTGACTAATTACACCCTGTTTTTGTAAATATGTAAGTAGAGTTTCTTGGACCACGAAATAGGCAGTTTAAATTACTCTTAACAATATAATAGCAGTATACGAAATTCCTTGCACGACCTATAATTAAAATCTCATCTATCTCTGTAATATCTAATTCTTCTATACATATCCAATACTCTTACCAATAAATACTTACTACTAGAATATGGATAATCCATACATCTCTGATACCTCACTAAGTAACCTCCAAAACCTCTTTTAAAATTTGAATACCCATATCTTGGAGCACTAGGTTTATATTTCTCATCAGGTAATACATCCCAAGAGTTAAAATATTTAAAACCCTCTTTTTGTGCTTGAAGCATACACTCCCATCGCAGTAACATAGCTCCTCTTAGTTTACTTTGTGCTCCAGTTTGACAACTATACAGACAGGAAACCTCATTACCAAAAAACGAGAGAACTAGCATAGCAATAGGCTCTCCTTTAAATTGCGCAATTGCTAAACGAATTTCATTACTATCTCCAAGATATATATTTTGATTAATGTAGTAATTGGAATCATTAATAACAAAATCCTTACTCTCAGAACTCTTTGCAAGATACTTAGTAAACATTTCCCAATCGGAAATATCTTTTGAAAATCGGACAGTTACACCAGCTCTTCTTGCTTTTCTAATATATGTGGGATAGTTTTTACCCATTCCGTTTTCTTGACACCACTTAAACAGTTCCTCCTGAGTATTTCCAACCAACTCTGTAAACCATGGTGTCTCTGGTTGTACGTAGTTAATACATTTTTTAAAACCAAGTTTTAGTGGAACCTTTGATATACTTTCTTCCATCTTAAGACTCGGGTCTATTTTTAAAAACAGATATCCCTTATCTTGAAAATACGCTATTAAGAGTTTTAAAATATCTGAATATAGATCTGAATCTAATTCTTTCAAAATTGGACCTCTTGAGCAGTATATATATTTTCCAAATGTCTGAGATATTTCATAACAGTAGGAAACTCCAACTAAAGCTTCCTCTTGGAAAAAACCTAATCTAAAAGTTTTTCTCTTTAATCCCTCCTGTTGATATCTACTCCAATTACAAGATTGCATAAAATTTGAGTTCGGACTTTTCTTAATAAAATCATCAATATTAATACACTCTTGCAACTCTTTAACCAGTAAATTCATTAATATTTTCAATTAATTTATCCCTATTTATGATAAAATCTATCATAATGCCATATATAATTCTAGGTAATAATGAAGAGAAAATAAAGGAGCTCATTAAAGAACTCATTGAAAGACTTTGGGAAAGAAAAATTCCTGATAACCCTTTTGTAATAGAGAATCCTGATTTACACATATTAACTTCCAAAAATATTAAAAGTATTGGAATACAAGATGTAAAAGATTTACAAAAACAGATGATTTTTACTCCGTATCTTGAAAAGATTCAAATTGCCTTAATACCTTTTTCAGAGAAATTAACAGTTGAAGCCCAAAACTCTTTTTTAAAAGTCCTAGAGGAAAGTAGTAACACCTCTGAATATATCCTTAGTACAAACAATGAAAACAATCTTTTGCCTACCGTTATTTCAAGATGTCAAAAAATATACTCACAAGGAAATCAGGAGCTTACTACAAATAGCGACCAACCAGATTTATTGATGATGGATCTGATAACTGCTTTTAATTCCCTTGAGAGTATATCTAAAGATAATAAAAAGATTGACCAATTATTAACTGATATGGAGCTTAAATATCAAAATTTATTGAAGGAAAAAATTGACAAAGGAGAAAAAATTGATAGAGTATCTAGGGATATAAAAGAGGTAATAAAAACAAGAGAAAGAATCCAAGCAAATGGGAATAAGAGATTACAGCTTGAGAGACTTTATCTTGTATTAACAACATAATTAGACGTTGGCATTTAATCCCATAATATATTAAAATATAACTTGGCTTTCAAAGAATAATAATTTTATACAGTTAGATAATGGCTTCTAAAAGTGATTACAAAGCATCTAGTATTCAAGTCTTACAAGGGCTTGAAGCTGTAAGAAAAAGACCTGCTATGTATATTGGTTCTACTGATAGAAATGGTTTACACCATATATTCACTGAAATTTTAGATAACTCTGTTGACGAAGCAATAGGTGGATATTGTTCACGAATATGGGTGACACTTCATAAGGATGGGTCTCTCTCTGTTAAGGATAACGGTCGAGGCATCCCTATTGAGATTCATTCCCAAACAAAAGTTTCTACTTTGGAAACAGTAATGACTAATCTGCATGCTGGAGGTAAATTTGAAGAGGGTGCTTACAAAGTATCTGGTGGTTTACATGGAGTAGGTATGAAGTGTACCAATGCACTTTCAGAATGGATGATTACTACTGTAAGAAGAGGCGGTGGTGTGTATCAGCAGGAGTATAAAAGGGGTATTCCTCAAGCTCCTGTAAAAAAGGTCGGCTCTGTTGAAAATGAGACTGGAACCGAACATAGGTTTATGCCTGATAGTGATATTTTTACTGAAACAGATTTTGATTTTAAAGAGATTGTTAGAAAGTGTAGACAACACGCATATTTAACAGCTGGTTTAAGAATCTCTATCCTTGATGAAAGAATAGATGAAGGAAAAGAGAAGCCAATCTTTGATCTTTACTTTGAAGATGGAATAAAGTCGTATGTTCTCTTTATGAACATAGATGAGAAAATGGTTAATGAGATACCTTTCTATGTAAACAAGGAGTATGAGGGAATAGTTGTAGAATCAGCTATTCAATATACAAACGGTATGGATGAAAATGTTAAATGCTATACAAACAATATCATCAATCCAGAGGGTGGTACTCACTTAGCAGGTTTTAGAACAGCTCTTACAAGTGCAATTAATACATATGCTCAAAAAGCAGACCTCTTAAAAGGTCTTACTACATCTTTAAACGGAGATGATGTTAGAGAGGGTCTTACTGCTGTAGTTTCTGTAAAGGTTACAGATCCTCAATTTGAAGGTCAAACAAAGATAAAATTAAATAACCCAGAGGTTAAAAACGCTGTTGCTAAAGTAATTAGAGATGAATTACTAACATATTTTGACGAGCATCCTAAAGAGGCCAAATCTATTGTTGATAAAGCTATTCTTTCCTACAAAGCGAAAGCTGCTGCAAAAGCTGCTAGAGACGCTGTAATTAGAAAGAGTGCATTAGAAAGTACAACTCTTCCTGGTAAGCTAGCAGATTGTATTAGTAATGATCCTAGTGAATGTGAGCTTTACATCGTTGAGGGAGATTCTGCAGGAGGAAGTGCCAAACAGGGTAGGGATAGACATACACAAGCTGTATTACCGCTTAGAGGTAAAATAATTAATACAAATAAGTATAGGGTAGATAGAGTCCTTGGAAATAATGAGTTTAAAGATATTACAACCGCATTGGGAGTAGGGATAGGAACCTCTTTAGATGTAAGTAAACTGAGATATCATAAGGTTGTAATCATGAGTGACGCGGATGTAGATGGTTTACATATCACTACCTTAGTTTTGACACTTCTTTTTAGATTCTTTAGACCACTAATAGAGCAGGGGTATGTATATGTTGCTCAACCTCCTTTACATAAAGTAGAGATAGGTAAGAAAAAATATTACTTCCTAAATGATTCCGAAAAAGATGCTTTTGTAAAAAAAGCTAAGAACGCAGGTAAAACTCCCGTAGCTAATAGGTTTAAAGGTTTAGGAGAGATGAATCCTGAACAGTTATGGGAAACTACTATGAATCCTGAAAATAGGGCATTAAAACAGGTACATATTGAAGATGGAGAAGAGGCCGAAAAGGTCTTTGAAATGTTAATGGGAAGTGAAGTACCTCCTAGAAGAAGATTCATTCAAAGATATGCTAAAAAAGCTAATTTAGATGTATAAAGTCATGGCAGATAAAGAAGAAATAATAAAAGCAGAAGAAACAATTGAAATAGAAAATGCACAGCCATCAGAGAATGTAATACAAGAAGATGCTGATTTAGATTTCGATCTCACATTTAAACCAGGAGAGGTAGCCATAAGGTCTATCGTTGATGAAATGAAATCTAACTACATAGATTACTCTATGTCTGTAATTGTTGCTCGTGCACTTCCAGAGGTAAAAGATGGTCTTAAACC
>CAZYGQ010000022.1:0-4642 GCA_964647075.1 uncultured Candidatus Saccharibacteria bacterium
TTAACATCTTCAATTACCCCTGCTCCACCAGCAGCAGAATTATTATCAACAGCCTCTTTTAACACCCTATACATCTCTTTTTGAATATCTGAGTTAATACTCAAATACAAGCTTTTACCAGATACAGGTTTACTAAGCATATACTGTGTATTTGAAACACTTCTTCCAAATACATCGATCTCTTGCGCTATTCTCCCTTTTGTTCCTTTTAATTGCTCCTCATAGAATTTCTCAACTCCTGATTTCCCAACGATATCTCCAACCATGAGATGGGGATATTTTTCAAGATCTTTTTCTGATGCCTCGGAGGTATATCCTAAAAGATGAGAGAATATGTCCCCTTGTAGATATCTTCGTTTATTTCCATTATCAAGTACAACCCCTTCCAAAGAATCTCCCATTGCCTTAATTTTAATTACTAAATCGTTACTTATATCAGAAGCAAGAAGAATTTTGTTAACATATTCTTCTTTTTTATATATAGAAAAAACCCTATCTGATAAAGAAGTATATTTAGTACCATCACTTTCGGATTGGTTCCAACTATCTCCCAATATACCCCCGAGGGTATCGAGGGTTTCTTCAACTCCCTGGTTATCAAGCCCATCCTGCTTGTAGTATTTCTCAAGTAAAAGATATACATTAACTGAGGATACATTCTCTACTAGCTTTTGGCCCTTCGAATCAAAAATCACCCCTCTAAAGGCGTCTACAAGAGTTATTCTGACTTTGTTGTCCTTAGATCTCTTTAGCATCTCTTCTCCTTGGACAACTTGAAGTTTAACCAAATTAATTATTAAAACAAAAAAGACTAATGAAAACAGTAGGAAAGCATATATGAAATTCCACCCAGAGATACGTACCTCATTGCCTTTACCCAAAATAACCTTAGATATCTTCCCTTTCTTCTTTACAGACACATTACCGTTGTTATTAACAATAGGTTTATGCATCCTTTTAGATACTAACTTTTTATCAAACTCTATCTTTGCCATATTTATTAATCTAAAGTAAACCTACTTTTAGATCCCTCGTATTGAATTGATTTAAAAAACCTATTAACAAAAGCATAAATGATAGTAGTTATACCACTAACTACAGTTATATTTACTAAACTACCTAGCACTTTGGGAAATGCCCCGTCTTGAAGGAGTGAACCTATTAGTAAAAGTAGTATATAGTAGAGAAATGTTGAAAGAAAAATACTTAAATAGTGTAACTTCCCCTCAGAGGGTATTACTATTGAAAGCAATTCAAAAATAAAGAGCAGGATTGCAATTACTAAGACATGCGTACCTAAAGGGAAATGATTTACAGAATCCAAAATTATTGCTAAAAAAGTAATTAGTATGTAATAAATAACGGGGTTGATTCTTTTCCAAAGTAGCAAAAGAACTAGTATTAAAAGAGAAAAAGAGAATAGTTCAAAGAAAAAACTCTCTAAAAAAAGTAATACAAATATCGAAATTGTAATTAATAATACCTCTATCACTTCTTTATTACATATACATTTAATATATTCCCATAATCGAATATCGGAGATACAAATCCACTCTTATTTGTAGACGCTGGATTGTTAGATACACCAATTAAAGTACCTAATACAAATACATCTCCTACTCTACTGTCTCTTATTAAAACGAAATCTCCATCTTTAACATCAGAATTAATTCCTAAATTCTCAATTAATATATTATCTGATTTACCTATTACTACTCCTGTGGATTTAACTAAACTATCTATTCTATTCTCCTTATTTAAATCTACACTCCCAGGTAGTACAACAACTTCAAAACTACTAGCGGGATTTAATGGTAATCTTACCCTACTACTGTACAAGGAGACATCAGAAATCATCCCTATATACACCCTTCCTAGTATTACAATATCTCCTATTTCAATACCGTTTTCCTTCCCTACATTTATCAAGATACTTCCTTGTGAGTTATCAGTAATAATTTTAGCTTGAATATACTCTCTTTCATTAATAATAAAGGCGCTTTGTTCTTTTAAACTTAGATACTCATTATAGTCTAGTAACTTTTCAGAGTTATCTACCTTTAATTTCGCTATCTCCTCTTTCATCTCATTGTATTCCTGGATATAGCTAGATGCATCAATTAATGCCCCTCTCCAATTATTTACCTTCTTACCAGCATCACTACCATAAACATGAATAGGAGAGAAAATATATGCGAAAGGATACTTAACCCTATCTCCTAAGGCTGTCTGACCCAAAAGGACTAATATTATGGAAAATATTAAATAGAGGAACTTAGAATAACTTTTTAAGTCAAACTTCCTTTTCATAATATTCAGTTATTAAATAATCTCATCCCAAGATCTTTGAACTCTCTGTAATAAATCAATGTGATCTAACATCTTTGAAGTTCCTTTTGCAACTGCAGCCATTGGTTCTTCAACAATATTAATTGGAATATTTAATTCCTCTTTCCAATATGTATCTAATCCTTTAATTAATGCGCCACCTCCTGCTACAAATATTCCATCACTATAGATATCTTTAATTAACTCTGGTGGAGTATCCTCAATTGCATCTTTGACTGCATCGGTAATCTGAGTTAGGGAGGCACTAATTGCTTCTCTAACCTCTGTACTTGTAAATCTGATAGATTTAGGCAGTCCTGATAACAAATCTCTACCCTGTATCTCAATCTCTTTTTCCTCCTTTAGTGGGGAGGCAGAACCTATTGCTATTTTAATATCCTCTGCACTTCTCTCTCCAATTAATATGTTATATTTCTCTCTAACATAATCAACAATATCTTGGTTCATCTCATCACCAGCGATTCTAATTGTGTTGTCAACAACTATATCCCCTAAAGAAAGTATCGCTATACCGGTAGTTCCCCCTCCTATATCAACAATCATACTCCCTGAGGCTTCCTCTATCGGAAGACCCACTCCTATGGCAGCAGCCATAGCTTCTTCAACAATAAAAACATCTCTTGCACCAGCAGTTTTAGCAGCATCTATTACTGCTTGTCTCTCTACTTCAGTTACTGATGAAGGCACACCAACAACTATCCTAGGTCTTGGTATTTTAAAACCTTTAATATAGTTGGAGTGAGCACTTTTGATAAAGTGATGAATCATTGCTTGAGTAGTATCAAAATCAGAAATTACACCATCTCGCAGAGGTCGTACAGCGACGATATTAGCTGGAGTTCTACCTATCATTTCTCTAGCAGATTGACCAACAGCCAATACCTGTTTACTCCTTTTATCAATAGCTACAACAGAAGGTTCAGATACTACAATACCCTCTCCTCGAAGATATACCATAGTATTAGCAGTACCCAAATCCATACCTAAGTCATATGTAAAAATATTCCAAATTGAATCGATTAGTTTCATTATTAATAACTACCATCTTATTTTAGATGATTTTACCACTAATATTTACTCAAGACGAGGAAAAAATATATACGATTATTCTTTTGATTGCGATTGGAGCTTTTTGTAACACTTCATACAAACAAAAATGCTTTGAGTATTACCATCTACATCAACCTTAATCTTTCTAATATTTGGCTTAAAGGTCCTTTTACTTTTAGGAGCCTTAAATCTCCACCCTATTGAGTGGTGATGTTGAATTCTTTTTCCAGCTACTGTAGATTTTGCACATAATTCACAAACTTTTGCCATTTTTATCCCTTATTTTTAATTGAAGAATATTAAACTAGATGATATTATCAAAAAGAATCGTAATTATCAAGATTAATATTTATGTTTTCATCTTTCAGCGAATTTATATATTGGATAATTGTAGCTGTTCCCTCTATATTAGTTGCTTCAACTATTCACGAATACTCACATGGATACACTGCTTTTAAACTAGGAGACCCAACTGCAAAGGCAGAGGGAAGGCTTACATTAAACCCAATTAAACATATTGACCCAATTGGAGCATTATCAATGATTCTTTTTAGATTTGGATGGAGTAAGCCTGTTCCAATTAACGAATATAATTTTGAAAAGAGAGAGCTATATACTGCTATTACTGCTTTTGCAGGCCCTTTATCCAATTTTATTATGGCTAGTATTGTCGCTGTTATTAATCATCTCTTTGTAAAAGATCCTCAATCACTTATAGCATTTCTACTATTGACATTTGTCACTATAAATCTTGCTTTGGGAATTTTTAATCTCCTACCTATTCCACCACTAGATGGACATAAAATAGTAAGGGCTATACTGCCTAAAAGCCTTAGATACTACTGGGAGCAGTTAGAAAAGTATTCTTTGTTTCTAATTATTATTTTGGTTTTACCAATATCCCCTCTCTCTAAGTATGTTTCCACTTTTATTTTTTCCACTCTTAACTCTCTACTTTTACTACTAGGATTTTGATTCTAACTCCAAATTATAGTAGAATATATTGTCCCAGTTGGACATAGAGGTTCGTAGCTCCACAACCATTAACTGGGAGTCCCGAAATCGCTTAAACCTTTGGGTCTAAGTTGAGGGGTTCCACCTTAAATGGAAGAGCTCTACGATCCCTCTCCGACTGGGGCGTCTTTTTATTGACTATATCCCCTTAATATATTAAACTTGCCTTGTTTAATGCCGAAGTAGCTCAGTTGGTCAGAGCAACTGTTTTGTAAACAGTAGGTCGAGA
>CAZYGQ010000022.1:4700-10995 GCA_964647075.1 uncultured Candidatus Saccharibacteria bacterium
GTAAATCCGACTCCTTCGGGATACACTGGTTCAAATCCAGTCCTCTGCATTTTTCAAACTTATAGTGTTTTCAATCTGTTTAAACGTATTACTAATAACCATAAATATGTTAAATTTAACATATGGATATCTTTAAAACAGAATACCTTCAAATTGCTCTCGCCTTTATCTCTGGATTAATACTCTTTCTTTATGCAATAGATGCATTAAGTAAAGAAATACAGGAGCTTGCTTCAAACAAGTTTAGAGAGATATTAGGTAAATTAGCAAAAAACAAATACACTGCAACTCTCTTTGGTGCAATATTAACAGCCCTAATGCAATCAAGTAGCGCGGTTGGAGTAATGACAATTCTACTTGTTAACACAGGGGTAATCTCTTTTCATAATAGCTTGGGAATAATATTCGGGAGTAATATAGGGACTACTATTACAGCACAATTGGTATTACTAGATTCATCAATACTAGCTCCAATACTAATGATCCTTGGACTGCTTTTGGGAGTAATTAGTAAAAAGACAAAAATGGTTAGCAAACCAATTTTTCATATAGGGTTTTTACTACTCTCCCTGTCACTTATTTCCTCAACCATTGAGCCACTAAAAAATAGTCCAGAGGTAATGAATATGTTTTCAAATCTATCCAATCCAATAGTTGCATACATTGTAAGTGCTTTATTTACTGCATTAATACACTCTAGTTCTGTTACTACAGGAATTATTGTTATACTCGCTCAAAATGGTCTTATACCTATTGAAGTATCAATACCTATGGTATTAGGTGCAAACGTAGGAACAAACGTTACAGCACTAATTGCATCAATCAAACTGAATTTGTTTGCGAAAAGAGTCGCAGTCGCAGACTTCCTTTTTGATGCAATAGGAACAGGCATCTTTATGTTTTTAATAAAGCCTTTTTCTTGGAGTATGCAATATCTCTCACCAGATCCTGGTGTTCAAACAGCCCTTGCTCATTTAATATTTAATGTAGTAGCTACATTAATCTTTTTAACATTCTCCAAACCCTTTGAAAAATTAGTTATTGCTTTAGTAAAAGGGAATGAGGAAGAAATACTCTTTAAAACAAAGTATTTAAGTAAAAATGAAAAAGGTAAGCCTAGAAAAAGAATTAAGAATATTAAAATGGAGATTACCTACTCTATTGAGAACACAATTAAACTCTATCAAAAAGCCATATCTCTATTCTATAACCCCAGTAATCCTACTCAGATGGAGATATCAAAGTTTGAGACTCTTAATGACTATCTAGATGATGAGATAACGAAAGCCATATTACAGTTAACACAAGTTAAACTTAGCCCTAGGGACGCCCACGCTACTGTCACATTAATTAAAATATCTAACACAATTGAACAGCTAGGAGACTTAGGTAATGATTTGTCTCAAGTATTTCTTAGAATGCATAAACTGGGTATGTCGAACAAAGAGGTTAATATTGAAAAATTAACAGATATACATAATAGATTAATTGATCTATTTAGGGATATGGAGAAAAATATTATTGAATCCAACGAGAAAAGATTAGCATTAATAAAGGTTAAAGAGGAAGAGATAGCTACATTAATAAATGAACAGTTTGATATTCATGTTCTTAGGCTTCAAAAAGATGCTAAATATGATGGAACAATATTTGTCGATGCTATATCAATTATTGAATCTAGTGTATACAAGGTAAGAAGTATTAGGAAATTAATACTTAAACAGATTAAAGATTACGGAAGTTAAATATTAAATTATAAGCTGTTTATTATGGGATTCATTTCAATTCTTTTTCTTACTATCCCACTGCTATTTGCAATTGGGGTTGTAATATATATAATTGTTATCATGAAAAAGAATCAACAAGGAAAACCCTTAAAAATAACTTCTCATACTCTTCTTCAGTTCTACCTTTATTTAATCTCCTTAATTACATTAGTTGTCTTGGTAATTGGAGCTGGCTTAACATCGAAGGTTTTACTCTCTTACAAAGTTTCAATCCCATTCTCCTACTCTCTAATGAAAGCCAATCAAAAAGAAGACATTCCGAAATTTGAGGTAGATGAAATAGAAGAATTCAAAGAGTGCTATCAAGGTGAAACTATAGAATTCTATGGAGAGAACTTCTGTTTTGATAGTACAGAAAGAAAAACTGAACTAATCACAGGTATTACACTTATCCTCTCTATGACTATACTCTTTGCACTACATCAATTCGGCATATCAAAGATTAAAAATGAGAATATGAATCTTTGGATTAAAAAGGCATATACCTTTATCTCCTTAATTTTGTATAGTGTGGTTGGAATAATTACAATACCTACATCAATTTACTTAGTTACTAATTTCTTTCTCTTTGAACCTACAAAAGATATGTATTCTACTCCATCCGCTCCTGCAATGACTTGTGTAATAATGATTATCTCTATTCCTCTTTGGATATACTTTCTTAATAGGACTACTCAATTAAAAGAGAAATAATTTACAGATTTCAGATATATTGTATAATCTATTCCATACGCTGGATTAGCTCAGACGGTTAGAGCACATTCTTGGTAAGAATGAGGTCCTGAGTTCGACTCTCAGATCCAGCTTTTTCAATCACCCATTAATTCAGATATTTCCTTAGGGACACTATTAGGGTCAATATATACTCCACTATTAGATGTAGCAACGCCCTCTACTACTACCTCATTACCAATTTCAGTTAAAACTACCCAAGAAAGAAAACCTTTAGAACTTCCAGATACTGAATCTGGCATTACTTCAAATGATTGATACACTTGGTTAACAACTTGGCCATTCTCCATCTTTTGTACAATACCCTTATTAGTTCCAGTGGTAACAATGGGGACAACATAGTGAATCCTACCATCATTTAAATCTACCTTTTTAGATTCTGAACCAGTTGAGATAGCATATGGAACAACATCAATATCTTTAACAGAGGTATTTGTTGGCACTTTATACATTAGTGGAAGTATCTCTCCTACTACTGGAGGCTTTTGCCCAGTAGAATGAAGAAATGTGACCTCACTAAATTGGCCACCATATCTTAGAAAAAGAGGCTCTGCTCTATCATTTTCTGCAAAAGGAGATCTATCAACAATAGCGGAAGGAAAATTTACAGCACCTTTTATAAAGTCATTACTGTTTAATCTCTGAGGATCTCTTACATATGCATACTTCTCAAATTCAGAAGTCGGCGTTGGAATTGTTTCTTTTACAGAAGCACTAAGAGCTTCTTGAACAGGCTTTGGAGCACAAGCGGCTAATACTGCAGCGGAGGTTGTATAAAATAGACCTCTCAAAAAATCCCTCCTCGTCATTGGAGGAAGTTCTTGAATTTTACTCAATAATTGAGCCTCTTCTCTTCTTTGCAATTCTAAGTCAATGTCAGTAAATCCATCAGTATTGCTCATCTGCGATGCCTGCACAGGCTCAGGAATAACCCCCATATTATCATTTTGATTTACTCCCTCCATATCAATGCAATCTTAACTTATGTATAATTTAGTATATCAAATGTAAAATAATATACAAAGATATTTGACCTATTACCAATATTTCAATATAATACTTTGTATTTCCCATACTATTCTATTTTTAATTTGAAACCGCAAGGAAATGGCTAAAGAAAAAAGAGAAATTGTAGCACTAAAGTGTGAAATCTGTGGAAACAAGAATTACACTGCTTACAAAAGTAAAAATTTAAAGGAGAAACTTGTTAAGAAAAAGTATTGTGGGTACTGTCAAAAGCATACACTACACAAGGAGACTAAAGTAAAATAATTTAAGCTGTTTAACAGTAAGGGCCCATAGTTTCAACTGGTAAAACAGCGGTCTCCAAAACCGTAGTCCTCCGTTCGAATCGGAGTGGGCCTGCTTAATTACTAATAAGAAAATGAAAAATATACTTAAAGAAATAATAAATGAATATAAACAGACAAAGAGATTAAACTTTGTAGAATTGCTTAAATTAACAATATATACCGTAATATTTTGTGGTATAATCGCTCTCATAATATTAGGTATGGATGTGCTTTTCCAATGGGGTTTAGCACAATTTCTTAAGATATAACTATTAAATATATTTAAATGGCAGAAGAAAAGAAAAAAACAAATCCAAAAGCTAAATGGTATGTCCTTAATATTAGGACTGGATATGAAAACAGTATTAAAAAGGAATTAACACAAAGAATCGAAGCAACTGGACTTGGAAACAAGATCGTAGATATATTGATTCCTACACAAAAGAAAATCATTGTTAAGAAAGGGAAACAGAGTGTAATGGATGATAAGATATTTCCAGGATACGTACTTGTTAAAATGGAATTAGATGCTCATACTTGGGATATTGTTAAAAATACTGAAGGAGTAAGAGGCTTTGTTAAAACAGATAAATATCCTAGACCTCTTCCAGAAAGTGAAGTAAAAGCAATAATGAAGTTTATGGAAGTTGAACAACCATCATATCAAAGTTCCTTTAGTGTAGGAGAAGCAGTAAAGATTACCGATGGTGCATTCGCTGATTTCATTGGAAGTATAGAAGAACTTGATAACTCAAAAGGTAAGGTAAAAGTCCTCATATCTTTCCTTGGTAGAGAAGCGCCTGTAGAATTAGATTTTTCTCAGGTTACAAAACTTTAATAATATTTTTGATTTAAATATATGGCAAAACCAGTAAAAGCAATAATTAAGATTACAATACCAGCAGGACAAGCAACCCCTGCACCTCCAATTGGTCCAACGCTTGCTCCATATGGAATCTCAACTCAAGAGTTCTGTGCTCAGTTTAATGAGAGAACTGCAGAGGGACACGGTATTTTAACTCCAGCAGTTATTACAATATACGATGATAGGTCTTTTGATTTCATTACTAAAACTCCACCAACTTCTGAATTAATTAGAAGAGAGTTAAAGATTAAAAAGGGTTCAGCAAGACCAAATCTTGATAAGGTAGGAAAACTTTCTAAAGAACAGATTCAGAGAATAGTAGAGATAAAGATGCCAGACTTAAATACATCTGATCCAGATCAAGCAGCTAAGATTGTTGCGGGTACTGCTAAGCAGATGGGTGTTGAATGTGAAATATAATGTTTAATAAATAAATAGAATGAAAAGAGGAAAGAAATATATAAAAGTAAGTAAAGATTTAGATAGAAATAAATCATACTCATTACAAGAGGGTATTAAAGAGGTTAAAAAGACTTCATATAGTAAATTTGTAGGGAGTTTAGAAGTACATTTTGATATTGTAATTCCTAAAGACAAAGATCCTAAATCTATTAAAGGTGCTATATCACTCCCCCACTCGTCTGGTGTTAAAAGTATTGCAATTGCAGCTTTTGTTTCCCCAGATAAAGAGAAAGAAGCTAAGGATGCTGGTGCAGACTTTGTTGGATTAGAATCATTAATTAAGGATGTAAAAGAGAATAAAATTACTTTTGATGTTGCTATTGCTACTCCATCTGTAATGGCTAAGATAGCAGTTTTGGGTAAAGAATTAGGTCCCAAAGGACTTATGCCTAATCCTAAGAATGGTACAGTAACTGATGATGTTAAATCTGCTATTGAGGAATACAAAAAGGGGAAACAAACATTTGCCTGTGATATGTCTGGAGTAATTCATATTAAAGCAGGTAAATTAGATATGGATGATGAAAAACTTATAGAAAATGTTCATATGGCAGTATCTAGCGTAGAAGAGGTATTAGGAAAACCATATAATCAATCTGTAACAAGAATGCATATTGCCCCAACAATGGGTCCCAGCTATAAGATAGATTATAAGAAAGCTGAATAATAATCTTTTGTTTAGAATTAATTAAGACCTCTGAAAAGAGGTCTTTTTGTTAAACAACCTTTTTCTTTACAAATTCATAAATCAATTATAAAATCCCTTTTGAGAAACCAACCAATTGCTCTTTTGAAACCTAAATAAGAAAGGGAGTTCACATGTTTAAATGTAAAAAATGTTCCAAGATGGGAAAGAAATGCGAAGAATGCAAGAACTACAGTACAAAAAGATGCATTGAAAATGAAATCCTCAGAGACTATTTATCTCATCTCCCAAATGAAGACGAAATTAAGGAAGTAATAGAAGAGCTATTAAGAGAGGAGGGGCTTGGACCTATTTAATAAAATAATTGGGTTGGTTTATCACCAAGAGAGGGCAGTTAGATTGTCAACCAAATTTGTATTTCTAAATACATCTTTTAATGACATCGTACTACTGCTCTCTCTTGACCTCCCCTACTTTGTAATATATAATCCCTTCAGTATTTAACCTAAGA
>CAZYGQ010000023.1:0-7302 GCA_964647075.1 uncultured Candidatus Saccharibacteria bacterium
TAAACTCTGCGAACTTCTGTTCAATTGAACTTTGTGCATAAATTTTTGATATTGGTATCATAGACATTGGCAATTATACTAAAGTTTACACAAATTTAACAACAATTTACAATATAGCATCACTACATATTGAATTATAATCACAGTACTTACATTTAAAACTATTTGGAGTAGCAACAAAATCTCTCTCTTTAATACTCTTAATTACTTCAAATATATTCTCTTTTGCTTTCTCCCTTCTCTCCGAAGAGATGTCTACTTCTACCTCTTGTCCCTCCTCAATAAATATGTATTTAGCTTTTGAAACTCTTACACCTAAACTTTGCTCTGCAAATATACAATACAAAGGAAGCTGCAAATCCTTTTTAATCTCTGCTTTCTCTTTTAGTTTGCCTGTTTTGTAATCAATGATTTCAACTACAGGAATTTCCCCAGATTCAACCAAATCCATTCTATCTATTTTTCCTACAAAACTACTCTCTGGTAGATGAACTGTAAAAGATTGCTCTAGCCTATATGGGCTTTGTTCTAAATTAAAGAATTTATCATAGTATTCATTCATTGATTTAACTCCACTCTCTTTTCTCTCAAGTTCGTGCTTTTTACTATCATACCCTCTAGATATCCAATTCTTCTCAAAAAGATTTAACAAATCCTCCTTAGATGGCTCTTCTGTTATTCCTAATCCCTCTTTATATCTTTGAAGAAGTGTATAGAAATCTTTTAATGTGTTATGTATAGATGAACCAAAGGAAAGAGATGCGTGAGGGCGAGAAGGTATCTGTAATACATATGAATATTCATATTTCTTAGGACAATCCTGATATGTATTAATCTGAGAGTAACTAACTTTTTTACCCACCTCAATTTTAATATCTTTAGGAATAAGATCCTCTTTATTTTGTGTATACATATTTAGATCATCATCTGATTTAACTACCATAGGGTTTTCAAACTCCTGAGTAATATCCCTATCTAATATCTCTTCTAAGAATATACTACTCTTTTTCTTTCTTTTTGCGTTCCCATAGAAATTTGCAG
Organism: uncultured Candidatus Saccharibacteria bacterium; assembly: GCA_964647075.1. Lineage (GTDB taxonomy): Bacteria > Patescibacteriota > Dojkabacteria > SC72 > SC72 > UBA2259. The sequence goes on from CAZYGQ010000023.1 coordinate 1,042, forward strand.
CAGTAAGATACAGCTTCTCTTTTGCTCTTGTTGCTCCAACATAGAAGAGCCTTCTTTCTTCAGCGAGATGCTCTTCTCTTTCATCTAAATCCGACAGAGACTCTTTTATTAATTCATTAGGAATTGGAATAGTGTCTCTCCTATTTTGAGATGGAAATCTATCAGAAACCAAATTTATTAGAAATACAATTGGGAACTCCAAACCCTTAGCACTATGTACTGTAAGAATATTTACAGCATCATACTCACTTAAATCCATTTGATCAATTACTGGAGACTCTCCAATATCAATACTGTAATTAAGGTAATCTACAAATTCATATATATTTGAATCAGGATTGTTTTTTTCATACTCCTTAATCTCATTAAAGAATTTTGCTAAATTATTTACCTTAAACTCAGAAAGACTATCTTTCTCTTTTAACATCTCGCTTAGATATCCACTCTCTTGAACAAAGTGAAGGAGAATCTCTCCTACTGACTTCCCCTCTTTAATCATTGATACACATTTATCAAAAATAGCTAAGAACTTTTTTAAACCCTCTTGAGATTCTTTGGATAGTATCTTTTGACCAAGGTTACTTAATTCAAAATCCATACTATTTCCTACCGTAACTCCAAACATACCCTCAACCTCTTCTAATACAGAAATATGGTCCTCTCTTGCAACTCTATTTATCTCCATATACTCCCTAGTACTTAAATTCCATTGCTCTAAACTTAATACCTTGTACATATATATTTCATCTTTGTAATCAACTAGTGTTCTTAGGAAAGCAATTAAAACCTTAATCTCTTCTCTTGAATACAGACCTCTTGAGCCACCAATTTTATACGGTATTCCTAAATATCTAAGATTTTGAGTAATACTATCTGCATGAGCGTTGGCTCTTACTAAAATTGCAATATCTGAGAATTTATACTTTCTATCAGGTACTAACTCTACGAATGCCGACTGTCCCTGTTTATTGAATTTTTGAGTTGTATCAACCACATTCTCCTGAGAGTATCCTGTTAAATTTAGCACCTCTTTAGCTACCCACTCTGCCTCAGCATCCTCGCTTCCTGCAGTTACCAAATTAACGACATCATCATCTGGCTCAAAAGAGGCTTTAGCAAGGAGTTTTTTCTCAACCTTTTCAGTTATCTCCAACCTATGTGGGTTGTTATGCTTAATCAATGTATATGCACTATCTAATATCTCTTGTCGAGATCTATAGTTGTCAGTTAATACAACCTCTTTTGCTTTAGGATATAGCTGTTTAAATTGTAAGATATTTGATATAGCTGCACCTCTAAATTTGTAAATAGCTTGGTCATCATCACCAACAACAGTAAGATTGGGATTAATTTTTCCTACCTTACTAATATCTGTTTTAGGATCTAATCCCGCCAAGATATTTACTAAAACACTCTGTGTATAGTTGGTATCTTGGAATTCATCTACAAGAATATATTTAAATTTCTCTTGATATCTCTTTAATACATTTGGTTTCTCTCTAAAAAGTTTTATAGTAAGAAGAATTAAATCACCAAAATCTATCTTAGAGTTTTGTATTTTTAAATTTGTATATTCATCATATACAGTAGCTAATTCTAAAGTATCTTCATACTCCTCTTTCTCTACCTTTCCAGATTTGGATAAAGATTTTGCATACTCTAAATACTCCTGTGGAGATACATCTTCATCTTGTAACCTAGAGAAGTGAGAAAGTAAATCATTTAGAAATTTTGTTGGGTTTCCATACGGTCTAAACTTCTTTAGGGAAAGATCAAAAAGATGTTTGCGTAAAAAAATATATGACTGGGCACCTGACATCATTGTATAGTTTGAATCTAAACCTATATTGTAACTTTCCTGTTTTAATATACGATCACAAAAAGAGTGAAATGTTGATATCCATATATCTCCATAACCTAATGGTAAGCTCTCATCTACCCTATTCAACATCTCCTGTGCTGCCTTATCTGTAAATGTTAGAGCAAGTATTTCGTGAGGCTTAGCCCACCCACTATTGATAATGTGAGTAATTCTTTGAGTAATAACTGCTGTTTTACCAGTACCAGCTCCAGCAATAATTAGTAGTGCTCCCTTTTTATGTTCTACCGCTTGCTTCTGTTTATCATTTAGGTTTATATTCATTCTGCTATTTTTTTTAATTGAGATATCTCTTCTGTTGCACTTGAAGAGTTTTTAAGTGCAGGGGTTTCTAAAATGAAGGGGATGTTTTTAAATTCCTTTCGATGTAATATATTGTACATTCCTTTCTCTCCAATCTTACCCTTTCCTAAGTTCGCATGCCTATCTTTGTTAGATCCTAGCTCAGCCAATGAGTCATTAATGTGTATAGATTTTACTCTATCAAAACTTAGGGTTTCCCCTATTTCTTCTACCACACTATCTATATCATTTATCCAATCGTAACCAGCTGCATATGTATGCTGAGTATCTATTACATACCCCACCCTTTCTTTACCCTTACTTCCATCTCTAATATTTGCTAGTTCTGTAAAACTCCTTCCTAAATTACTCCCTGTTCCTGCTGTACTCTCTATTAATAACCATTGAGTACCTCCTACCTCATCTAACACCCAATCAATACCCTGAGAGATTCTTTCTAAACTGTCTTCATAGTTTAATTCTTTCTGAGACCCTGGATGGAAACATACTCCTAAGATTTCCACATCCAAAGAATTCTTTTTAATTAATTCCTCTACTCTATTTGCAAAATCTAAATATACAACTAAACCCATTTTACCTAAATGGAATAGCTGTTTATCACTTCTTGCTAAATTAGTAAGATATATCCCATGTATCAAGATTTTTTTAACTTGAGATGTTTTAAGTGTTTCTACAAATTTAATAATATTTTCCTGCTCTATACTTTTAGTAGCCCATCTCATAGGGGCCGTAGGCATAATCTGTATGCTATTAATCCCATACTTATCTCCCTGCATTATTGAATTTTCTATACCTCCTGCACTAGATACATGTGCTCCTAAATACATAGTGTATTTTAGCATATATTCTATCAAGATATACTTGAATACACATTTTTAACTTGTCAGAATTGTGGTATAATTTTGGCATAATTTAAACAAACATCATTATGCCAAATATTAAACCTATTAGCTATTTAAGAAATACTAAAGAGCTAATGAAACTGTGTGATAAATCAAACGATGCAATATATTTAACAAAAAATGGGTACAAGGCATTAACCATACTTAACTCAGACAAATATGATAGGGATATGGCCCAGCTTGAGATTTACAAAAAGATTGTAGAAGCAACAAACGATATTAAAGAGGGGAAAGTATACGATGCAAGAAAAGAGATCCAGAAACTAGATAAAAAGTATGGGTTCTAAATACTCTGTAAAGATAACAAAGAGCGCTTTAAACGATCTTGAACTTGTATATGTCTATATATTGGAAACATCCTTTTCAAAAGAGATGGCAATGAAAGTAAAGGAGAATATTGTAAATGAAATTTTCTCTCTAGAGCTTTTTCCAAAAAGAAATATTAAAATTGATGGTTTTAGAAATATCAGAAGGTTGTTAGTTTATTCTTACGCACTATTATACAGAATTGAAGAAGAAAAAGGAGAGGTTGTAATCTTAAGAATGTTATCTATCTATACTGATTGGCATTAGTTTTTCTAGCATATATTCAATGAATAAAGTATAATTGCTCTGTATCTGGAGAGGTGCCTGAGTGGTCGAAAGGAACTCACTGCTAACGAGTCGTAGGCCTTTAAAGCCTACCGCGGGTTCGAATCCCGCCCTCTCCGTTTCATCTATGCAATACTTCTCTAGAAAACCCAAATACATTAATATATACTTAATATATATAAATTATTTCTAAACAATATGAAATATATATACCTATATATAATTCTATTAGTAATATTTCTAGTTATAGATCTAATCTGGCTTAACTTTATTGCTAAAGATCTTTATCAAAAAGAGATAGGTTCCTTACTATTAAAAAATCCTAAACTACTACCCGCTATTCTTTTTTATTCCCTCTTTATTGTTGCAATATTAATACTTGCTGTTATTCCTGGAATTGAAGCAAAATCGTTAGGTAAAACATTGTTACTTGGAGCCGTCTTAGGTTTTATCTCCTATGGTACTTACGATTTTACAAACTTAGCTACACTTAACAACTGGAGTATAAAGGTAACAATAATTGATTTAATATGGGGAACCTCTATTACAACCACAATGGCATATTTAGGATATATAATAGGGAGTAAGATACTGTAAATAAAAATATGGACGAGAATAAAGGGAAAAACTTTGCAATTAGTCTATCCATTACACTTGGTACAATCGTAATTGGTCTAATCAGTTACATTATTTTTACCTCAAATAATGCCTCTGTAAAAGAAGCCCCTAGGTGTGAGTATAACGGATGGGCATATGCAGATAAAGAGATATTTGATTCTGCAGATGGTTGTAATATCTGTTTCTGTCATAGCGGAGAAACTATTTGTACTAAAGAAGTTTGTACTGAAACTTCACAAGAAGAATCTCCCCTAATACAAGAGTAAGTAAATATTTAAATTAATATTTATTTTATATATATGGACAAAGCAATCAAAAGAAGTAATAGAATGAAGATATTAATCGTTACTCTCTCTTGTCTTCTTTTTCTAGCTATTGGATATTATCTAATATTCACCCTAGATGTTTTTAGAAAGGGGGGAAATGAACTAGATAATGAAGAAGAGAATGTTGAGCAAGAGGAAGTAGACAATATCGAGGAAGATACAACTCTGTTTCCTGGAAAGTATATCTCAGCTGCCCTCCCAAATGGGTGGAGCATTGAAGAATACGAGAACGGACAGGGCTCCACTATGTTAAATACCCAAGAGACATATTCTGGTCTAACTGGATTAAAAATATTTAAAGAAGATATTGAACTCTTTTCTATGCAAGCAATCTCAGGTCTAGGGTTTGCTGGATGTTCCAACTATGCAAAATTCTCAGATGAGAGTACCACCTACTATCAACAAATATTAATGGATAACGAAATAAGTGGAACTGAACTTACTATCCATGACTTTAGAAACTCACAATATTCAGAGTTTACTTGGCTTGGAGTTCCGTTTAGAAGAGTAGAAAAAACATATATATATGATGTTATGCCTGGGAATGAGTACTTTGAATCTTCCTGTGTATTTACCCTACTCTCCTTCTCTGATTTAACTCTATACAGAATTGATGGTAAGTATGGATCTTCTGCATATGATTTTACTCCTTCTAATAGTGCAACCCAAGATGAGTTGTTAATAATTGATTCAATATTAGAAAGTATGTCTTTGGTTAATTAATTGACACTACCAATATACAAATGTATATTTAATATATATTTAAATTTTATTTATTTATTTTATGATGGGAAAAAAGTATAAAGGATTCTCCCTTATAGAAATCCTAGTAGTCGTAGCCCTTATCGTTATCTTGGCTACTATTACAATTGTTGCTATAAATCCTGGGAAGAACTTTAGGGATACCAGGAATGCACAGAGAAGTGCAGACGTGAATGCCCTCTTGAGTGCAGTAACTCAGTATACGACCGATGGGAACGCACTTCCAGCAGAAATAGAGGAATGTACCGCCGATTGGACCCAAGGGTCTACGATTGGAACAGACACAGCAGCTGGGAATATTAATCTCGCTTCTATTCTAGCTGGTGATACAGAAGGAACCGACTATATGGTTGCCATTCCTACAGATCCAGGAACGGGAACAGGAACAACTGCAGGAACAGCAGAGAACACAGGATATATCATCTGTACCATTGGAACTAGAGTACAGATTGCTGCTCCACAAGCAGAAGCTGAGAAAGAGATTGCAGTTAGAAGATAATTGCAAAGTCTAGTTTAGAAATATATAAAGTGAATATCAGATAGCCTAAAACTATCCGAACTGCCATGGTAGAGCTTTTAAAACTCGCAGACGATGTAGTCAAAAAAAAGATAAATGTATCCAACTTTTTGGACATACTAATATTAGATGCACTAAGGAAAAAGGCATCTGATATTCACATTGAGGCAAAAGATAATAAAACATTATTAATCCGATACAGAATTGATGGTGTACTCCGTGACATTATTCCCCTAGGTCCTGAAATGAGAGATAGTTTCCTCTTTATCATTAAAGTAAGAGCTAAATTAAGAACAGATATCCATTTTGCACCACAAGATGGAAAAATTCTTTTTAATGTTAAGAAGGAAGCAATTGACCCAG
>CAZYGQ010000023.1:7402-10898 GCA_964647075.1 uncultured Candidatus Saccharibacteria bacterium
CGAAAAAGACTACTACAATGTTGATGCAAGAATCTCAATATTACCAGTTACTCATGGAGAAAAAGTAGTAATTCGATTACTCTCTCAAGCAAACAGAGGATATGGATTAATGGATTTAGGATTTGAAGAAGAAGATTTAATAAAGCTTGAGAAAGCATATAGACAACCCTTTGGTCTATTCTTAGTAACAGGACCAACAGGAAGTGGAAAAACTACTACACTCTACTCTGTTCTTAAGATTTTAAATACTAGGGATGTAAATATAACTACAATTGAAGATCCTGTTGAGTATAGTATAGAAGGTGTTAATCATATACAAATAAATCCTAAAGGTGATTTAACATTTGCAAATGGACTACGATCTGTTTTAAGACAAGACCCTAATATCATTATGGTTGGAGAGATTAGAGATAAAGAAACAGCAAGAATTACAGTTAACTCTGCTCTAACAGGTCACTTAGTTCTATCAACAGTTCACGCTAATGACGCAGTAAGTACAATCCCAAGACTCATTGATATGGGTATTGAGCCATTTCTAGTTGCTTCAACTTTAAATATCGTTATTACCCAAAGACTCGCTCGAAGACTATGTCCTCATTGCAAAAAAGAGTATGCCCCAGGTAGAGATGTAGCACATAAAGAGATGATAAAACTTAGACCAGATATTCAAAAACATCTAGCAAATATCCCTAAAATGTATAAAGCTGTGGGATGTAAGGAGTGTAATAACACAGGATATGCAGGGAGAATTGGAATATATGAAATACTTTCAATGACTAAAGCAGTAAGAGATGTCATTATCAGTAACCCTAACTCAGACGATATCCTTGCTGTCGCTAAAAAGGGAGGCTTTAGATTAATGATTGAAGATGGTGTTAAGAAATTAAAAAGTGGCGAAATTGATATTAAAGAATTAGCTAGAGTAATTGCAATAAAAGAGTAATGGAGAAAAAAACTGAAGAAAAAAAACTATCAAGGGAGCAGGAGTTTAAGAAATTAAAGAAGATTAAGGTATCTACCTCAAATCTACTAATCTCTATTAAGTCATTTTCCGCCCTACTCAAAGCAAGTATCCCTTTGTCTGAAGCAGTAAAAACTATTGCAGAGCAATCTAGTGATCCTAACCTAAACAAAATATATAAATATGTAGGAGAAGAGGTTGATAAAGGACTCACAATGGCCGAAGCTATGCGCCTATTTCCTAAAGTATTTCCAGAAACTGTTTCCGCTGTAGTTGAAGCGGGAGAGATGGGTGGATCTTTAGAAACCAACCTTATGTTTATTGCCGATACAATTAAAAAGGATTGGGAATTAAGAAAGAAATTGAAAGGAGCGATTATTTACCCAGTGATAATAATTGGAATGACCTCTGTTATGTTCTTAGGAATGATCTTTATTGTCTTCCCTAAACTAGAGCTTCTTTTCGAAGCGTTCGAAAATGTTCCTGCAACTACAAAATTTATCATTAGTGTAGCAACAGGTATTAGAACATATTGGTATATAATATTTGGGATATTCATTTTGTTAATCGTAGGCATAACTTTGTTTTTAAGAACTAAGCCCGGAAAAAGATTTTCTGGATGGTTGGCATTAAATTTCCCCATTCTAAAGAAACTGTTTAAGAGTAGCATTCTTGCCTCTTTTTCAAGGACTCTAAGCGTACTCTTAGCAAGTGGAATTCCATTAACAAAATCATTGGAAATAACCACATCTACAACAAGTAACAGTAGGTACTCAGAGGTATTAAAAAAAGTTTGTGCTACTATTGAAAACGGAAAAGACCTATCTATTTCTTTATCTGAATATCCAGAATTCTTTAATACCTCATATATTAAAATGATTGATGTCGGAGAGATAAGTGGAACTTTAGAGGACAATTTAATGTATTTGCATGAGTATTACTCAGATGAAGTAACAGAAATGAGTAATAATATTGTCACTTTTATAGAACCCCTACTTCTCATCTTAGTTGGAGCAGTTATTGGTCTTTTGGGAGTAACTATTCTTCTTCCAATCTATCAACTAATGGGAACTATTAATGGTTAATAATATCAAAAAGAAAAAATTAAAAGGGTTTTCACTTCTAGAGATAATAGTGACTCTGGGAATAATGATGCTTTTTGCTGGAATTGTCTTTCCTGTTGGAATAAATAAAAGTCAAAAAACGAAATTAGAAAGTTATGCTTCGCAACTTGTAACAGACATATACTATCAACAGCAGAGAAGTTCGTATAAAAACATATCATCTGGTGTCTCTTTGGGTGTTAATTCATATATTCTTTTTGATGGAGATTCTCTTTCTACTGCAACATATACAGAAGTAAAACAATTCCCTTCCAATACTCGTATAACCTCAATTGCCTTGACTGCGTCAAATGAGATACTTTTTTCTGCTGGAGAATTTAAACCCACAGTGTATGGTACATTAGTTTTAACAGATGGAACAAATACTGTTGAGGTATATATAAATAGAGAGGGGTTAGTAGGATATGAATAAACGAAAGAAAGGATTAAAAGGTTTTAGTTTGGCTGAATTAATACTAGCAATAGGGATATTTTCTGCTATGTCTTCTTTTCTTGTTCTTCTCGTAATTGATACTAGAAGAACAATAGAGAACGCTAACACAAGGATAAGAGCTACTCAACTTGTAGAAGAGGTATATAACTCTATACTAATCTTAAAACAAGATGCTTGGTATAACATAGCGAGACACACAGAAGAGGGAGAGAAGCATCTTGAACTAGTCTCTGGAGTTTTTCAAGTAGTAGATGGAAGGAAAGTCATTGATAATATGGAGTACTATTTTATTGTAGGAAATGTAATGAGGGATTCTTCAAAAGAAATTGTATCCGAAGGCGGTACTCTTGATCCACATACCAGATTAATTTCTATACATATCTCTTGGATTGATAGGTTAAAACATACTAATACATTAACTCCTACGTTGTATATAAATGACTGGAACACAAACTCCATTGTGTATACTACCGAGGAGGATTTTCAACCTGGCGACCATAACTATACAGTAGCAGTTGATACTCTGGGAGGAGAAACTCGATTACAATCAAGATATTACAGTGATTGGTGTAACCCTACTCTATCAATTCACGAATATGATATTCCAGGGGAGGCAACACCAAGATCTGTTTTCTCAAAACTTGGATCTTCATACCTTGGAACGAGAGGTTCTGCAACAGGACAACCTTTTACAAAACTTTTGATTGAGGGTGTAGCTCCTCCGGTTCTAACCGTAGAAGGATATTTCTCTGGATATAACGTCAACGATATCTTTGTAAAGGACAACTATGCATTTCTAGCTACAACCAATGATAGTAAAGAGGTTGTAATCTTGGATATCTCATCTTTACCATATACCGAGATAGGATACTTCAACGCATCGGGCTCAGATGATGGATTTACGGTATTTGTTGATGGGAACATAGGATATCTTGGACAAGGAAGATATGTTCGTTCCTTCAACCTATCAAGTTATAC
>CAZYGQ010000024.1:0-10672 GCA_964647075.1 uncultured Candidatus Saccharibacteria bacterium
CGTCAGGCTCATAACCTGAAGGTCGTTGGTTCGAATCCAACCCCCGCAACCATTTTTCTTACCTTTTGTATGCAATGTAAGGCCAATTTCTTCCCTTTTCGTTTGTATCAAGACCGTATCCTTGAACCCAAAGATCAGCAATTTCAAATCCTAGGTAATCTATAGGAACATTTATTTCTCTTCTGCTAGGCTTAGAAAGAAATGCACATACCTTAATAGATTTCGGTTTTCTTGCGTTAAAAATATCAAGGAGGGTGTCAATTGAATATCCTGTATCTATTATATCTTCTACTATTATTACATTTTTCCCCTTTATTGGAATTCTAGCATCAAGCGTTATTTGTGGTTCTCTGGAGGAATTTGTATCAGAGCCATAACTTGAAACTCCAATATAGTCAATTAATAGATTTGGGTGTTGTACTGACCTTGATAGATCAACTAAAAAAGGTGTAGCACCCTTTAGTACTCCCATAAGAATGAGGGGAGTATCTTTATCTTCTGAGTAATCTTTGGAAATATCACAAGCTAACTCCTCAACCCTTTGTTTAATATCTTCTGGTGTAAAGAGTACTTCAAAATTCCTATCTTCTGCTTCTAGCTTCTCAGTCATAGCCAAGAGGTAATAAAATTAACTAAATATTATACCTTCCTTGTAGAATGAAATATATATATGATAGAATTGCTCTGAAATATTAATATATAAACATTTATAGCGTATGCCATTAACAGATCAACCAGTAAAAGGAATGTATATAAGAGAGGAAGAAAGAATTTTTCTCTTACAAGATAGAAAGCTTAAAACTCAGGGAAGACAGGGAGGGTTAGTAATTATGAAACTAAAAGCATTAGATAACGGTCAAATTATTAATAAAACTGTTAAATCTGGAACTAAGGTTGAATATGTTAATCCGGAGACTAAAGAAGTTCAATATCTTTATAGTGACGATTCGTATGCCTACTTTATGGATATGGAGACATATGAGACTATTAATATTCCTAAAGATGTTATCGGATCTTACCTAAGCTTTATAAAAGAGGGAGATAGTATCCTTATCCTTACTTACGAAGGTAAGGTGTTAACTGTTAAAGAGAGTGCTTCTGTTGTTTTAGAAGTGACGACTGCTGATGATGCGGTTAAGGGTAATACAGCCAACTCTGCTACAAAATTGATTACTGTAGAAACAGGCTACCAATTACATGTTCCTCTTTTTATCAGAACGGGGGATAAGATTAAGATCAATACTGAGACTGGAGAGTATTCAGGGAAGTCTAATTAAAAGAGATTTTGAGCCAAAGTTCTGATATAATCTATAGGTAATTTGGTGGGATAGCTCAGTTGGTTAGAGCATGGGATTCATAAACCCAAGGTCGGTGGTTCGATCCCACCTCCCACTACCATTTCATTTTAATATTTTGTATATGTCAGAAGAAAAAAAAGAAAATCAAGGGCCTAAGGTAAATATAATAAGAATTAAACCAAAGAAGAAAAATGCTCAGTTAATTGGAGTAATTTCTTTCATTGTAATGTCGCTATTCCTTACATACGGGATTAACTCAATACTAGGGTCGAATTCTAAGGGAAGTGAAGTTCCTCTAAGTGAAATTGTACTTTACATCTCAGAGGGAGAGTATGAGGAGGTTATTCTAAAAGACGATATGGTATTAATTTCTCAAATAAGTAAAGTAGAAGGGCAGGAGGTAGTAGAGAAAAAGTATGCATTAATTCCTGCAGGTGTTGACTTTTACGGTATACTTTCTGATTCAGAGGTTGATATCAAAACATTACAAAATGATTACTACCAACCAAGGTTAGGTATTTCAATAGGGGATATCATCTCCTTTGTATTTCTTTTCGCAGGACTGGGTTTAGCATATATGTTAATAAAGAATATGCAGAAATCTGGTGGTCAAATTATGGATTTCGGACAGAGTAAAGCTAAGCTTCTTTTTGGAAAGAAAACGGGGATTAATTTTGAGGATGTTGCAGGTATAGATGAGGTTAAGGAAGAGTTAACAGAGATTGTAGATTTCTTAAAGAACCCAAAAAAATATCTTAATATTGGAGCTAGAATTCCAAAGGGGGTACTGTTAGCTGGGGCTCCAGGTACGGGTAAAACTCTTTTAGCAAGAGCTGTAGCAGGGCAAGCGGGTGTTCCATTCTTTCATACCTCTGGTTCTGAGTTTGAAGAGATGCTTGTAGGTGCAGGTGCTTCTAGAGTAAGAGATTTGTTTACAAAGGCTAGAAAGGCTGCTCCATGTATCATCTTTATCGATGAGATTGATGCTGTTGCTAAAAAAAGAGGAACTGTTCTACACTCTGGTGCAGGTGAACAGACACTTAACCAAATACTTGTAGAAATGGATGGTTTAGAAGATAGGGAGAATGTAATTGTATTGGCCGCAACAAATAGACCAGATGTATTAGATCCTGCAATTCTTAGACCAGGAAGATTTGATAGATTGGTTGTTGTCCCTATGCCTGATTTCCAAGGAAGGAAAGAAATTATTCAGGTTCATGCAAAAAACAAGAAATTTGAAGAGGGTGTTGACCTAGATTTAATTGCTAAGAAAACAATAGGGTACTCAGGAGCTGATTTAGAGAATCTTTTAAATGAAGCCGCCATTATGGCTGCAAAAGAAGATAGAAAGAAAGTGACTCAAGCAGACCTTCTGGAATCATACCTTAAAGTAAAATTAGGTAGGAAAAAGAAAGGTGCAATTGGAGAAGAGGATATTAAAGTTACTGCTTACCATGAGGCAGGTCATGCAATTGTTGCAAAGTTTACTAAGTATGCAACCCCTGTTGAACAGGTTTCCATCATTCCTAGAGGTATGTCTGGTGGTGTTACAGTATATCTTCCAGAGGATGATAAAAAGCATGTTTACAAAGATGAAATGTTGGCTAATTTGATATCTGCTGTAGGAGGTAGAGCTGCAGAAGAACTTTTTATTGGTAGAATTTCTACCGGTGCTTCCGCTGATATTGAACAAGCAACAGCAGTTGCCAAAGAGATGGTCACTCAGTATGGAATGTCCGAAAAATTAGGAATGGTTAAATATGGAGACATGGAAGAGACCAAACATTTGGGATATTCATATGGTGGAGGAAGAGACTTTAGTGAGAAGTATGCAGAGATGATTGATTCAGAGGTTAAATCTTTAATAGATACTGCTTACAGTGAGGCAAAAAAGACTCTTTCGGAAAAGAAAGTGTATGTAGAGAAATTAGTAAAAATGCTTTTTGCAAATGAGGTCGTTTCAAAAGATGAATTTGATTCAATATTCGTAGATTAATTGTAGTAATACATTTTCTCTAGTAAAATATATTAATGATAAAGAATCCTCAAAGAGAAACATTTCTGGCTATAGATGCTAACGCCATAGTCCATAGAGCTTTTCATGCTTACCCTTCAACTCTTCAAACCCCAGGAGGACTTCAAGTTAATGCAGTATATGGATTTACGGTCATGCTTTTGGAAGCACTTAAGATATTCGGACCTAAATATGTACTTTGTGCTATGGATACCCATGCTCCAACATTCAGACATGAGATATACACTGAATATAAAGCAACAAGAAAACCTACAGACCTTTCTCTCATTGACCAATTTCCTCTTGTAGAAGAAGTCCTTAAAGCTTTCAATATCCCCGTTATTAAAAGAGAGGGCTTTGAAGCAGACGATATCTTAGGTACTGTATCTAAGTTTGTTTCAGAAGGAGTATGGAGTAAAGAGAATATTGATTTGTATATACTAAGTGGAGATAGAGATTTACTACAATTAATTAATGAAAAAACCTATGTCTGTTTACCTAATGGAAATTTTAAAAATATTGTTGTTTACGACAGTGAAAAAACTTTTGAGAAGTATGGATACTTCCCATATCAAGTTGTAGATTACAAAGCATTAGTAGGAGACCAATCGGACAATATCCCAGGTATTAAGGGAGTAGGAGATAAGACAGCCATACAGCTACTAAAAGAGTATGGAAGTATGGATGAAATATACCGAAATATTAACAAGGTTGAGGGTAGGGCAAAGGTATTAATAGCTGAGGGTGTTGAACAAGCAGAGTTTAGTAGACAGTTAGCAAAGATTGAGCAAAATGTTGGAATAGATGTCCATCTTACAGACTGTATATTAAAGGATTTGGATAGAAAAACATTAGAATTAACCTTTAAGAAATACTCTTTTAAATCTCTTCTCGCGAGACTAGATGAGATATTTGGAAAAGAGGTACTTAGCTCCAACACATCTCAGTTAGACATGTTTGGTAAGAAGGTAGAGGAAGGTAATTGGATAGGTGTAGATGAATTAGAAAAGTTAATTAAGGAGAGCGATAGCTTAATAGTAGGGTATATAAATGAGGGAGAATCTGCTGATAAGGAACCCTTCCTCATGATAAGAGCTGTATCTAAAGAGGGTAAAAGTTCAGATGCATTGAGCAAAACTTATGACATTTTTGAATACCTTAAGGAAAAAAATGTAATATTTTATAACTTTGAAGAATTAGTTACTTACTCAGAGAAACTCTCTATTAGTGAACTATCAACCTATTATGATGTATTACTTACTGAACATCTATTACACTCAGAAAAAAGAAATGTAAAGCTAAAAGATTTAGCATTCGATTACTCAACAAAAGTATTAGATGAAAAGATATCAACCTCTGACATATCTACCTGCTTAGATAGTATATATGATGCATATTCAAAACAATTAGAAGATATTGATAATCTTGTGCTATATGAATATACAAAAACAAGTATAGAGAAATTCCTTAAAACAAAGGAGAAACACTTACTAACCTCCCTTTTAGAAATTGAACTCCCTATCTCAGTAATCCTTTCCAAAATGGAGAAAAGGGGTCTAAGTATCCATTGGGAGAAATTAACAACATTAAAAGAGGATTTAGAAGAGGAGATAGATAAGGTCCAAAAGGAAATATATGATATTGTAGGACATGAATTTAATGTAAATTCACCGAAGCAACTTTCTGATATCCTTTTTAGAGAGTTAGATTTACCAAATAAATCAAAAGGGAGTACCAGAGAATCTGTATTAGATGGTATGTTAGGTATCCACCCCATTATTGAACAGCTTCTTTACTTTCGGGAGATTACCAAGGTATTAAATACATATATACAACCACTTTTTGAAAACAGCATTGTGAAAGAAGACAATATTCATTCTATACATACAGATTTTAAACAAACAGGAACAACCTCTGGGAGATTTTCATCAATTAATCCAAATCTTCAGAATTTACCCCTAGAAGGAGTATGGGCTAAAAGACTGCGAGAGTGTTTTGTACCAAGAAAAGGCTTTAAACTCTTAGCTATGGATTACTCTCAAATGGAGCTACGAATAATGGCTGACATTTCTAACGACAAACTTCTCTCTCAAGACTTTGTAAATAATTTGGATATTCATAGTACAACAGCAGCAAGAGTATTAGATAAAAGAATATCAGAAGTAACTCACAAAGAGAGGAGTTTAGGTAAAACAGTAAACTTTGGAATGATATTTGGGCAAACAGCATTTGGTCTTTCATCTTTACTTGGAATCGATAGAGATACAGCAGGAAAATATATAAATGCATATTTTGAACACTACAAAGGAGTAGAGGAGTATATGCGCAAGATAGAATATACAGCATTTGAGAAAGGATATGTTCAAACTATGTTTGGAACTACCAGAAATATTGCAGGGATAAGATCAAGCAACAGAAGATTAAGAGCAGCAGCTGCTAGAGAGGCAATTAATATGCCAATACAGGGTAGTGAAGCTGATATTATGAAATTAGTTATGAAAGATATATATTCCCTAATAGAGAAGAAATACCCGAAACAGGTATATATATTACTTCAAATACATGACGAAATAATATTTGAAGCCAAGGAAGATATTGTTGAGAAATTCTCTAAAGAGGCTAAAGAGATAATGCTCAAAAGTGTACAGTTAGAAGTTCCTCTAGATGTACACACCTCTATCGGAGACTCTTTGGCTGAATTAAAATAAGTATATAATTTGTTAAGTACTTTGTATGTCAAACAGTAAAAAAACAGTATATTTTCTTTCTACAGTATTAGGAGCATTCTTACTTTTTAAAATGTTTTCTCAAAAAAAAGAAGGATTTACTCCTTTAACTAAATATCCACAACCAAAGCCCGAGAAAGAAGCTAAAGAGAAAATAGTTAAGATAAAAAGCAAAAATTTGAATGAAAGACAGCAAGGTATACTAAAATTAATTAAAAAGAGAAATGTAGTTTTACCATCAGACATATATTCCTTAAACCCTAATGTCTCAACACGAACCCTTCGAAGAGATATGGATGTATTGGTAGAATTAGGTTTTGTAAAACAGGAGGGTAGTACTAGAGATACAAAATATATATTAATCGGAAAATAGTATGCATAAATATATTCAGGTATGTGAACTTTTTAATAAATTAGAATCTATGCAATCTCGCAATGAGATGTCTTTAGAGCTTGCTGATTTCTTTAAAGATTGTAGCTCTTTTGAGATTCAAATTATCTCTTACATGATACAGGGGAGAGTTGCTCCTATGTTTGTTAGTAGCGAATTTAATTACTCCGAAAAAAGTTTAATAAATGTATTGAGTAATAAATACGCTATTGATGTAGATGGTATGAGAAAAGAGAGTGGGGATATTGGAGATACAGTATTTCAGATTATGGAATCAATTCAGAGCAATTCTAAAAGTCCTACATTAGAGGAGATATATTCAACTCTTTGGAAAATAGTAAATATGAGTGGTAATGGCTCTATCTCAAGAAAAAATCAATTAATTCTTCAATGTTTAGATGAACTATCTCCTTTGGAGTGTAAATATTTCGCAAGGATAATATGCGGAGAGCTTAGACTAGGATTAAGTGTCAGATCTTTGCTAGATGTATTTTCAATTTCAATTATGGGAGACAAAAGTATTAAATCTGAACTTGAAAGCGCTTACGGTGTATGTGCTGATATCGGATACATTGGGAGTGTAGTTTTAGAGTCTAAAAAAGAAAACGTAGTAAAAAAACTATTCACCATCTCTGCCCAGCCTGGAATACCAGTTCTATCTAGGTTAGTTCAAAGGGTAGGAAGCTTTAAAGAGCTCTCAGAAAGGTTTAAAGAAACTGTCATATTACAACCTAAATTCGATGGTTTAAGGTGCCAAATTCACAAATGGGAGGAGGTAGAAGAAAAATCGGATATTTCAAAGGGTATCGTCTGGAAACAGTTCAAAAAAGGTAGTACAAACGACTCTCAAAATCTCTTTGAAATAAACAATAATTCAAAAATTCAGGTTAAATTGTTTACTAGAAACTTAGAGGATGTTACGGAAATGTTTCCAGAAATTGTTGATAGTGCAAAGAAAATGAAGCAAGCCTCATTTATTCTTGATTCAGAAGTCGTAGGATGGGACTTTAAGAAGGGAAAATTTATGTCATATCAAGAAACGATGCAAAGGAGGAGGAAATATTCTGTACAGAGTGTGAGGGAGGATATTCCTGTTAGAGCTTTTACATTTGATCTACTATATCTAAATGGGAAATCCTTAATACATACAGATACTAAGGATAGAATTAAGCAGTTAGAAAAGGAAGTTAGATCTACCCAAGAGGGTATCGTATTGGCTGAATCTAAGAGCTTTTCTTCGGATTCTGATATTAGGAGATATTTTGATAAATGTGTTAAAGAAGGGCTTGAGGGAATAATAGTTAAACAGGAAAAGGGAGGATATAGACCTGGAATTAGAAACTATGAATGGATTAAAGTAAAAAAGAGTATAGACAAGGAATTGGTTGATACTGTTGATATGGTAGTAGTGGGATACTACAAAGGTTCGGGTAGAAGATCTTCTTTTGGATTAGGTGCAATATTAGGAGCTATATATAATGAAAAGAAGGACAGATTTGATGCAATATGTAAAATAGGAACAGGAATGAGTGATGAGATATTAACGGAGATTAATTCAAAATTAGAAAATATTGTATTTGACCAAAAACCTAAAGGAGTAGAGGTAGTTGATATATTAACCCCCGATGTATGGGTAATACCAAAATATGTAATTACGGTTGACGCTGATGAGATTACTAAAAGAATAGGGGAGGAGAAAATAGGAGGTGGGTATTCCTTAAGATTCCCAAGACTTATTGAATGGGATAGAGATAAAAGTGCTAATGATGTAACTACAATTTCTGAAATTGAGAAGATGTTTTTGATGAGAAAGAGTATATGAAAGAGCAACGGAATTACAGAGATAGACAATCAGAGAGAATCAGAATTAGTTGCTATTTGTACGTACCAGGAAGCACAAACTATTTACTAGGAGTATACCGTTTTATATATTCTATCTTTAGTCCCGTACTTCCCAGTATAAAATGCTTTTGTTGGAAGTGAACGGGCATTTTTTACAGGTGGAAGGTTGAGATTCTCTATTTTTGTGGGTGGTGTTTCGTTGCTAATTATTAATCTGTCACCCCAGGTTTTTCTTACTCTTGTATCAAAATCTTCCCCATTCTCATTGTTATTATTATAACTATTCCTTTCTTGATAATAAACCTCCGGAGTAATAAACAAGAATGAGTCTTCCGGCTTAATTATGCTGCCACCCTCAGGATTATCTTTGTCAAATATCATTACTTCGCCCGTATCATACATTTTTATGTAGTTTTTCATAGCTATGCCTGTTGGGATTCCCACCTCAAATCCCCCATTACTATAAAATTTCGCCATATGATGTGCATCGGCGAAGAAAACCATTTCAGATTCATTTGGTACATAGGAGCTCTTCAAATCTTCTCTATTATAAGCATTTCCCGTATTGTATCTACTCCAACCCAGGTTATCTTGCTGTTGCTTCTTGCTCATAAGACCGTTTATAAGTATAGACAATCTGCTCTTACTACTGGGGGTCCCATGAAACAACAGATCTTTCGAATTTAAATTTTTTAGAAGTTTTTCTTCTATTTCTCTCACTGTAGAATCATTAACAATTACCTCAAATCTGCTAGGATTACTTATAATTGTAGGATTTACTTTACCAAAGGGTAGAATATTATTAATTACCTCAAGTTTTTGTGAATATCCTAGCCTCTCTGTTGTTATTTTTTCTTTAATACGATTTAATTCAGGCATAGTATCAATGAATAATTGCTTACTGTTAGCCAATTCCTCTTTATTTTCAATATCTTTCACCAAAGTCTTTGAAATTGAATTAAGTCTGTTACTCAAACTATAGCTAAAACGGCTTTTAGCTTCCGAATTCGGTTCTTTAAATCTTTTTTGTATTGGAACATAGGTAACGAAGTCAACTTGGGTTCGCCTAGAGATTTCTTCTTGACACTTATCATCTATGAGTAATTCAGTATACTGTTGCTCAATTTCTTTTGTCTGGGTCTCAAGGGTATTAGCGAAATTCTCATCTGTAATTGAGGTTTTTGAGCAAGTATCTGAAAGATCTTTGAGCAAATAGCCGTATTTTGTTCTTTTAGCCTCATTTGAGCCAAAGGTGTAATCCGTCAGCATTGAATTTGCTATCCGTCCTAAAGGCCAACCTGTATGTAATGTTGGAATTTCTCTTTTTATAACTTGATCCTGTATTCTTTTTAAGGTTGCTTGAGGGTTTCTTGCATAATATTCTCTTACTTCTCTTATGGGGTTTTCCCTATCAATCATCAACAATTGGTTAGTTATTCCTTCGACTCCATAGGTAGAGGCATAATTGTCTAACACATCATAAAAGTCCAATTGAGCTTTGGTACTAAGAAGTTCAAGATCAATACTAGTTGCATTTTGACATAGTTTTACCAATTTTACGGTATCTTCAATGTATTGTTTTTTTTCTGGAGGAAGCTCTCTCTCTCCCTCTTGCTCCACTGGAATATTTTTATCGATGATTCCAATTACACTTGGGATTATTTCAATATATTCCTCGCACCCTTCTATATGTCTATTGTAAGTATCATGAACTTCTTTAAATGCTTGATATGACTCAAGAACAACTTCTTGTGTATCAGGGGGAAGTTCCTTTAATCCAGGTATTTCAGAGTTAATATCGTTATCATCTGTTTGTCCCGTTTCTATATTATCTGAAGCTTCGTCAAATTCCATAAATACATACTAACACAAACCTTACAGAAATTATAAAGTATTTGTCGCAATCTTTTGAAACAAGAATATTTACAATTGAATGAAGATTTGGAGAAAATATATCCAAATATTTTACATTGTTAAAAAGGGGAGTTTTTAATCTAAAAAATAACATGTTAAAGGTAGTTGATATCTGCAAGAAGTCGTCTTGCATGATAGAAACTTGTGTGCTATACTTCTGCTCACGAGTTTGGGATAAACACGAGAAAGGTTTCCTCTTAGAGATTTCTCTAATGAACACAATTCAGATTGTCTTAATATAGATCCCTCTCAGCTCTTTAAAAGTTGAAGAGTGACAGGAAGTCAAAAATATATTCGTTATATTGACTTTCTAAGTATGTGTGTGATTTGGGTCACACAATTCATTAAAGTCTAAGTAAATCCAATTTATCGTTGATTGGTCTGTGTTATTTGAAACAGCGTAGGCTGTTTTCTAATTACATGTGTTTAAGTCAAACGTTTTTCAATGAGAGTTTGATCATAGCTCAGGATGAACGTTGGCTGTGTG
>CAZYGQ010000025.1:0-8385 GCA_964647075.1 uncultured Candidatus Saccharibacteria bacterium
TACTTCTACCTCTACTTAAATCATCAGAAGCACCAACCCTAGTAAAGATTCTATCCACTAAAGAGAGAGTCATTTCTTTCGCTGGAACAAAACATCCTATCTGAGCCATAAGGACTAAAGTTGCTACTTGCCTTATATATGTAGATTTACCAGACATATTTGGTCCAGTTAGTATAGACATTGAACTGGTTTTAAAATCTAAAAATGAATCGTTAGAAACAAAACTGTCCTCTGTGATATTTTCTACAATTGGATGTCTCCCTGATTTAATATCAATAGCACCTTCCTTTTCTCCCATTTCAAATATTTTCGGACAGCCGTATTCTCTTTCAATTGAGATTTTGGCAAAGCCAGAAAGAATATCTATTTCCGAAATATATTCGGACATTAATTGAATTGGGGAAATATATTTTATTAGCGACTCCCTAAATTCATTAAACAGTTTATACTCTAACCCATTTAATTTCTCTTGCGAGTTAAGAATAATATCCTCCTTCTCTTTTAACTCCTGCGTAATATATCTCTCACAATTTACTAATGTCTGTTTTCTAATATATCTCTCAGGAACATTATCTTGTTGAGCTTTAGTAACCTCTATGTAGTATCCAAAGACTCTGTTAAATCCAATCTTTAAACTATTTATACCAGTACTCTTTTTTTCCTTTTCTTCAAAATCTCTAATCCAACCCTTACTGTCCCCTGAAAGCTCTCTTAATTCTGATACCTCTTTATTAAAAGAGGATTTAATAATACCTCCTTCTAATATTGTTAGAGGTGGAGAATCAACAATACACGCGTCAATATTTTCTGACACTACTCTCAAATCTTTTTCATACTTTTCAATTTCTTTACATATTTGAGGGAACTGCGAAAGAACAGATTTTAATTTCAAAATATTTTCTAAAGATATTTGTAATGCCTTTAAATCTCTACCATTAACTCTTTGTAATCCAATCTTTCCTACAATACGACTAATATCATTAATCTCATCTAATATCTCCTTACTCTTATTTAATATCTCGCTATTATCATAAAAAAGGGTAACTATATCTAATCTTTGATCTATCTCTTTTTTACTAATTAAGGGATTTAATATCCAAGAGTAAAGTAATCTTTTACCCATTGGTGTAGAGGTAGAATCTATAACTGAGAAAAGAGAATTTGAGATATCCCCTGTAAAAGAATTAGATACTAATTCTAAATTTCTAATTGTAGCTTTATCTAATATCATTGTAGAGGTAAGATTTCTTCTTTTCGGCTTTTTGATATGATTAGGTATAATTAACTGAGTGTTTGAAATATGTGTAAGTATCATTGCCAAACTGATAATTGAAACGTCCTTTCCCTCTAAATCTAGTGAATCAATATTTGTGATATTGTAAAACTCTTTAATCCTTTCCTGAGAGTATTTTACATTTTGGATACCTTTACTTAAGAATTGAACAGGTATTGTATTGAACTTTAAATCACTTTCATTTTCTAAAAGTAGTATCTCTACCGGTTCATATGAGGAGAGAACAGTATCTATACTTGTAGATATATTTTTACTATTTATCCAAAAGATATCTCCAGTAGACAGGTCACAAAGAGATATTCCCAAATCACTTTTAGATTTTACAAATGAAGCTATGTAATTACTTTTCACAGATTCAATATCTTCTAAAGTACCAGCTGTCACTATCCTAGTGACTCCTCTTTTAACAATTCCTTTTGCTAATTTGGGATCTTCTAGTTGGTCTACAATAACAACACTGTACCCTCCCTTAACTAATTTAGGTAAATATTGATTTAATGCTTTATGAGGAAATCCAGCAAGTGGAGTAGGGTTCTTACTTTTATCTCTTGCAGTAAGTGTAATATTTAATACCTTAGAAGTTGTTTTAGCATCGTCCCCAAATGTTTCAAAAAAGTCTCCCATTCGAAACAGGACTATTTTATCTGGATACTGTTTCTTAAATCTAAGATACTGATCCATCATTGGGGTTTGTTTAATATCCAATTCCATATCGTATTATACAGGAGAATACACAATGAAAACTATACTTACTATCTCTTACTAAGTATTATCTTAGCCTCTTCATCAGATACTATCTTTCTTACGTCTCTAATACTGTCAACAGAAACTGAAACTCCATATACACCCTTTTGTACACTATACTTAACAACATCTTTATTATCTTCTGCCATTACTATTATCTCTTTAGAAGGACTCTTAGATATATCACATACAGCATCAATTACTTTAAGAGAGCTATTAGTACTTAAATCATATTTAACATCTTGTGCATCATATTCAAAACCTTGCATTCCTTTTACTATTCTTGGTAGATCAATTATTAATCCATCAATATTTACACCTAAGATATCATCTGCAAGAATTATATCTGTTGGATTATCAAGTATGGCATATACTCTAAACGAAGTACCTCTTCTTAAACCACCCGCAAGTAGGGCTTTCTTAAATTCGGTCATAGCTTTGGGATTACCTGGTGAGTAGATTGCAATATCTACATTTCTTCTCTTATTAATATTTCTAACCCTTCGGACAATCTTAATAACCCTGTTAAGAAGTTCCTTGTTGGCAAGATAATGAGAGAGTCCATGTGCAGAATCACTTAAATCTCCATTTTCAAACTGCTTACCCTTTGTTAAAGATCTAAAATCTGATACTCTAAGTGAACCCAAAGAAAGTATTACCTGATTACCCTCTGCTAAATCAGAGTATTTACATATTTTTTCCGCAAGAATCTTTGAATACTCTACAAACTTTTTATCTTCAACATATGCTAAAAGATGTCTTCCCTGATCAATCATTAACCTATCTAAATCTACATGAACAATACCATGAGAATTACCAACAAAATCAATGAGTTTAGACACCTCTCCCGTTGGATTTAAAAAGACCTTTGTCGCTGAAGGAGCCAAATTCATATCATGAGGAATTCTCACTTCCTCATCAATTGCTTTCTTAGGTACAATCTCTTCTGACACAACCTCAGGTTTAAGTAAATCAACACCCGAAAGAGATTCTTCTTTGTAAGCTTGAACAACAGGGTGTGAAGTAGGGGCTTGTTGCTCTTTTTCAATATATATACTACCTGTATTACCATCTAATCTAACTGTTTGACCATCTTTAAAGATGGTAAACGCTCCAGCTGCTCCCACTATTGCAGGGATATCAAACTCTCTACAAAGTATAGCTGTATCACTTGTAATACCACCTGTCTCAAGTATTATTCCCCCAGAGTTAATGATTAAAGACTCCATCTCAGAAGAGTACTCTTTTATCACAAGAATATCCTTCTTATTTATCTGAGGATTTTGTCCCTTTTCTACTAATTTAATATTTCCAACAACAACTCCAAAACTTGCACCTAAACCCTTAAGAACAAAATCATTAATATCGCTTACCTGCTTACCTTCAGATTCTTCTTCTTTTCTAACCTTACCTTTAGCAGCAGATACTAATTTCTCTGTAAGTGAACTGTATTCATGCTTATTTCCTTGTACAATCTTTTGTGCATTGTTTAAAGCTTTGTTTTCTAATATACCAATACCCTGATATCTCTCTAAGGTCCATTTTAATACCTCACCTAAGGTATCAAAGTTTTTGGCACTTTCTAATTTAACTTGATCAGGATAGAATTTTTCGTAGAGATCTTTACTCTGTAAAACCCAAACCTTTCCACCAGACATTACCCATTCAATATTTTGAGCTCTCCTTAATTTGTTTTCAACAATTAAAGATATCTTAGCTACCTCTTTGATATATTCCTCTTCTAATTTAGGACGATGACTCCATGCATTTGATATTGTAACTTTCTGTGTACCATCTTTACTCACGCTCCCTTTATTTATAACCCTAATCTTCATCCACTCTTGAGGAGAAATTCTTTTTTCTAATATTGTTAAATCTTTCTTGTTTAGTAAATATGAATCTGGAGTCAACTCACCTAAAGAGATAGTGTCTCCTAATCCAAATACTGCCTCGATACTTAATTTCCCTAAATCTTGGGTAATAGGGTCTATTGTAAACGCAACGCCACTAACTTCAGCTTGTACCATCTTTTGAACTACAACCGCTAATTTCACATCAGCAAGATTAATACCTTTCGAAGAGGCGTATGCAACAACATCATCAGTAAAAAGAGAAGCGTATATTCTTTTAATTGATTCTAAAAGATTTTTAGCACCTCTTACATTTAACTCTGTACTAAAAATTCCAGAGAAAGACACCTCTGGATTTGTTGGGAATATTACCGAAGATCTAACTGATACCCAAGCATCTGTAAATCCAGATATTCTAGTATATGCAGAAAGAATGTCATGTATATCACTATCCTCATAATCACTTTTTAGTAAGGATTTCAAAACTTCAGATTCATTAGGATTTCTACCTTTCTCAAGTAAAGTGTCCCCATCTCTAGAGAGAGATTGTGATACCATTTTATCAAATACCACAGGGGATACTACAAAGAAATCAGGAATTGGAATATCCATATCCTTAAGTTCAAAAAGAGATAATCCCTTTCTTCCAACGGATGATTCTTTAAGCTTTGAAAATGTAAAGTCTTCCCAGTAGTAAACAACTTTTTTCCCTTTTATTATAACTTCAGACATCGTTTAGGCAGTAATATTAGGTATTAAATAATGGTACCTTTAGCATCAATTTTTTGCAAGTCTACATAGAACTCATAGCAGATCTTTGATATTACTAAAGCTGGAACAGACAAAATGGCTCCCCATACACCAAAGAGTATGAGAAAGATAATGGCAGAAAAAAGCACAAACACTGGCTTAACTCCAGCAGCAGTTCCCATTACCTTTGGAATAATGAAATTGTTTTCTATCTGTTGATATATTAAAAATATTATCAGTAGTATAAATGCAGTAAGAGGACCACTAGTTATTAAAGCAATTAGAAGGGGAGGAAGTGAAGATACAGTAGCACCTAAAGATGGAATAGCTGAAAGAAGTGCTACTAAAACTCCCATAGGAAGTGCAAAGGGTACACCTAATATAGCTAAGATTAACCCTAAAGTACAACCCGCTATAGCACTTACTGTCGCTTGACCAAGTAACCATCTTCCTAACTTGCTTTCTAGATCTATAACTAATTTTTTAACTCTAAATCTTTTTTCATCGAAGGTTATTCTTTTTAATCCAAAATCCAAAACCTTATCATGTTCTAATACTAAATATACAGAAAATACTAAAGAGGCTAGGGTAATAGATACCCATCCAAATACACCTCCTACTGTTCTAATTCCTTTCTCGAAACTATCTATAGAGGTCAACTTATCTAATCCTTCTGTAATAGCTTCATTTATAGTTTCCGTTTCAAGATTAATTCCTCCAACATTAATCCCATTTATTTTTGAGGTAAAATTCTCAACCCAAATTGGAATATTATTCCCTAAATTACTTAACTGATTAATAAATGGGATAAATATTAATGAGGTAATTGATAATAGAAGGATAAATCCAATAAAGTAGGTTATTGTTATTGCCCATCCCTTAGATATTTTTCTTTCTCCAAACCATTTAATTATTGGCAGTACCGCAGACATAATTACAGTACTTAAAAAGAGAAATACAAATACCGTAACTAACTGCTTACCCCAAAAGATTAATGCTAAAATTGCCAGTACAAAAGAAACAAATTTCCAAGAGAACTCAATAGTTATCACTGGCTTTTGTGGTTTAGAGAAGTGTTTCTCTTTTCTATTTCCATTCCCATTGTTATTACTATTATGATTTTGATTCTGCTTATTAATATTTAATATCTTGGTCATACTTATTAATTAATAAAATATATATTAAAAAATTATACCAACAAAATGAGAAGTATACATTACTTATAATTGTTATAGGTGGTATGTTTTTTCTAAATTACTATCCCAATTATACATCACTCTCTTTTTTAATAGAGAGTGGAATAAGTTTTGCTGCAATAATAGAAGATATTGGCACAACAAGAAGTATTCCAATACTAGATGTAATTGTTCTTACAATCTCTTCAGCTATAACATCAATTGTAATAATATTTCCTATACCATCGTTAGTATAAGTAAGAAGCATCACTACTGCTAAACTTGAACCAGCGTAAGCAATAAATAAGGTATTAACCATAGATGAGATATGATCTCTTCCAATATTCATTGCTTTATTAAATAGTTGTAATGTATTTAAATTAGAGTTTACCTTGTACAACTCTACAATTGCTGAAATCTGACTCATTACAACATCATCTAATACACCCATAGCACCTATAAGAATACTAATAAAGAAAACATCAGAGAGGTTTACACTACCATTAGTTTGGCTAAGTAAAAGAAATGCTTCCTCACTTCCAGAACCATCAACTCTAATATAATTACTAAACAGCTTTGCTAAAATACCAACTATTACGATACCAATTGCAGTTGAAAGAACACCTATACTACTTTTTTTAGTAAAACCATGAGAAGCATACATAATAATTACCAAAGTAATTAACACAGAAACAACTCCGATAAATATCACATCTCCCCCAGCTAATATCTTAGGTATTGCCCATAAGTAGAGAATTACTACTGTTAAAGCTAAACTAATTAGAGAACCAAGTCCCTGTCTTCTACCAATAAGAATAGCTAAAAATGAAAATATTGAAATTAATACAATTATTGCTATATTCCTATTAAACCCCGAAATACTCCATAGTTCACTTTCCATGTCACTCATGTGAGTAATATATACTTTGTCACCCTTATTAAACTTAGGTAGACCATCTTCTGAGAGCATAGGAATTGTTGTTTTCTCTTCACTTAATTGTAAAATCTCAACAACATATTCAAAGCATGTATACTCATCATTTATTACATCTGAACAAGCAACTTGCTTACTATCCATTACTTTACCTTTGTAGGAAACCTCTTCTTGGGCAAAGCAAATAGATGGAATTAAAAATAGAAATAGAGCAAGAACTGTAATATATATTTTTTTCATAAACTCATTATACAAAAAAAGAGAGGCCTATGCCTCTCTTTAATTTCAAAATCAATAATCCTTACCTTTTATTCCTTACGTAAGAAACAGTAGAACTGCCAATAAAGGATATTAATGCTAACAATCCAAATATCATCATTAAGTTATTCCCAATTAATTCATCAAATGTTCCAGCTGCTTGAGGAATATTTTCATCTACAACCGCGTCCCCATTTACGCTTCCTGTTGGAGAGTAGGTAACTCTTACCTTCTCATCTAGCGTTACTTCGTTTCCAGCTAAATCTTTAATTAAAATTGCAAATACGTTCTTTCCCTCATCCAAAGCAATACCCTCAATTCTAAAGTCACCCTCTTTATCTGCCAAGCCATCAAAACTTTCGGTACCTCTTTTTACAACAATAGATGCATTTGGCTCTGTAGTTCCTACAAGTATAAAGGTGTCTTTGTTTGTCTCTTCTCCATACTTAAATGTAACGCTTTGCGCATCAGGTCCTGTTCTATCTACAACAGCTGACATTAAATCTGATTTAGTAGAAATCTTCCTGTTTGGAAAACCCTTAACACCTGCAATAGAGATATTGTACTCTCCCTCATCTTCTACTTTGTAATCATAGCTAAATTTTGAATCCTCTACCTTTGCTTCACCAACTTTTTGCTCATTAACGTATACAAATACATTGTCATATCCTAGTGCATTACCATTTATCTTTAAGGTGTCTCCATTAGTAAGAGTAGTAGACTCTTCTAATTTAGGCGCTTCTAGATTTGGATCTAGTAGAGGCTCTTCTCTAAACTTAATATATGAAAATACTCCGAAAGCTAATAGTAAGACACCTAGACCAATAAAAAGAGAACCTACTAACCTAGATACTCTTTCTTGTGTTGGAGAAATAGGTTGTTTAATTTCAACCTTATCCCTCATACTATCACTTTCTAAATATTTTGAGGCATTTTTTTTACTTTCTTTTTTCTTTGCCACTATAACCCATATAATAATTTATATACTTAATACCCAATAGCATAAAACAAAATGGGAAATAGTGCAAGATGTATGATAAATTGGTAAAATACACATATGAAAAAAGTATTTAAAATTGTAATAACTGTAATACTAATTGCATTAGTAATATTCCCTTTGGGATATTTTGTAATATACCCAAATTACAACAAGGTAATCGGGCCTATAAAAAGATTTGATATACAGAGATCAGCTAAAGAATTAACCTTTCAAATACTTACGCAGTTAGTACCTACAAAGGATAAGGTGCTGGGGGTAGCTATAGAAAGTCCGAACCATATGAGTATTGAAGAAAGTATTGGAAAAGATACTACTTTAGAAAGAAAAATACTTGAAGAATTAGAAACTAAGATATTAATTAACTCTATAGAGGTAGATGG
>CAZYGQ010000025.1:8485-10669 GCA_964647075.1 uncultured Candidatus Saccharibacteria bacterium
ATTACTTGCGAACCTCTTTGGTCTTCAAACCAAAGACTTGTAATAGTTGGTAAACTGGACAAATTATACAAAAACACATAAAATACAATACTTTTTTAATTTCATTTAATTAGTTATGGATAATAAATATACAAGAAAAGATATTAATGAATATACTCATGAGTTTGAATTAACAATTCCTTTTGAAAGTTTTAAGCATTCATATGAATTAATGTTAAAAGATTACTCTAAGGATTTAGATCTAAAGGGTTTTAGAAAGGGAAAAGTACCTTCTAATTTAGTTAGCCCTCAAGTAAAAGAGGTTGTCAAATATGAGACCTTCGAAAAGCTTGCCCCTCTTTATATTAATACAGCAGTAGAGAAAGAGAAACTCCAACCAATTGCTCCATATGAATTTAAAGAGATTCCTAAGTTTTTAGAAAACTTAGATATTCCTTTTACAATAACGGTAACTACTATGCCTAATTTTACCCTAGGTAATATGAAAAAGGTTAAGGTTACTAAAGAGGTTGTATCAATTGATGAAAAAGAAATTGACCAAGCTATTGAGGAGTTAAAAACATCTCAAAAAACAGAAACAAAAGAAGTAAATGATGCATGGGCTAAAGAGATTGGAAAAGAAATTGGAGAGGAAACAATTACAACATTAAAAGAGTTAAGAGAAAAAATTAAAAGTGCTCTTCAAGTTCAAAAAGAACATTATCAAATGCATAGAATGCAAGACCAAGCACTTAAGTTAGCAATTAAAGAATCTAAAATAGAGATACCACAACCTGCAGTTAATTTTGAAGCAAGCGAAAGAGAGAAAGCCTTTAATGAAGATATGAAAAGTAGGGGAGTAAGTATTGATGATTTTTTGAAAGCAAACAACATTACAATTGAGAAGATGAGAGAGCTATGGCAAATGGATGCTAAAGAGGCAATAGAAAGTGATGTGTTCCTCTCTTTGTTTGCTGAAACAAAGGAAGTTCAAGTCTCAGACGAGGAGTTAGAAGAAAAGATAGAGAGTATTAAAAAAGAAAGACCTGACGCTGATCAAAGTGTCTTTTCTAATTTAGAGTGGAGAGAGTATGTTAAAAGAGTAGAGGTAAAAGAGAAAGCTTTTAGACTCTTTATTGAAGAAGTATTAGGTAAAGAATTTTTAGATAGCCATAATTAAGATATTAATATTTTAATATGTCATTTTTAATTCCAACAGTAATTGAAAAGGAAAGAGAAGGGGATAGGGCATATGATATTTACTCTAGACTACTTAAAGACCGTATCATCTTTTTAGGAGACCATATTGAAACGAATATGGCTAATACAATAGTTGCTCAGTTACTCTTTTTAGAGAAAGAAAACCCTGATGATGATATTCAAATGTTTATCAACTCTCCAGGAGGAGAGATTAATGCAGGTATGGCAATACTAGATACAATGAACTACATAAAATGTGATGTATCTACAATAGCAGTAGGACTAGCAGCATCCATGGGTTCACTTCTCTTAGCCCATGGTGCTAAGGGTAAAAGATTTGCATTGCCAAATAGCAAGATTCATATCCACCAACCTCTAGGTGGTGTTCAAGGTCAAGCTAGTGATATTGCAATTGAAGCAGAAGAGATATTAAAGACTCGAGAACAACTTTACAAGATGTTAGCTAAACAAACAGGTCAGAGTATTAAACAGATTGAAAAAGATGCAGATAGGGATAAATACTTTACAGCACTAGAAGCTAAAGAGTATGGTTTAATAGATAAAGTAATTAGTAAAAGATAAATGGAAAGATTTATCAATAATGAAAATCCATTAAAAGATTTATTTTTTAAATATGTTGATCGGATAGAGGAATTGCAAGAATCAAAAAATATTGAAGAATTACAAAAGACTGTTAATCAAGTAATCAATATTCTTCCAAGTAATGTAACATCCTTTTCAATCCCAATATATAATGATACAGAAGAGCCCACCTTTGTAAGAAGCGAAAGAGAGAGTGAACTTTCTAAGGATCAGCAAAAGGAGTGGGGTTTGTCAGATTTGATAGAGTATTCAATTACAATTGATTCAATAGGTGATTATCATCCTGTTGATTAAGATAGGTATTAATTATAAAATACATATCACAAAGGGCGATTAGCTCAGCTGGCTAGAGCATCACATTGACATTGTGGAGGTCACAGGTTCGAGTCCCGTATCGCCCAC
>CAZYGQ010000026.1:0-10425 GCA_964647075.1 uncultured Candidatus Saccharibacteria bacterium
TAAAAGGTTCATCTAAAACAAATATCTTCCTATTTCTATACAACATTCTAGCTATAGCTAATCTCTGCCAATATCCAGGAGACAACTCTTTACCATCTAAATATTTACCTAGTTTCAGCCTATCGTTTATCCCCTCTTGTTTCATAAACTTGTCTATCTCACAAACCTTTATTACCCTGTTATACAAATCTTTGTTAATCTTTTTCTTATCACTGGCTAAAGTAATATTTTCTCTAATACTAAAACTGTAATTAACAAAACCTTGGAATGTAACAGCTAATTTACTCTTAACCTCCCCCCTATCTAATTCCTTAACCGAGTATCCTCCCATTAAGTAATCTCCAGCAGTGACCTGGTACAAACCAGTAAGCATTTTAATTAAACTAGTTTTTCCAGAACCATCTCCTCCAAAGAAGGCAACTTTGTCTCCTGCACTAATCTTAAAAGAGATATTCTCTAATACTTTTTTTTCAGGTTCATCAGGATATGCAAAATCTAATTTAAGAAATTCAATATCTGGAGTACCTTTTGGTAATTTAGCAAACCCATGTCTAATATCTCCAAATCCTTCATGATTAACAAATTCAAAATATTTAGAGGTATATGCTAGGTAGTTATCTAAAAGTGCAAAGGTATTAAATACTTGAAATGCACTACTATGAACTACATCAACATAGTTAAAAAGGGCACTAAATGTACCTATGGATATCTTTTTAACAATAGCGTACCCAACTAAATATATAACATAAATATACTTAAAGAGTTGGCCAACTACACTTCCAAATACCTCATCTATTGTAAAATGTTTTCTTCTGTGGAAAAGACCTTTTAAATACCCATCCTTGTTTTTTTCGAACTTATTTCTCAAAAAATCATATGTGTTGTTAACCCTTAACTCATTAAAGTTTCGTATATCCATACTAATTGTATAGTAGATATAGTTAGTGAGTTTAAGTATTGGCATATTCCTATCATCATACAGTTGTATGATCTTTCTATTAAACATTGTAAGTAGCACCTCAGGTAATACAAAAAGAGTAAGTAGAAGTACAGACCACCCTAAATGAGATGAAAGTATTACATATGCAGTAATACCTCTTGCTAACTGATATATGATTGTAGAGAAAGAATCGTATGATGATATTAGGTTGTTTATTGAATAGTTAGGAATATATTCTATTAGATTTTGTAATTTAGGTTTTTCAATATCTTGCAGATTAGAACTAGATATTTTACTAATCATCTCTACATTAGTATCCCTCCATACCCTATCTGCAATGTTATTTTTTAAATTAATCCTTACCCTATTACCAATATTTACTAGTATTAGAAGTAAGAGCGATATACATAGATAGAAGAACGAATCAGAAGCTAAATATCTTTGTATGTCTAATTTATCAAAATTCTGTATTACAATTATGGTCGCATCTAAAAATTTCCCTGCAACTGTAATTCCCAACATCTCTGATATAGTAACCATTACAAAGAGGAGATCTCTGATAACTACATCCTTTGTATATCGAGTATAAAAGAACTTAATTACTTGCCACAAGGTTACTACTTTTTCTTGTATAATACTGTTCATTCTATATCTATAATATCATGAAGAAATGGTTAGAGATAACAAATATTTAGAAAATTTACTATACGACCTTTGGGAGAATAACTTCTGTGATGTAGCAAGACCTAATTTAGTTACAATCAAATATGGCAAACACTCTAAAAGACAGTTAGGGAGTATTAGATTAATTAAAGATATGGATACCTTTAGAAGATATATTAAGAGATACAAATTAGATGAGCAAGTATTTGATAACAAAACAGTATCTCTAATAAATATTACAAGATACTTTTCATATGATAATGTTCCTGAGTATGTAATTAAGGCAACCATAGCTCATGAGCTATGCCACTATACACATGGTTTTAGTTCTCCTTTAGAAAAGAAGTTCAGATATCCTCATCAGGGGGGCATTATCAAAAAAGAGTTGGAGAAAAGAGGCCTAAAAGAAGAATACCGCAATTCTAAAAAGTGGTTAAAGGATAATTGGCTTTCTGTGATTTCTTAAACAAGAACTTCCATTCTATACATTTTCATTTCTCTGCCCAGTACAATTCTTAAACATGGAACAAAACTACATAGGAGAAAATATTCGTATATACAGAGAGAGAGCAAATTTAACTCAGCAACAGTTAGCAGATAAGGTGGGGATAACATGGGAAATGATATCAAGATATGAAAGGAATGAGAGCCTACCTTTTAGAAAACTAGATGGTATATCAAGGGCATTAGATGTACCTAAGTCTCAGTTAGTAGAGAGACATACTCCTCAGAGATATTCAGTAATGGATTTTAAAGTTCCATTATTTACTACATTCCCTAAATCAAATAGATTTTACCCGAGTCATACTAACTACTACTATGTATGTCCAGAATGGATATTAAAAAGAGATAGAGAGTGTATTGCTATAGATTCTTCGTTAATAAATAGTGATGGGAAGGAATTTAATAGGGATGGTGTAGTATATATTTCTAAAAATATTAAACCTATTACAAATGATTATGTATTAATTAGAGATAGTAATGGATTAATAACCGAGAGATATACAAATACTAATTGTAATGTTTTAGGTAAGGTATTAGCACAAGAGATTAGATATTAAGTCTTGACAATATATTAACAATGGCGTAACATGTAGTACTGAATTATTCAGGACTACACGTTATGAACATAGGAAGTAAAATTAGAAAAATTAATACAAAGTCTACTGTATTTACAACAGGGGACATTAGAAAGGGTTTAAATATTAATAATGATAAAAGCTTATATAATGCAATTTCGTATGCAATTAATAAAAAGGAATTATATAAAATATCTGATGGAATATATTCCTTTGATAAGAACTATTCAAAAAAGGAATTCGCAAATAAATATAGGTCACCCTCTTACATTAGCTTATATACAGTACTACAAGATTCTGGGGTAGTATTTCAACCATACTCCTCTATCTATTTAATATCTAAGAGGTCAGAGGAGGTAGAGTTAGAAAATCAAAAATACATTTATAGAAAGATTAAAGACAATATATTATTAAATCCTTTAGGCATTATTCAAACGGACAACATAAGTATTGCAACAAAAGAGAGGGCAATATGCGACATTTTGTATTTAGATGGGGAGCAATATTTTGATAATTTAAGAGAAATTGATTGGAATATGATTTTGAAATTAAATACAGAAGTATATGAGAATAATATTAATATCTCTAACTTTATTAATAAAAACAAAAAATGAATCCATTAGACATTAACAAACATAAAACTAATTTAACTAATATATTAATTGATATTTACAAAGATAAAGAGTTAGGTAATATATTAGGTTTTAAGGGTGGAACTTCTGCTATGCTCTTTTATGATTTACCTAGATTCTCTATTGACTTGGATTTTGATTTAATTCCAAAATTTTCTTCAAAAGAGTTAGAGAAAATTGTAGATAGAATAACTGAATTACTCTCAAAGAAATACACTATCAAAGACCAAAGTAATAAATATAATACTCTCTTTTGGTTAGTTAGTTACGAAGATAAACTAACAAATATTAAAATTGAGATTTCTACTAGAGAGAATCCATTTAATCATTACACATTAAAATCCTTTTACGGGGTTAAGATTAATGTCTTGGATATTGGAGATATGATTGCACACAAGATGGTTACCATTACTGATCGGCCTACTTTAGCTAATAGGGATCTTTTTGATGTGCATTATTTTTTAGGGACTTCTCATATTAATGAGATTAACTATGACATTATTAAACATAGAACGGGTAAAGAGCCAAAAGCTTTCTATAAAGATTTGTATAAATATATTAGTAAGATAGATTCAAAAACAATTTTAAATGGTTTAGGAGAGGTATTAGAAGATAATAAGAAGGATTGGGTTAAGGCTAAATTAAAAGTAGAACTATTAGGTTTAATACAAAGACAGATAGATTTATTAGGTTAATCCCTTAAATCGTTTTTCTCATCATGTACATATATGTACTGAATACGAAAATTAGTTAATTAAATATCTTTTTAGCTCTAAAATAATATTTACCTTCGGGAATCTCTTAAAAGCATATCTCTCTTGTAGAAAGAACAAAAGAAATACAATTAATGCACTAGATTTCGAGATAGAGTTAGAACAAAATCTACTTACACTTCAAAAACAGCTAATATCTCATAGATACAAACCCTCAAGATCTATATGTTTTGCAGTCACATACCCCAAAATTAGAGAGATATTTGCAGCGAATTTTAAAGACAGAATCGTACATCATTTACTAGTATCATATTTAGAACCATATTTTGAAAAAAGATTTATCTACTCGTCTTTTGCTTGTAGAAAGGAGAGGGGTACCCTTTGTGCTACAAAATATATTCAAAGAAGTATAAGACAAATATCTAGAAACTGTACAAAGAAAGCTTACTACGGACAGTTTGATATTAAAAGTTTCTTTACATGTATAGATAAGGGGGTGCTGGAAAAAATATTAATTGAAAATATCAGAAAGGGATATAAAGGTAATACACAGAAAGAATTAATATGGATAACCAAAGTAATTTTAAAAAACAATCCAACTCAAAACTATTCAATTCGCGGAGATAGCAACCTACTTAAACAGGTTCCCCCTCATAAATCTCTTTTTAATGTCTCTAAAAACAAAGGTCTTCCGATAGGGAATCTTACATCTCAATTTTTTGCAAATATATACTTAAACGAATTAGATCAATATGTAAAAAGAGTATTAAAAATCAAATACTATACTAGATATGTTGACGATATTGTTGTTCTTTCTAATAGTCTTGAAGATGTATACAGATGGAGAAAACAGATAGATATATTTATAAAGCAAAAACTTAAACTTACCCTACATCCTAACAAAGATAAATATGGCTCTGTGTACTCTGGTATAGATTTTGTCGGGTATGTAAATAAACCTAGGTATACTCTTTCAAGACAAAGGGTCGTTGGTAACTTAAAAAACAAATTAAAACTTTTTAATCAGGGTCTTTTACTAATATCTCAAAATCAGAAACAGATAGTTCTACCTCTTCATACCCCTCCTACTAAAGAAGAGCTTTGTAAAATGTCAGCTATGATTAATTCTTACTATGGTCATTTTAGACATGTTAACTGTTTTAATTTAAGAAAAAACATGTATGAGAATCACTTTGGTTGTTTAAAAGAATACTTAGAGCCTGTAGATGAGTATTCCTATTTTAAATTAATAAAATAATATATATGAGTAATACAAACAATTTGCCTTTGTATAGAAGTGTGTACAAACTGTTAATATATCTTTACTCTTTAGTTAGTAATTTTAAAAAGGAGTATAAATATACATTGGGTCAGTCGATAACAGATTGTGTTTGGGAGGTATTAGATAGTGTAATTATTGCTAATACCTTACCTAACTTAAAAAAGAGAGGGTATATATTAAAAGCAAGTAATCATTTCGATATGCTTAAGACTCGTATTAGGGTAGCATATGAATTAAAACTCATAGATAACAGGAGATATACATTCATTGTTAATCAGTTTGAAGAGATAGGTAAGATGTTGAATGGTTGGTATAGATGGAGTAGTAAAGCCCAAAGCTAAGTACCGGGATACACAACGAACTCCGTTGTTTGTATTTGTCTTATTGTTGTTGTTGGTATTTCCATTGTTTAGGTTTACGTTCCATGCGTTTGTTGAATTGTTGGAAACCTCCGAGCTAGACCAACGCTAACATCTTTCTACTAACTTGTTTACCACTGTAAAACTGATTAATATTTCAACTAAAAAGTTTAACTGTATTTAAATACCTAGAAGGTGTAGTAGAACGGACTTAAATATTTGGGCTTTCTCTACTATCCATTGCCTACAATGAGGTTAAATAGTAGACTCCATGCACTTAGATATTACAATTTTAAATAGATATATACAAGGGGATTTAAAACAACCCATCCACTTTGTGGATGGGTAAATTAAAAAATTACAAAATTACCAAATTCTGGAAACTAGTCCCGGGATACACAACGAACTCCGATGCCCGCATTCGTCTTATCGCTGGTGTCGGTATACCCAACGTTTAGGCCTACGCGCCATGCGTATGGAGAATCGACGGAAACCTCCGACGACGACCAATAGTTTCCATAATGAACTTCACTATCATCCCCTACTGTAAACTCAGCTGCTTCTTGTAATGTATCCCCTGCTTGGTTATACATCCCATCTATGTATGCTAACATCAATTCTTTTTGTGAAGGTAAGTACCAATTACTTCTACCATCTAATTCTAATGTTGCACACCAGTTTATTGCATTACCACAATCAGGGTCCGTTCCATCGTATGAACTTCTTGGAACAGCATTAAAGTAATCACAAGTATTTAGAGACATTGCGGTGAACATGTTTGAATTCGAATTGGGAACTAAGGCTCTCATAGTAAGAGTCTGATCACTACTCCAATATATTCCTGCCCTTTCATCCTTCCAGATGTTATTTGATATCTTACTCCACTGGGCTTCTTCTCCCTTGTAATCCTCTGTTAATGTTCCTCCATAATTTACATAGTCTATCCCTGCATAATCATCATATGTACTGTATTGCATACTACTAAAATCTATTGGTGTTGGAGGTGTATATGTACCAGTTAATAAAGTTCCAGAGTTAGAGTAAAACTTTTTACCATTTAACACCTCATCTACTACAGCATCTCCAAGAAATGACCATGTACCTGTAAGTAAGGTTCCAGAATTAGAATAGAACTTCTTTCCACTCATTACCTCTGTTTCTAGAGCATCTCCTAAATATGATACAACTGGAGGAGTATATGTACCTGTTTTTAATGTCCCTGAATTAGAATAGAACTTCTTACCACTCATTACATCTGTTACTAATGCATCTCCCTTATATATAGTTGATGTTACTACTGGCATCTTAAGCGTACCTGTTAAAAGCTCCTTAGCATTTGAATAGAACTGTTTACCCTCCAATACATCACTCGCAGTAGCATTACCTAAAAAATCAAACTCTTCTGGTTTGTATGTACCTGTTTGAATCTCCCTAGACCTATTGTAAAAAGTCTTACCCTCTACTACATCATTGGATGTAACTGTTCCCTGAGGTATCCAATTAGAAGACTCTTGAATTTTTTCAACTACCAACTGAATATCATCATCCGTTAAATCCTGTGTATATCCTAATTCTACTAACTTACTATATATACCTCTAACATCCCCTTCTAACTCTGACACATTAACTTCTTTATTTGGTTTAAAGAAAAGAAATATTACCCCTATTGTTAGTATTACTCCTAAGAGAAAAGTAAGGAATCTATTCATTTAATATATATATATATATATAACAAATTAAAGACTTTTTAATATATTAATAGTAGCAGATAATTAAATAGAAGACAAACAAAAAGGGACCCCTAAGAGTCCCTTTTATAATCCATTAATATATGTATTACATCATACCATCCATACCACCAGCCATTGGGTTATCATGCTTATGCTCCTCTGGTATCTCTGCTACTACTGCTTCTGTAGTAATTAACATGGT
This sequence comes from uncultured Candidatus Saccharibacteria bacterium, assembly GCA_964647075.1. GTDB lineage: Bacteria > Patescibacteriota > Dojkabacteria > SC72 > SC72 > UBA2259. Next base: position 7,601 of record CAZYGQ010000026.1, read on the forward strand.
TGCCACTGATGCAGCATTAACCAATGCTAATCTAGTTACTTTAACAGGATCAATAATACCCTCTTTAAGCATATCTACATATTTATCTGTTTTAGCATTGTAACCGATATTACCATGACATTGAGATGCAACTACAGCACCATCCTGTCCTGCATTTTGTGCAATCTGTTTTAAAGGCTCACTAAGAACACCCTTAAGAATTTCTAAACCTAACTGCTCATCTGCATCATCAAACTTAACCTTTTCTAATACAGCCTTTGCATTATGATATGCTAAACCACCACCAGCAACAACACCCTCTTCAATAGCTGCACGTGTTGCATTAATAGCATCTTCTACTCTAGCCTTCTTCTCTTTAGCTTCAACCTCTGAAGCTGCACCTACCTTTACTACAGCTACACCCCCTGCTAACTTAGCAAGTCTTTCCTGTAACTTTTCTTTATCATACTCTGAAGATGTCTTTTCTATTTGTGCTTTTAATTCACTTACTCTCTTTTTAATATCACTCTTACTACCACTACCCTCTACAATTACAGTCTCTTCCTTACTAATTATTACTTTCTTAGCACCACCTAAATCAGTAAGACTAACTGAATCTAATGTTTTACCTACCTCTTCAGATATGAACTCTGCACCTGTAACTACTGCAATATCTTTAAGCATCTCTTTCTTTCTATCTCCAAACCCTGGAGCTTTAATAGCAACAACATTAAGAGTGCCTCTTAATTTGTTTACAACTAGAGTTGCCAATGCCTGATTCTCAATATCATCTGCAATAATTACTAATGGTCTATCTGCTGCAGAAAGAACTTTCTCTGCAATAGCTTGAATATCTTGAAGATTAGAAAGCTTTTTGTCTGTTACAAAAATATACGGATTATCCATTACAGCTTCTAAGCTCTCTCCATCTGTTACAAAGTATGCACTTACATATCCCTGATCAAACTGCATACCTTCTGTATATTCAACCTCATCATCAAAACCCTTTGCTTCTTCTACTGTAATAACTCCATCTTTGCCTACTTTCTCAAATACCGTACCAATCATATCTCCTAACTCTTTATCATTATTAGAAGATATAGTAGCTACCTGAGATATCTCTTCTGAATTTTTAATCTTTTTTGAAGATTTAACTAACTGTTCTACAACTAAACTAACTGCTTTATCTAATCCTCTTTTTAGTGCAATTGGATTAGAACCTGCTGTAACATTTCTAAAACCTGCATTAGCAATAGCTTGAGCAAGTACAGTAACAGTAGTAGTACCATCTCCTGCAGTATCATTTACTTTCCTAGCAGCTTCCTTAAGCATCTCTACACCTACATTTTTAAAAGGATCTCTCTCTTCAATCTCTTTTGCTACAGTAACACCATCTTTAGTAACAACTTGAGAACCGAAGGATTTAGCAATAGCTACATTTCTACCCTTAGGTCCTAATGTAGTTTTAACTGCATCTGCAATTGTATCTACACCTGCTTTAAGTGCTTTTCTAGCCTCTTCATCATATATTATTGATTTTGCCATAGTAGTATATGTTTAAAATTTATCTAGTTATTTGGCAACAGCCAATATATCTTCAGTATCTAATATGTAAAGTGTATCTCCCTCTATTTCAATCTCTTCAGGAGCGTACTTTTTGAAATACACCATATCTCCGATTTTTACATCAAACTTGAGTGCAACACCCTTTGCATCTTTTCCTTTTCCAAGCTTAACTACCTTTCCAAAAGAAGGTTTCTTTTCATCTGAAGCATTTGGGGGGATTACTAAACCACCTGGAGTTTTCTCTTGAATATCTTCTGGTTTAATTAATACTCTATTACCTAAAGGTTGTAACGAAATTTCTTTTGCCATTTTTGTATTTTAACAAATTAATTAGCAACTTAAGAAACAGACTGCCAAGTATTCTAATTTGATATGAGTAAAATGTCAATATCTAGATCCTTTTAAAACAACAGAATTGTTTAGTAACTCGATGTTTTCAATATATCTACCTACTAACCCATTTTCGTTTAAAGTGATAATAGAGTCGGCTATACCAGTATTTACTGCATCTACCCAATTAACATACTCGCTTATCCTAAAAGGTCCAATATTGATCTGCGTAACATACATCTGGGCACTTTGTATACTATCTTTGTTTACATCAAATGAAAACCATACTAAAAATTTTTCATATCTTACTTGAGAGTATATGACCCATTTAGAATTAGAGGGAACAATATATATCTTTTCAAGAATTAACTTTTCTCCTAAGTAAGAATCTAAGGTATTAAATATTTCACTTCCAATTTCTGAGACATCTAACTGAAGAAATTCTACATCTTCTGTAGAAAGAGCAAAGGTAGAAATTTTTGCCCCTAGGTCAATTGATTTAGCAATATCTAGATCAATTAAATTATCAATCTCAATTTCCTTTTCGAAACTCGTCTCCCAATTTCTGTATTTTAAAAATATCAATCCAAAAAATATTAATACTCCAATTAAGAGTATTGAGAATATTTTCAATATTGAGTGAAAGAATTTTTTCATTACATTACTTCACTAATTTACTACCATTACCATTTTTGATTCTATTTATTATTCTCTTTATCATATTAATAGACATCTCATACTCTGATTTAGAAAATATTTTGGAACCTAAGAGGTAGAGAAGTAATCCTACAGATGATGTAATTACCGAAAGGACAATGATTGATACTGTCTTTGTAGTATCTAACTTAAAATCAAAAAGTTTAAATACAAAATACATACCTAAGATCATAATGAGAGTATTTAATATTTTCATAATAATGGGGGATACAGTATCCTTCCAAGTAATTACT
>CAZYGQ010000027.1:0-2532 GCA_964647075.1 uncultured Candidatus Saccharibacteria bacterium
TCTCCGTCCTTTGTTTTTCTAAAAGATTCTTTTCTAGACTTAAGATAAAAATATTCTCTTGGAACTCTCTTAATAGACTGGAATATTTTTTATTAGGTACTAACAGAGCTTCTAATTTATTCTTGCTATGTAAATATTTAACTAAGAAGTAGAAATCACCATCCCCAGAAACTATAACTGCCTTATTAAAATTCTTTATCTCAATCATAGCTGTCATTACTAGCTCTACATCTACATTACCTTTAATTGTATACTTTCCATCTCTCTTGTATCTAATTGCAGATTTAAATACTAATGTATAACCTACTTTGCGTAAATTTGAGTACAGTTTCTTGTTACTTTTGATATATCCAATAAACAGAAATGCTTTCTTAACATTATATTTATCATTTAAATATATCCTAAACTTCTTAAAATCTAATTCCCATCCCTTACTTCTAATACCTAAATTAAGATTCTGACTATCTATAAAAGCATAATTAATCTCTTTATGATTTTTAATCATAAAAAGATATTGTACTAATTTGATATTAAAAAATACTTAAATAGGAATTAGGATTCATTCTTGGGGATTCTATTGAAAATATTTTACTGTTTCTTCTATACATTTATCCCAATTAAGACTCTCTCTTACTGTATTAATAGCATTCTCCCTAATTATATCCTGTTTATCTAAAGAAAGAAGAACCCCTTTTAAAACCTTCTCTAAATCTCTCTCATCATTATACTTAAAGTAGTAACCATTTACCCCCTCCTTTATTATTTCCCTATACCCTGATTTAGAATTAGAAACTACCGTAACAAGACCAGAAGCCATAGCCTCTACTGGAGCTAATCCAAACGCCTCTTCCATTATTACTGGATATACAAATATACTGCCCTCACGTAATACCCTAGCTAGTTGCTTTCTGGGTAATAGTTTATATCTTTTTACCCCATCTATATTAAATATATCATCAAAACCAATTGGGATATTAGGTCCTAAGCTCTCTCCAATAATATATAGTTTTAATTCTTTAAATTCTTTTTTTAAATTTTTAAATGCATTAACTAGTAAATATATACCCTTTTCAGGAACTACCCTACCTGCAAATATAATTATCGGATTAGAAGTATTACCCTCTCTTCTCTTAAAAATATCTGTATCTATACCTGCATATACCACCTTAACCCTATCCCTAAACTGTGGGAATCTACTAATTACTCCCCCTTGAATATGTTTACTAACTGCTAGAACATAATCTGCTTTTTTTATAACTATCTCCCCTAATCTATCTGATATATACCCATAATTAAAGTAGTTTTCTCTTTTTGAAAGTTCATGTCCTCCAATATGAAACAATACTGTACTCTTAGGATTGAACACTTTTAACCAAAAACAAAATGGAAATGTTTGAAAAACAATTATCTTTGTTATCCCTAACCTATTAATATTAAAAGAAACTTTTAAGATATATATTAGGTAGAAGAATATACCGTCTTTTTTAAAACAGCTCCTATCTATCTTTGAAACCTTAGTATATATATGTGTATTTGAATACCTATTTAAATCTGAAATATCAAATCTGTCGGTACTATCCTTTTTTCTTGAAAATATAACATTACTACACCCTAACCTCTTTAAATGATATGCATAGTCCTCTACTAAGTGCTCTGTCGCTGTTAGAGTGTTTTCTGAAGGTATTAACCACCAAGGAGGTGCAATGAGAGCTATATCACATTTATTTTTCATTATCTGCTGTATCTACAATCTTATCATCAAGTAATACAAAATTAATTCCTAAATTCTTTGCTGTAGAGATAGCATTCTCATCAGTATGAACAATAGGTTCACCAGGACCATTAAAAGAGGTATTTATTAAACAAGGTATCTCGTATTTCTCCCACATTCTCTTTAAAATTTGATAAATAGGTTCTAACTGTTTATCCCCTTTATATATTACCTGTGCTCTTGCACTACCATCTACATGAACAACAGCAGGTATCTTTTTCTTCCACTCTTTACTAACATTAAAATTACATAGCATATATTTTGATAAATCAGTTTTTGTAGAATTAGGAAAAACCATCTCTGCTAACTCATCGATAATGATTGGTGCCAAAGGTCTGTACCATTCTCTTTTTTTAATTTCGGTATTAACCCTATCATACATTTTTAAAGAAGAAGGTATAGCTAATAAACTTCTGTGACCTAAAGCTCTTGGTCCACTCTCAGAATACCCTATACAAACGCCCATGACCTCTTCCCTATATAGTCTATCTACTATCTCTTCAATCAATACCTCAGGAAGTTTTACTACTTTCTTTTCTTCTACTCCAATGGAACATAAAAAGGGAGAGTGTTTTTTTATAACTCCTCCCCTTAATTTCTGAACGATAGAGATTGCTCCAAGGGCAAGACCTGTATCTGAACAACAAGGAGGAACAAATACACTATTAAATATATCTGAGAATTCAAATCTAGTATTTAAATTAATATTCAAAGCAGAACCGCCTGAGAAGTACAGACTGGTAGAACCTGTTTCTTTTTGG
>CAZYGQ010000027.1:2632-9730 GCA_964647075.1 uncultured Candidatus Saccharibacteria bacterium
TCTAATGGCTCCCAACCATGATGAATATATTTTATTTCGCCATTTATATATTGAAAAACCGAGAAGCAAGACTCTGAAGCTAATCCATCTACATGTACAAGTAAGCTATTCTCTTGGAAATCTACTACAAAAGGTAATATCGAACCAATATGAGCTAACTCATGAGAACATATATATGCTTCTCTTTCTTTTCTGTTGATAAAGGCCTTTGTTCTAACTATTAGATCTGAGATGTTAAACGGAGTACTCTCTATCCTCCATAGGCCGTTTTCGGATATAAAGGAGGTACCTGCATAATGATTTACAGATACTGCAATAAAATCCTCTGGGAGTAAATGTGTGAAACTCTCTATATGTTTAGACATCCTATACTCATGTTTTTTTCTAGTCAATCTTTCCAATTCTATAGAGCACTCTACATTTCCATCCTTATCTATAATGCCAAAGGAATGATCATGTGTAGGACAGTACTCAGACCATCCAGGAGATGGATTCCCACTCCAATCCTGAATTCCCCACACTCCAACAATTGCTTTTTCTTTTGATATGCTAAATTTCATACTCGGAATTAAAAAAGAGGGGGGATTTCTCCCCCCAATTTTGTTCTTCTCTACGAATTAATATTCGTTCTGAGAACAACCAGCCATTTGAACAACTTGAACTACCTTAGTTGCTGCTGAGAAACTATTAGCTCTTGAGCTAATATTCTGAGCTAAACCACTTGTACCTGGATTGACCTTCATAGTAGTAATGGTTAAAATTATTCTTATAGTATATTCTATTTAACTTTTCTTTGCAATAAAGCAGTTACTTCCTGTCTATTATGGAATAAACTCCTAATCTTTAAAACCTCATATTCATCCTCTAGTATTTTTACTGACTCTGCAATACTCCTTTGAGCATGATTTGGTAACTTAAGTGTAACAATAGCCAAGCCACGTTCTTTTAGAAGATATGCGTTTTCATTCATTATCACTGCAGTATCTTGTGGATCCATATTCATATCATTAACTATTAGGTCCAAAGGCTCTTGCAAATGAATATCTTGAGATTTAACTTTTAGGTGCTTTATTTTAGGATTACTTTCCAAATCTGGATGTAGAGCCGCAGGATCTACTGCCAATACATTATAACCGTAATCTGCGAGTACTTTACTCCACCCACCAGGAGCTGCTCCTAAATCTAGTGCTGTACCTTTTCCGTCTAATTCAACTTTAAATGTAGCTAACGCTTCCATTAATTTATTCTCTGCTCTTGAGATTTCCCTTCCTCCTGCTCTTGCTCTAATTCTTGCTTCATCACTATGGAAGTTCAAATTTTCACTACTTTTTGAAAATCCCGTGAAGAAAGTATTACCATGTAAGAGGATGGATATAACAAAAATATCATCATTCAATATCTCTCTATCAGAAAAGGTTGGTATATTACCCTTCTCATAATAGACATTTCCAATATGTACCTCAATATCTTTTGCAGAATAAGGTAAACTACCACCAACAACCCTACACTGTACTGCAAATTTACTACCACTCTTCATATCTACAATTCCTTGCGTACTATTTAGTAATATCTCCTTATCCTTTTCTAATTCCTTCTCTATTTTCCCTGCATCCATAATCGGCATAATATGTTTTAGGAAAATAGGAGATTCACTACTTACCTTTTCCAAGAAATCATTCTGATCTTTTTTCGAAGTAATAAGGGCAAGACCGTCAGAAATACTGCTTGCAACATGAACAGAATCATCAATTTCTTCTAACTCTCTTTTTGCTACATTTTTAAAATATGGGGTATATGTAGCAATATATGCAGAGGATGCATCCCCTGTTTCGATACCCACATTTTCTAGAAAGCTAATATCCGACTTTCTAGATTCAAAATTTGGTTCTATAGAATCCATAATAATATTTATTAAAAATTATCTACTAAAAAATCTACCTTATGAGAGGAAATAGAAGATATACTCATTAGTAATTCACTATATTTTTCGTTAGAAAGATTACCAAAGAAACGAGCCTCCGTCATTATCTTATCGACCATTCCTGTCCTATCTTGAAACTGACTCTTATGACAAAGAATAGCCTCAATTTTTCTCTCAACATCTTCTTTTTCAAGGGATAAATATACTGTTTTAGGATTAATCCCATTTATAATAGGATTGGATGTATATAAACCTTTAAATGATGTAACTGGATTATATTTACTCTTTAAATATGGATTTATAATGGGAGCTGGTTCTCCATCAATATTACATTCCCTTTTAACGCTATAACTAATTTCCTTATGATCATAGTGACCCTCTTGTTCAGAATGTGTAAGGATATAATTAGGATTACTCTTGCGAATCTCTTCCACAAGAATAGGCATTAATTCATACCTATTAAGTTTCCCATCCTCAAGATTTAAAAAACGAATATTCTTCACCTCTAATATCTTCGCTGCATCCTTTGCTTCCTCTTCCCTAATCCTTCTTACTTCTTCCAAATTAGTATTACCTAATTTATTCCAATTCTCCCCCGATGTTACAGCCAAAATCTCTACTTCATGACCATTCCTAGTATATTTTGCGATTGTACCACCAAACATTAATTCAGCATCATCTGGATGAGCAGTAATTACCAATATCTTATGCTTCTCCATTTTTTCTTTCTATTAAATTAACCCACATATCATAGTATTCATATGCCATTCTTTCTGAATTATACTCTTTTTCTACTGTATTCCTAGCATTATTAGCAATCAGGCTATACTCTTTCAGGCTATTAACCAACATTTCAATAATCGAAATCCACTTATCTATATCGCTTGTTGAAACCAAATATCCATCTTTTTTGTTAGTAATATAACTTGATATACCTGGGATATCATTTGCAATGACTACTGTACCACATGCCATACTTTCTAAGGAGCATAAACTGCAACTTTCAGAAATACTCGGGATAATGGTAATAAAACAATCTTGATATAGTTTTGCCATATCTTTTCCATAATCAACTCTATCTACGAAATCATATAACCCCTTGTCTATACCCAAATCCTCAGATTCTCCCGTTAATATTAATTTATATTTTGTTCTCCCTTTATTAAGCTTTTGAATAAGTTCTATTGCAAACCCTCTATTCTTTTTTGGAGAATTAAGATTAGGAAAAAGAATTTTAATATCTTTATTTTTAACAAATTTCTTTTCCATAAATTCAAATATCTCTAATGGGATACCATTCTTTATTAATTTCATCTTACTACCTAAATGATCATACCGCTTAAGATATTCATCATTCACAACAACAATACTGTCAAATAGTGAGGCTTTTCTATTAAGCCATTTGTACGCAGACTCTTTTTCTAAAAATGAATTTGTATGAATAGTTGCTGTATTTATACATTTATTTTTAATACTAAATAAATCTATATTATTATAATGCAAAATATCTGTATCAAAGGAAATATTTTTTAACCTCTCCTTATAATCAAAATAATCATTGGCTTCCAAGGTCTTTATTGTTAATCCCTCATACTCAACTACCGAGTCTTCACTTCCTAATTGGTATATTTCAAATTTAATACCCTTGTTTTTGGTAAGGATACGAATCACATTCCATAAAAGAATATTTGAACCTCTTGGAGATATCTTTATCTTCGCCTTTTCATAAATAAAAAAACTCTCTGAGACTACTGCAATCTTTATTACATCTTTGTTCATCAAACGAATTCACTATCATCATAACTAAGCTTTTCGAAAATATCTTCTCGTTTCTCTTTTACTTTCTTACCTTCTTTAACAACTATATCCAAAATCTCGAAATCCTTAAGTACTATTAAATTCTCCTTACTAATATCTTTAATATCAATCCATTTCTTCAAACTCACAAGAAAATTAAAATATTCTATTGGTAGTTCATAATCAAGTAACCTCTTACAATTACAAACCAGAATATACCCATCCTCTTTTCTAAATCTAATATGTTTGTTTAATATATATCTTTCCATATTTATTCAATACTTATATAATTTTTTCGATCGTATTCTTTCATTTTTTCTGTAAGAAGATTTTCAAGCTCTTTTTGATGTTTAAGATCCAGATTCTTTGCATTCTGGATACAATGTGGAGGAGGAAATCTATGATCTCCAAACCAAAGAATACTCTGTGGAATACATCTATCACATTTGTCTTTTACATTACATCCATCACAACCTTGCTTTGATAATGTAAGAAATTTGCTAAAAGCATCTCCATTCCAAATCTCTCTTATACTTTTATCACGGATATTTTCAAATTTAAGATACTCTGAAGGGATATTTACCCTAGCTAGAGGACAAGGAGAGACAATACCATCCGAATTAATTTCACAAAAACTTTTAGCTGCTGGACATTGATAGTAGAATTTTCTTTTCTGCTTCTTTGCAGAAGCAAAGGGCATATCAATATAGTTAACAAATATATCATTCTCGTCGCAAACTTTTTTAATATTATCCCATTCCTTTTTTTCTAACTCAGAATCAGAAGCAAAAATTTCTAAATTATCAAAGGATCTACCTGATGTAGAAATTGTTGAAAGATACCAACTAATAGGTTTTAGTTCCAATACTAGAGCCAACATATTATCCATTCTATTAATGTTTTTTTTATGTATGCATGTCGCTATTGTGAAAGGAATGTTTTCCTGCTTTAATCTTTTGAAATTGGCTAATGTTCTATTAAACTCATTTTCATTTATTTTCTTTTCTACATCCCTTCTTATAAATCCATTACTAATATAATCTGGACCATCTAAACTAATTTTAAGCCCTATTAATAAATCTTCTAGCTCTATAATTTTTTTTAAGACCTTTTCAGAAAACAAACCGTTAGTAGTCATTATAAAGTGAAGTTTGTGCTTTTTAAGAGAATCCAATATCTCTATAAAATCTGGATGAACAGTTGGTTCACCTCCAGAAATATTTACATAAAACACATTGTTCTTAACTAAATCTTGGAAGACTAAATCCCACTCTTTTCCAGTTAATTCATTTGGTGGAACATACATACCGTAATTACCATAGCAGTGTAGACATCTTTGATTACATTTAGATGTCAAAATTATGTAACAGTCGTGGGGAGTTTTAACTTGTTTAATGGTTTTTGATTGCACCTTGGTTTGTAAGATATTTAACTTACGTTGCTAATTATAGCAAGAAATGTTGTTAATAATAAGTAATGGTTTTAATCTTTCTTCTTGACTCTATCTTAATAATCTTTTAAAATACTCCTAATCACGATGACGGAGTTAAGTCGCTTAAGGTTTCGATCGATTGCGGATCTCCGTCCTTTTTTTTCTCTAATATATCTCTTAATAAATCTAATCTCGTAATATTATCGTTAAACTCTTTTAAAAGTGAAGAATATATTCTATTTGGAGTTAGTATCCTTAATAGTTTGTTGCTCTCTTTTAAATGCTTAATAAGAGATTGGATTATTAATCATAAAGAGATATTCTAACAGGGAAAAATGAACAAATACTTAACAAAGGAATTCTCCTCATAACCTACTTAATAGCGGTCTTTTTTAAACCATCCATTTCTAATCTATATACAACATCACAAACCTCTTTAAGATACTTCCTATCATGTGATATTCCAATTATACAACCCTCAAAATCTTTTAATACTTCTCGTATTACTGGATTGGATAATGCACTAAGATTTCTAGTAGGCTCATCTAAAAGCAATACGTTTTTTTTATCTAACATCATCTTAAGCAGTATTAATTTTGCTTTCTGTCCATAACTAAGTTCTCCTATAAAGCCATTCATCTCATCCCAATTAAGCTTAATTCTTCCAATAAATGCAGATATTCTATCAAAATCTATCTCTTCTAAATCGCTAACCAAATAATCCATAACTATATCTTTATCGTTTAAAACCTCTGAGTAGTTCTGAGGCATATACCCAACATTAATATTCTCTACATTGGATAACCTCTTGTGAATCTCCCTAAGTAAGGTTGTTTTGCCTACCCCATTGGTTCCAATAATCCCAACCTTAGTAGGACCATATACTCCTAACTCAATGTCTTTGGCTAAAACCCTGTCTCCTATACTTAACTCATTTAAATGTAATTCAATAATTCTCTTTCCATTTGGAAGAACAGAATCTTTATCGAAAGAGAAATATATTGGGTCCTCAATTTCTAATTTTTGTGTTTTTCTACTCCCCTCAATAACTTTTTCCCTTGCCTTAATAACATGCATCTCCTTGTTCAATCTTCTTCTCACAGAAGAATCCTTAATCCTCTCTTGTGCACTCCTTACAATACTCTTTCTATGGCCAAGTTTTTGTTTTGCTTCTTCGTACTCTCTTTTCTCTCTTCCATAATCTTGCTCTCTTTTAGAGATCTCTGTAGTTCTACTTTCAACATACGATTTGTAATCCCCTCGCTGAAGAGTATGTCTTGCCTTCTTTTGACTTTTTACATACTCCATATGAAGTATTAGATTAGCAGTTCCCTCAAGCAAAGTTTCATCATGGGAAACGAAGATAATGGGGATATTTGAATTAACAATAAAACCCTCTAGCCATTCTAAAGTCTCAATATCCAAATCGTTTGTAGGCTCGTCCAAAAGCAAGACATCTGGCAAATGCGTAAGTAATTTGGCAATTTGAATTTTAACTTTTTCTCCTCCGCTTAAAGTACCAATTAGTCGTTCACTTTCTAATATCTTGGGAGAAACTCCAATCTTAGATAACTCTTTTGCGACATCATTTAGATTCTCATATCTGTCTATATTCACCTCTTCCTCGGGGGAATCTTTAAGAAAATACTCATAAACCAAGTTACTATCCCAATTTGGATTTAAGGACTGTTCAAGATATCCAATAACCAAATTATTCTTTAATACCTCTCCCGATAGTTTGCAATATTTTTCAATCTCTTTGCTATTATTTATTGCTTTAAGCAAAGTACTTTTACCATTCCCTTCCTCACCAATAATGGCCATTTTATCATCATTATTAAGGACAAAGTCAAGGTTTGAAACAAGGGGCTTTCCATTAGTTGTTTCTATTGTTAAATCTCTTACCTCCAACATAATACTCCTTTAAATTATTTCTTATTTAAATATA
>CAZYGQ010000028.1:0-1741 GCA_964647075.1 uncultured Candidatus Saccharibacteria bacterium
AAAGAATTAGATCAATCATATGCGTTAGTAGCTGCAGAAAAGAGTAGGGTACAGAAGGAGTTAAATGCACAAATAGCGCAACAGAATAGTGTAAAAAGGACCATAAATGGGCTCTCTACACAGTTATCTGATTTACAGTATCAGTTAATTATCGTTAGACAGGGAGGGACACATGTTGATGCGGATTCTGTTCCTAGTAATGTCGACTTCAATTCATCTCTTGCAGGATTTAAGGCAAATGCTCCAAGCGGATCTTTTGGTGTTTTTGCAATTGGAGCGTATACACATAGAAATGGAATGAGCCAGTGGGGAGCAAAAGCTAGAGCTAATGCTGGTCAAAACTATCAACAAATATTAAATGCATACTATCCAGGCAAAGTATTTAGAACAGGTTCTGTTGTAATAGGAGGGGTAGAACAATCAATAATGACCAATATCTCTACAACTACATATGGAGAACTAAATTTCGAAGATGATTACCTATTAAGGTTAAACGAGGTCCCAGAATCATGGCCAATTGAAGTCTTAAAGGCACAGGCAATCGCAGCTAGAACATACGCAATTAACTATACAAGAAATGGGGGGAAATCTATTTGTACTACAGAGTCTTGTCAGGTAGTAGGTAGCAGTAAAAAAACAGGAGCCTGGAAGCAGGCAGTTGAAGCGACTAGGGGAGTCATTTTAACAGATACAGCCGGCAATCCTTTCTCTACACAGTACGCAGCTGTACATGGGGGATGGAGTAATACCTCTGGTTGGGATACAACTGATAAAACTGGAGATGGGGATTGGACTAGTAGGGCATGGGATAGTATTTCAGGAGTTTCTTGGTTTTACAAGATGTGGTATAGGTATGGGTATAGTGAAAGTAGTTCAACTTGTAGTAGAAAGCCTTGGTTATCTCAAGTTGAAACTGCGGACTTAATAAATGCATATCAAGTTTGGGTTGCCAATAACAGGTCTGATAGTAGAATAGTGCCTGTTTTCGATGCCTGTCACTCATCCGGGAATCCATATACACATAGCGAATTAAGAAATCTCGCAGCTAAGCCAGTTACTTCAGTTTCTGATGTAATTGTTTCAAATTCAAATGGCTCTACCAGAACAGTAACATTTACTACCAATGCAGGAATTTTTGTTGTCCCGGGAAATGATTTTAAAACAGTATATAACCTTCGTGCTCCAGGATACCTTAGAATACCTCAAAGTGGGTTTGTTCATATCAACATACATAAGAAGTAAATACTCTGTTAATCTATATATTATTATGCTATTCTTTCAATAGTATGAAGGAAGGAAATAGAAAAATACCTAAGAAGTTTAGTAAGATGGAGAGCTCCTTTATGGATAGACTTAACAAGGGAGAGTCTCAGGGTACATTTAATAGATTTACAATCTTTCCAAAGAAATTACATTTTTACAGTAAAGATCCAGGAGAAGATGTAGTACTTGTTGTTAGAGTACATTGGATTGGATATGTTAAAGAGATGCTTTTTATTCTTCTATTCTTGCTATTACCGGTTTTACTCACCTACATCTCTGTTTTGTTTAATGCCTTTAGTTCCCCAGTTATATATATAGGATTTTTTGTAGTAGGAATTCTTGTTGCAATAAATATACTAATAACTACAATTATAAAATGGTATTACTCTGTAGTAGTAATTACAGATAGAAGAGTAGTAGTAGTAAAATTAGAAAACGCTTTCTACCACTCATATTCAGAAGCACGATTGGAAAAGAT
>CAZYGQ010000028.1:1841-9285 GCA_964647075.1 uncultured Candidatus Saccharibacteria bacterium
ATGAGAGTACTTGTATTTCTCAACTTACTAATTTCTTTGATAATTTGTCTTGTTGGGGTAATAATAATTGTATTAGGATAAAAGAATGCCAATTACTGCTTCAAAATATATAAACAATTCAAAATTAAGAACATCATATATATCACTTTTTAACTATAAAAGTGCTAAAAGAGGAAAGGGTGATTTTGAAGTAGATATGTATGGATTACTAAGTGTTTCCTCTTCTGTAGAAATATCAGGAGATAAAATAGTGAAATTCGCTTGGGATGGAATTATAGATGGTTTTGAATATTCTAAAACTGATTCAATTAACGAATCCCTTAAATTAGGACTAACAGAGGCTACTAGAAGAGTTAAACAGTTGATTGTAAATGATACAGAGATTGGTAAAAATGGTGTAGATATTAACTTTATAATATTTGTATCAAGTAACGGAGGTATGTACATAGGAGTCTTGGGAGAGAGTGATATATATGTTTACAAAGATTGTAGGTTGGTAGATATTTTTGAAATGTTAGAGAGTAAAAAAGCTAAAACAGCAGCAATTGCTCTTGAGAAAAATGACTTAGTATTCGCTTCAAGTAAGGGATATATTAAAGAAAATATGCCTAAGTTGATAGGAAAGAAAAATAGGGAGGAGATAATTAGTTCACTTGAGCAGTTAGGTAATGATGTTTTGGATGATATGGGGTTGGTAGTATTTTCTAAAATTGAAAAAGAGATAAGCAATAGTGTGGCTGAATGCAAAGAAGAGGCGAAATTAGAAAAGAAGATATCAATAAAAAAGCTTATGCCTAAAGAACCTAAAGAAACTGACTATGTTCCAGAAGTTAAAATCAGTAAGAAGAATATATTTAAAGGAGTATCCTCAGAAAAAGATTTGAGAGAGGTCCTTTCAAAGGTTACTTCTAAAACAGCCTTTGTTAAACCAGTTCTTAAAAAATCATCATCATTTATTAAGGAAAAATCAACAAAAGCCTTTCAAAGAGTAAATAACTTCTATAAGGCGAGTAAAAACAAACTACAGACTTCAATCTCTTCTAAATTAGGCAAAAAGAGATGGTTTAGAGGTGTATCAGCAAAATTCTCTCAAATTAATGTAAAGAAAAAGAAAGAATTTAAAGAGTTTAAAATAGATGGGTATAAACAGAAAAATCAGAGGGCTCATAGGTTTAAGATATTACTCTTTATTCTTTTAGGAATCTCCGTTTTAGTTGGAGGTGTTAAATTCACAATTGATCAGAAAGAAGCGAGAGAGAGGAGTAAAACTGCTAATACAATATTTACAGAAGTAGAAGATCTATTAAATACTGCAAACTCAAAACTCGGGACAGACAGGGAAACTGTTAGTATGTCAGTATTACAAGCTTCAGATAAACTTAATGAGATTCCTGAAGAACTTGGTAGCAAGGATATGGAAAAATACGAAGAATTAAATAGACAGGTACTTGGTATTTCGGACTCTTTATACAACAGAAACAGGCTATCTTCAAAAGAGGGTTCAATTGAGAAATACTATGATTCTTTCACACAAAATCAAGATTCCTCTCCTAAAGATATTGCAATATTTAGGGATAGTAATGGAAGGGAGCTCCTTATCCTTTCTGATATGGGAACAAAATCTGTTTTTAGCATTTCGCTGTATGACAAGAAAGTAGAAAATATCTCTGATTCAAATAAACTTTTGCAGAAGCCATCAAAGGTATATACAACAGAAACGGGGGTATTTGTTTTAGATATGGTTAATGGGATAGTAAAATCAAACTACAAAGATGGAATATTTCAGCCATTTGTAAAATTAAGTGGATTAAGTATAGAGAGTATTAAATTAAATAATATGGTTGAATTTGCGATGCTCACTATTAACGAAAATGCATATATACTAGATACAGAAGAAAAAAGTTTACTTAAATCTGTAAACTATGATGGTGGATACTCCTTGATTTCTCCATACTTGAGCAAAGAAGAGTACCAAAACGCGAGAGAGGTGTTTGCAGATGAATTAAGTGTATATATTACAGCTAAAGTTGAAAATGGTATTTTTAGATATGTAGCAGGAACGAATGGGATGGTTGAATCTCCAATTTCTATCATAGGGTTAGATACTCCAATAATGGATCCTAAGGCAGCATATACAACTGGGGACTTGAATAGAAATCTATACATTTTTGATGATAAAGAAAAAAGAGTATTACAATTTGAAAAACCTGTTGAATCTCAAGAGAAAAGACATCCAAACGAATTACTTTTGTTAAATCAATATATCTTTGAACAAGAGGGGGCTTGGGAGGATGTTAAAGGCATTGTTGTTAATCGTGACGAGAGTGCCGCATATATCCTTGATAGCACTTCAATATGGAAAGTCAGATTGTAATGATATAATTGGGAATGGATATAATAAATAAAAAAGGACTTCATAACTATCAAATATTAGAGAAACTGGAAGCTGGAATACAACTTGCTGGTGCTGAGGTTAAATCTTTGAGGTCTGGAAGATGTAACTTGGGTGATTCATATGTAAAAATATTAAATGGAGAGTTATGGTTAATAAATACTGATATTCCGAGGTATAAATACGATGGTTCTGATAACTATGATTCTTCAAGGTCTAGGAAGTTATTGATTAAAGCTAGGGAATTGATATACTTACAGAGTAAAATGAGACAGGGGAATTTAACATTAATACCTGTTAAGATTTACTCTAAGGGTCCTCTTTTTAAAGTAGAGATAGCATTAGCAAGAGGTAAAAAGATACATGAGAAGAGAGATGAGGAGAGAAAGAAGGATTTAGATAGGGAGTTACTTGTAGATAAAAGAAAATATATGATATAATATTATAGGTTATGATAGAACAAGCAGAAAAACAATTTATTCCACAGCAAGAGACCATTACTCCACAAGTAGTAGAGATAGAAACAGGTGGGAGTGTTGTTTCGCCCGATTTAAACGATCAAATTTCTTTGCAACCAATTTCAGAACAATCTCCATCGATATTAGTTTCTCCTGCGCTTGAAGCACCAAATCAGGTGTCGCCAGATAGTAATGTTACAACAGGGGATAGATGGAATGAAGCTATCAAAAGTAAAGAACGAGGTGTTGCTCCAAAAGTGTTGTAAATCCTCTCGCTTAGAAATTCCATATATGATATCCTTTTATGTATATACAGTTTAAACTGTCCATTCTTTTATGAAAGAGTATCTATTAACTCAAATAGGACCAATGCCAGAGAAAGAGATCTCAATAGGAGATCAAATTGAGTATCCAAAGGATAGTTATGGAGAACAAACAAGATCTGCTATATCAAATATTCCTTGGCCTTCAGTCATCTCTGTAATAATAGGTATATTACTTCTTGTAATGGCGTTTCTAAGAGTAAAAGACCGATTAAAGAGAAAAGATAGGAATGAAAAAGCAAAGGATTGGGCTCTATTTGAAGTAAGAGTACCACGAGGAAATGAAACAGAGATAGGTGTAGCAGAGAAGATGTTTTCTAATCTCACAGGAATAGGAGGAAAGGGTAAAGGCTTAGCAGAGAAGTTTACAGTAAGTAATAGTATTAGTTTTGAAATGGTAGGTACTCCTGGAGAGATTCGTTTCTATGTTTACTCTCCTAAGAAATTCGCAGAGCATGTTGAAAAACAAGTATTAGGTTCATATCAAGATGCTGAGGTTAGAAAGGTTGATGATTACAATATCTTTACACAAAATTCTGAAGTAGCTTTTACTAAGTTACAACTTAGTGATGAAAGTTACTGTCCAATTAAAGTGATACAGGATTTTACGGGAGATCCAATTGCTAATATTTTAAGCTCTCTTAGTAAGATGTCCCATGGGGAGGGAGCTATGGTCCAGGTTGTAATCTCTCCAAGTGGAGGTGATTGGCAGAAGAATGGTTCTGCTTTTGTTAAAAAAGTCCAGAACAACAATTCAGACCCAGAGAAAAAGAAAATTAATGTAGATGAGGATAAGTTAGAGGCGATAGGGAAAAAGACTGCAAAGAACGGTTTTGTCACAGATATAAGAATTGTAACTGCTGCTCCGGACAAGGAGTTGGCAAAGATGCACTTAGATAATATTGTAGGAGCTTTTGATCAGTATAGTAACCCAGGTATTAATAAATTTAAAAAGATAGATATCAAGGGAGCTAAAAAAGAAGAGGAGTTTATGTATGATGTTGTATATAGAAGACCATCTTTAGGTTCTGGTAGCATATTAAATGTTGAAGAGCTTGCTGCTATATATCATTTTCCAAATAAAGAGATTACTACTCCAAATATTAATTGGTTATTAGCCAGAGAGATGCCTGCTAGTAACGATATTAGCTCAGATATTAAATCTAAAGATACTATTTGGATTGGTAATAATGTCTTTAGAGAGAAGCTTAAGGCCATATGTTTCCAAAGAGATGATAGAAGGAGGCATTCATATATTTTAGGACAAACCGGTACTGGTAAATCATATTTAATGGTTAGAATGCTTATACAAGATATTTACAATGGTGATGGAGTTTGTTTTATTGATCCCCACGGTCAAACAGCTGAAATGATTTTAGAAAGAATACCCCCAGAAAGGGCAGATGATGTAATATATTTCGATGCTGGTGATTTTGAAAGACCTTTCGGTTTGAATATATTAGAATCTTACAGTGAACAGCATAAGCATCAGATAGTAAATAGCTTTATTGCCCTCCTTATACGTCTCTTTGACCCTCATAATCAAGGATATGTTGGTCCAATGATGCAACAAGCTGTTAGAAACTCAATGCTTACTGCAATGAGTGTAGAGGGCTCTACACTGATAGAGGTAGTAAGGATGCTACAAGATGAAAAATGGGTACAAGAGAAATGGTTGCCATTGATTAAAGATGAATTAGTAAGAAGATATTGGGTAGATCAAGTTGCGCATACTGATGCTAAGACTAAATCCGAGAGCTTAGGATATTTTGTTTCTAAGTTTGACAAGTTTACAACTAACCTGGCCATTAGAAATATTATTGGCCAATCTCAATCCTCTTTTGATTTTAGAGATGTTATGGATCAAGGTAAAATCCTTATCGTCAATCTCTCCAAGGGGGCAATAGGCGATGAAAATATGTCCTTTTTAGGCTTACTTCTTGTCCAGAAATTGTTAGCTGCTGCTTTAAGTAGAGAAGATGTCCCTGAAGAGCAAAGAAGAGATTTCTTCTTTTATGCAGATGAGTTCCAAAATTTTGCTACAGATGAGTTTGCATCAATTCTTTCTGAAGCAAGAAAGTATAGATTAAATCTTACCCTTGCCCATCAATATATTGGACAGTTACCAGAAAATATTAAGAGTGCTGTATTTGGAAATGTTGGTTCTCTCTTTATCACAAGATGTAGTAATGAGGATGCTCAGTTTCTAGAACCCCAATTTGAAACATATGTTAAAGCTACTGATATTATTAATCAGAGTATGGCTCATTACTATGTAAAAATGTTAAACAGTAATTCATATCCTTCTCCCTTTTCGCTAGATACTAGATATGGACCAAAGTATGTTAATGAGACAGGTTTTGATATTAAGGTAAATGCTCAGGTTATGGAGATAATTAAGAAGATGTCTAGATTAAAGTATGGTAGAGATATTAATATTGTTAACCTAGATATTAATAGGAGGGCAGATTTAGATAAAAAAGAGGAAGTTAAGGTAGACAACCCTTCTGGATTTCCTCCAATAGACTTTTAGTAGTGCATATTTCCGTTGTTTTTGGTAAAATCATTTGTTTGTGGGAGTATAGCTCAGTCGGTTAGAGCGCGGTTCTTATAAAGCCGTGGTCGATGGTTCGATTCCATCTACTCCCATTTCTTTATAATATTGAAGTGTGATTATAAATCCTTTAGACTCTTTTCAGCCTCTGGTTTGTTGTTATCAATAAGACCTAAGTATTTCTCAGTAGTAGATAATCTTTTGTGTCCTACTAGCTTTGATACAGTTACTAGGCTTACCCCATTAGCTAGGTGGTGAGCGATGAATGTATTTCTTAAATCATTAACCTTTGCATTTTTAATACCCGCTTTTTCAAATGCCTTATCTATTGTAGTTCTAATATTTCTAACGAGTAGGGGTCTACCATTTTTAGTAACATACAAAGTATCATCCTCTGTTTCAGGTCTAATATTTATATACTCATCTATAGCTTTTTTAGCGGATTTATTTACTGGTACTTTCCTTGCGAAATGACTACCTAAAGCTTTTATATACAGAAAATCTACACCCTCTTTTGACTTCCTAATATCATCGATAGAGAGAGCTGCTAACTCTCCAATTCTAATCCCTGTTTGAAGTAGTAACTCAACAATAGAGTAAAGCCTAATATCAACCCTACTAACATCTCTAAGGGCCCTATACTCCATTTCAGAAAGGACTCTCGGAGGTTTGGTTTCAAATTTAGGATGAGCTAATTTCTCTGCGGGGTTATCATTAATTAATGAATTCTCTAATAGATATCTGTAGAAGGTTCTCGTACTATTTATCTTTCTTGAAATACTCTTAGGTGTATAGTTATTATCCTGTAGGTGTTTCTTATATGCCTCTAGGTCTACTATGGAGGTATCATTTATTTTAGTAACACCCTTTGATGAAAAGAAGTTAAGTAACTGCTCAATATCTTTGGCGTAAGCAATGACAGTTGCCTCAGACCTGCCTTTATTCCGCAACCCTTCAGCAAAACTTCCTTGATATTTAGCAAATTGAGGGTTTAGTATTCTTTCCAATTTTGTATATATACCTAATTTAAAATAACCTAGTATGTAAACTATGAGATTATAGCACTACTCAATCAGGAATATCAATAATAAAAATTATAGTGTCATTTTGAAGTCTTTTCGTTAATCTGATAATATTTTTTTATGAATAAAACCTTCAACATAAAAAATAGGGATAGAGTCATATCTAAAAAGAAGGGTGTAGAGTTCTCTCAAATTACTAATCATTGGCTTTTTAAACTCTCTGCTATTGGTGTTTCTTTCATTTTTCTTTACTCTGTATTTAACTCCGTAATAATTACTATTAAAAAAGTTGATATATTAAAAAATGCTGAAAAGGAAGTAAATAGTCTAAGATTGGAGAACTTAAATCTTTCAATAGGTATTAAGGATATGTCTACTGACCAATATTTAGAAAAGGAAGCTAGGGATAGATTAAACTTTGGTGGTAAAGGAGAGGTTGTTTTTGTAATACCTGATAACATGATTGAATATGCAAAGAAAGAGGTAGATTTAATTATTAATCCTAAAGTACAACCAGTGTATGAAAGTGGTAGTAATATTGATAAATGGTTACAGTTTCTTGTTTTAGGTGTTTGATATACCTAGATAGATAGAGTATAATCTGCACTACTAAGTATCGCGGGGTAGAGCAGTGGCAGCTCGTCAGGCTCATAACCTGAAGGTCGTTGGTTCGAATCCAACCCCCGCAACCATTT
>CAZYGQ010000029.1:0-9086 GCA_964647075.1 uncultured Candidatus Saccharibacteria bacterium
TCAATTATAAGCTCTCTTTTTTGGAGCTCCATAAAGTCTTCAAGACCTATCTTTTTTGCTTCTGCACGAAGCATCGCAAGAGTCATATCTTCATACTCTTTAATACTCTTTGTTTTGTTTACCATATATATAAAACAGGGAAATTAATATTTCGGGCAATAAACCCAATAAACTTCTTTAGTATATTTAATCATTTAAAAGAAGTCAACAGGAAAAAAGAAAGAGGGATCGGTACTGCCCCAACCGACCCCAGTTTTATCCATTAAATATATTAAAGGATAACACTGACGAGCAACTAGTGCTTCCCTCACTATAACATAAACAATATCTTAACCTTTTCCTATTGCCCAGATGTGTTTGTGGCACCCCAGACAAAGGGAGAAAGTTAAGATATTCACATAGTATGTTAAATGAACTACATATTATAACCCCAATATATTATATATGTCAACCCCATAACATTTACTCACATTTCTTACAATACTGCACTTCCTTGTATCACCCTACTTTTCTTGCCTACCACTATCCTGCCTGTTACGAAACGCCTTCCTGCTTTGGTATGTTACGCAAATTGTGGGAAACTGCTGTTCGTGTGTCTAGATGTCTTTGATATTCTTTACTACCGAAATTTTCAGTTCTTTCTTTCCTCTTACTGAAGTATTACCTATATATGCTCCCTTATAACCAACCCTTTGTGCCTCGCTTAATACTGAGTCCAATCCCCATGTACCCCTAATCTCTCCTGTTAATCCTACCTCTCCAAAATATATATACTCTTTATCTAATACCTCGTCTCTAACTGCAGATTTAATTGCACTACATACAGCCAAATCAACAGCTGGATCAGAAACAGTTACTCCTCCTACTACATTTACAAACACATCCTTATCTCCTAAATATATCCCCCCTCTTCTTGATAGTACTGCACACAACATATCTAATCTGGGCTTTTTAATACCATTTGCAACCCTTCTTAAAGGTCCAACCTCTGCACCTCTTTCAACAACTAAGGCCTGCACCTCTACAAACACTACCCTAGATCCCTGAACAATTGCACCGATAGCGCTACCAGAAACTGCACTCTTAGAATCCAAAAATACCAAAGAGGGATTGCCTACTTCGTTTAAACCAACAGATGTCATCTCAAATACGCCAATTTCATTCGTGGAACCAAACCTGTTTTTCATACTCCTAATCACCCTGTACTGATTAAATTCTCCCCCCTCTATATACAAAACACAGTCTACAATATGCTCTAATATCTTTGGACCAGCGATATCTCCGACCTTGTTCATCTGCCCTACCAATATACAAGGAGTACCTGTTAATTTTGATAATCTAGTTAATACAGCGCCTGATGCTCTTACCTGACTAATACTCCCAGGATATCCTTTCGAGGTAAGTGAAGAAACACTTTGAATTGAGTCTACAATTACCAACCCAAATTTCTCCTCTGATACTAGGTTAAAGATATTTTCAACTAGAATATCATTTGTAACAAAAACATTTTTTGACTCACCCTTTTTTGAGGACAATCTATCCAACCTTGAGAGTAACTGAGAGGGAGACTCCTCTCCACAAACATACAAAACCCTCTCTTTTTGAGCTAGCTTTAAAGCAATTTGCAAAAGAAGTGTCGATTTCCCTACACCTGGTTCACCACTCATCAAAACAATCTCCCCCTCTATTAATCCTCCACCAAGCACCCTATCAAACTCTTCAAATCCACTACTTATTCTATTCTTTGATCCCTTTTTACTATCGGAACTTTCTCTATACTCTGTAATAGGCCTATAGGGGGATTTCTCGCTACTAACCTTTGTATTCCCTCCAGAGGTTACACTTTCGCTCAATTCCTCTAAAGTACCCCA
This sequence comes from uncultured Candidatus Saccharibacteria bacterium, assembly GCA_964647075.1. Lineage (GTDB taxonomy): Bacteria > Patescibacteriota > Dojkabacteria > SC72 > SC72 > UBA2259. Next base: position 1,872 of record CAZYGQ010000029.1, read on the forward strand.
CTCCCCACATGAGTTACATTTACCAGACCATTTTAAGAATTCACTCCCACAAGAGTTACATACATATTTCATACATATCTATCATTATTTTAATATATTTACCTTCCCATCTTTAATATCTAATTCAATCTCACCAACCTCTTCATTTTTGAGAATATAGTTGGCAACAGTACTTTCTACTAAGTCCTGCAATACCCTTCTAAGTGGCCTTGCTCCATACTCTTCACTAAAACCCTCCTTAACAATATATGAGAGTAATGCTTTACTTAAAGTAATTGTTTTACCTTGAGTACCTAATCTCTCATTAAGCTCTACTACAAGCAATTCTACTATCTTTCTAGCATCCCTACTATTTAATGCTCTAAATATTACAATATCATCTAACCTATTAAGTAACTCAGGACGCAAAGTCCTTCTTAACTCTGACATTAATTCTGTTTTCATAGTGCTATATGCTTGCTCTGACTTACTTTTACCTGCTCCTTTTGAGGAAGAAAAACCTAAAACCTTATCCTTACTTATCTCTTCTGCACCGATATTTGAAGTAAGTATAACTATGGTATTTTTAAAATTTACTCTTCTTCCCCTACCATCTGTTAAATGACCATACTCCAATATTTGTAAAAGTATATTTAACACATCAGGATGAGCCTTTTCTATTTCATCAAAAAGTATTACACAGTGAGGATTCCTTCTAACCTTTTCAGTTAACCAACCCCCCTCTTGAAAGCCTACATATCCTGGAGGAGAACCTATTAACTTAGAAACACTATGCATCTCCATCATCTCACTCATATCGATCTGTACTAACCTATCTTCGTGCCCAAAAAGCTCAGAAGCTAGTACTTTTGCTAACTGCGTTTTACCAACACCTGTAGGACCTAAAAACAGAAATGATGCCCAAGGCCTACTTACATCAGAAATCCCTATTCTAGCTCTTTTTATTGCAGAAACAACACTATTTACAGCCTCTTTCTGGCCAATTACTAATCTGTTAATCCTAGAATCTAACCTAAGCAGTGCCGTCTTTTCCTTGCTACCTAAAGTATTTAAGGGGATACCTGTCCAATTTGAAACAACCCTTCTAATATCTTCAACATTGACCTCACTATCCTTCTCTTTCTTACTCTTTTCCTGTAATTTCTCTAACTTATCTATTTTCTTTAGTAATGTATCTTCACTCTTTTGATATTTCTCTGCTCTCTCCATTCTACCCTGTAAAATGAATTCCTTTTTAGCATTTTGAATACTTCTTAATTTAGAAGTAAGAGAGGAAATACTCTCATACCCACTCTCAACACTTAATCTTTTAGTAGCACTGGCCTCATCTAAAAGGTCTATAGCTTTATCCGGAAGATATCTATCACTGATATATCTATCTGAGAGAGTAACAGCTAATTTAACAGCCTCATCATTAATATTTATATTATGATGTGCTTCAAAAATTGGTCTAAGATTTCTAAGTATTTGAATACTCTCTTCTAAGGTTGGTTCTTTCAAAAAGATTGGCTGGAACCTTCTTGCAAGTGCATTATCATTTTCGAAATACGCTGAATATTCATCAGTAGTAGTTGCTCCAATACATCTAAAACCATCTTTTAAAAGGGCAGGCTTAAGAATTGCAGCAATCTCTGAAGAACCACCCGGGACACCAGAAGTTAAAATATTATGGATTTCATCGATAAAGAGGATCGTGTTGTTTGATTCAATAACCTCATTAACAATCTCTAAGACTTTCTCTTCAACATCCCCCCTCATTCTACTCCCTGCCATAATACTTGCTACATCTAAAGAAACAATTCTCATATCTCTTAAAGATGGGGGGACTCTATCATCAGCAATCTTTTGTGCTAACCCTTCGATTAATACTGTCTTACCTACACCTGCATCTCCAACTACTATCGGATTGTTCTTTTTCCTTCTACTTAAAATCTTTATTATATCTCCCAACTCATCCTCTCTTCCTACAAGAGGATCTAATTTCCCTGTCTTAGCGGTTTCAACTAAATCTCTTCCAATGACATCTAGAATTTTACCTTGCGACGCAACACTATTTGGCATTTCTGGTTTAGCTAACACCCCAAGAGGATATGTTGCATGTTCAAAAAGATATTTATGAAATCTTCTTTGAGTCAAACCCATATTAACAATATCTTTAATATACAAATCTTTTGACCCTAATATGCTTAACATTAAATGCTCTGTACCTACATAAACATGGGAAAGCCTTAAAGACCAGTCATACGCTCTTCGTAATACCTCCTTTGAACTAGAAGAAAGCTTTAAATCCCTTCTTGTATTAATATCTCCAGTTATATCGACCCCAATATTATCCAACACCTTTCCAACTATCTCCTTAATTTCTAAACCCATACTAGCAACAATCTTTGTAGCAAGAGCATTTTCATTTAACAGAATACCTACTAAAAGATGCTCAGGTTGTACAAATTCACTCTTAAGATGTTGAGATATCAAAGATGAAGTTCTAAGTGATATCCTTCCATTATTAGAAATTCTTTTAAGAATATCTTTCTTTAATACTTTTTCCATACTCAATTATATCAAAAAAGAGGGCCCAAAGACCCTCTTTTAATATATTTTCAAATATATTACTTAATCTCCAAATCTATTGCTTCGTCAATTGCCTCTGCTAACTCCTCTTTGTTTAACTTCTTTGTTGAAGGAACCTCTGAAGAAGCCTTTAGACTTAATCCCAGGTGTCTTTCGGTAGAAGAGATAGAAAGTATCTTAACCTTAACCTCTTGTCCTACTTTTACAATATCTTCTGGATTTTTAACTAACTTATCAGAAAGCTCAGAGATATGAATTAAACCATTTAAACCCTCTCCAATTCTGATAAAAGCACCGTAAGGAACAACCTTTTGAACTACACCATCAACAACATCTCCAATCTTAAACTTAGAAATTGCTTGAGACCATGGATCTTGCTGTAATCTTTTAACACTGTATGCTACTCTCTTTCCTCCATCAGAAAGACCAATTACAACAACTTTAACAGAATTTCCTACAGTGTAAATTGCACCAATATCCTCAACTTTATCCCAAGAAAGCTCGGAAAGATGAACTAATCCCTCCAAACCTTGAGCGTTAACAAAAATACCAAAAGGAGTAATACCACTTACTGTACCCTCTAAAACATCTCCCTCTTTTACCTTTTTTAGTGTAGCTGCTCTCTTCTCTAAATCTCTAGCTTGGGTAACCATCTTTTCGGAAAGTATTATTCTGTTCTTTTCCCTATCTAATTCAATTATTCTAGTTTTAATACCCTCACCTATTAATGAGTTCAATCTCTTCTGAACTTTAGATGAAATATCTTTTCCAACCTGTCTTACTCCGTTAGCATATACTCTTGTAGCATCTAATTGGGATGTAGGAATAAAGCCTCTAATACCTTTTCCAATCTCAACGATTAATCCACCGTTATTAGATTCAACAACAACAGCGTCCACTACTTCGTTATTCTTTTTAGCATTTTCCAAACTTAACCATGCACTTGCCTGTTGAGTTCTTCTAATTGAGAGAACTAGTTGACCTTTATCATCTTCAGGCTTTACAACGTATACTAATACCTTGTCTCCAACCTTAAGTTGAGTCCAATCAAGCGTATCAGATTTTAGTTCTCTACCTGCGATAATACCCTCTGATTTGAAACCAACATCTACGATAACGACACCGTTATTTATATCAACAACCTCTCCTTCAACAATATCTCCTCTTGAGAGTTGTTTTATCTTATGTGCACTATCTTCTAGGAAACTATCTAACTCTGAGTACAAAGACTTGTCTTTAATCTCTGTATCAACTTTCTTTGTGTTTACCATATATATACCTTATGGCGATGTATGAATTAGCAGTATTACATACATACACTAAAATAATGTTACTGCAGTTGGGATTATATCAGAAAAATGAGTTATTGCGAAGTCCTTCTTCTCTGAGAATCTTCTCTTAATCTCTTTTCTATTACTCCCTTACTTTTATTGATAATGGAATCAAATTGAGAAACAGAAAGGAATTTATCTGGGACTTGGTCAAATTTTTTAAAATCCTGAAAACTATCTGTTCTTGGATTCTTTCTTTTAACTGTTAGTTTTAATATCTCTTCCTTGTTATCACCTAACCCAGAGACAACTTTGTGTTTCTGAATTACATAAAGTTGCATTTCTTCTTCTTTGCCTTCAATTGGAAGCATTACAGAGAAAGTATCAAGCAAGACATGGTCGACCCTTTGAATTGCAGTTCCTAAAGTATCCTTTGCAGATGTTGTAGGTTTATACTGTACTGCTAATCCCCTATTAATACCATCACTTCTATCACTTTTTTTTCTTTTTTCTATATCATCTACAAGAGCAGGATTAACTATCGAAGCCATAAAAGAACAACCTCTCCTTGTTCGAAGTTTTGCAGAGGTCCATAAAGTAGCCTGCTCTGTCTTTTGTTGGTAAGGGAATAACATTGAACTGTCCTCCCTATTAGCACGACCTGAATACGGTTCATGCCTTACTCTGTCGGTAACATAAATTGAGAGGGGTTCGTTTAAAAGGCTTTCTTTTTCAGCAGATTTAGCAAACTGAGAAAGTAAGGGATCCATTTCTAAACTATCGAATTGGAAATTTGCTGTATTACCTGGGTCACCTCCCTGAGTTTCACTAAACATTATGATCAAGTTCTAAATTTATTTTAAAATCGTATCTTCCATACAAAACAAAATACCTATTTATCTTATACCAGTCTTCTTGCTTATACAACTTCTCTAGATCCTTAGATATCTTATCTGGGTTACTATTTTTTGTTAAACCGTATTTAAGAGCCGTTTTCTTAACATGAGTATCTACTGCTATACCTTGATTTAATTGATAAAGATCATTTAAAAATACATTCGCTGTTTTATACCCCACTCCTGGTAACTCCAAAAGCTTATCTAAGGACAAAGGAATTTCTCCAGAATACTCTTTAGTGATAATCTCAGACATTTTCTTAATATGTTTTGCCTTAGTATGGTAGTAGTTAATTGAAGAAATATACTTCTCAATTTCCAAAGGAGATGCAAGTGACATCGTATACCCATCGGGGTATATCTCAAACAGTTTACCTGTTACTTTGTTTACCTGCTTGTCCGTTGTCTGAGCTGAGAGAATAATACATACTAGAAATTGGAAAGGAGTACTCCAATTTTGTAACTCCGTTTGGGCATTAGGATACATCTCCTCTAATTTTGATAGTAAAAGGTAAGCCTTTTCTTTCTTTCTCATATCTTTACCCTTTTAAGAAATTTAGTTAAGAATTCTTCCCCATATTCGTTCTTAATAATATCAGATATTTCAGGATACTCCCTAAAGAAATGCCCTACCTCCAACGCAATCTGTTCATTACACCAACTTACAGGCTCTGTAGTGCCCACAAAGGCCTGCGAAATACTTTCTGCTACTAAGTACACCTTCTTCTTGTTATTTGTCCCAATTGCATCCCTCCATTCTCTTTTTAATCTATTAGAAATATCACAGCCCAGATACAAAGATTTTTGTATATCTCCAATACCCAAATACTTTATCCTCTTAACCTTCTTCTTCTGGACACTATCTAAAAGCCCTCTATCTAAAACAAATCTCATACACTCCTCTCTAATTCCTTCTCTTTCTCTCCACCCATTCCTATCCTTTGTTGTGATATTGACCCATCCTTTTCCTACACTTTTTTCAAAAATAGTGTAAACATACTCACTAATATCTTGAACCTCTTTTCTTTCATACAGATCACTAATATCTCCTTTTCTACTCTTCTCCCACTCTATATCACAGTATTTCAAACGTATAACACAGTTGTTAATATTCAAACTTTTTAGAAAGAATGAATCTAAATTAATTGCTGTATTTACATACTCTTCACATCTTTGGAAATCACTTCCTTGAGAAAAAAGATGGTAAGAAATGGTCAAAGCATTGCTGAAAGGACCCCTATCAAAGAGGTAAATATATTGTTGTTTTAACGAAAGAATACAATTTAAAATCTCTAACCTATTCAATGCAAAGAGAGCCATCTTAATATCTAAAACCCTTTTAGAATCAATATGAATTGAATCATCAAAACCGTTTAACAAAATCTGTCTAATTAAAAAACCCAATGGGGTTGAATAATATGGGAAAGAAATAACGGAAACTGGGAATCCCAGGGAGGATAAATAAAGAGAGAAATTCTTAACTGCGTCTCCCTTGCCTACCTGATCACCTCCTTCAAAATCGATAGAAAAAGAGTTGGAAGTCATAAAAAATGAGTAACCCATAATTTAAATGATATTAAAGTATATCAGATTACAGAAATAGGAAAAGTAAATCAAAAAATAAAGAAAACGAGTGCTTTTGAACAACTTATTTACCCGCGCTATATATTGTATTGGTAAAAGGTTTTAAACTGTATACAATAAAATACCCTTAATTTGCTAATTAAAGGAACATCGCCTTAATTAAAATTATGGGGTAAAAATTCGACTTTTGTTACGTAAGCATCTTTGTTTTAATTTCTATTGTCTTTACAAACTTCATTTGTCACGTACGCAATCATAAATTTAAAGGTCAAAGAACCTATAAAAATGAAAAACCCCACTCTATTACAAGTGGGGATTCGAATTCAAAATCCTGGCAATGACCTATCTTCCCAGAACCAAAGGTTCAAGTATTTTCGGCGCTAGAGTGTTTTACTTCTGAGTTCGGGATGGAGATCAGGTAGTTCCACTCTGCTACAATCGCCAGGCGAAAATAATCCAATATATGAATTACTATCGCCTGACGACTACTGTTATTACTAACAATAATCATCAGGACTTAATTCTAAAGAGCAAAAGAGTGTTTACACACTCAAAACTGAATATATAGCAAAAATTTATGAAGCTTTTGGTCTATTAGTACTCCTCGGCTAAATGTATTGCTACACTTACACCTAGAGCCTATCAACGTGGTAGTCTCCCACGAACCTTCAGCATAGCAAGCTATGCAAGTATATTTAATCTTGGAAAAGGTTTCATACTTATATGCTTTCAGTATTTATCCTTTAGCAACTTAGCTACCCAGCAATGCTCTTGGTAGAACAACTGGTACACCAGAGGTTACCGCACCCTGATCCTTTCGTACTAAGGGTCAATTTCCTCAAATATACAACGCCCATACCGGATAGAGACCGACCTGGCTCACGACGGTCTGA
>CAZYGQ010000030.1:0-5397 GCA_964647075.1 uncultured Candidatus Saccharibacteria bacterium
TTTCAATTTTAAAAATTAACTTAAGGTTCAGGAATATGTCATATACGGGGAGTTTTGCTTTTTCCATTCTTCTGATATATCATTTCTCCTATGAATTGGTTTTTAATTGCACTACTCCCTCCAATATTTTGGAGTCTGACAAATCATATTGATAAATACTTATTAACAAAATTTTTCAAAGGAGGAGCAATTGGTGCTGTTATGATTTTCTCATCAAGCATTGCTATCCTTTTATTACCAATAATAGTTGTAATACAACCATCCGTTTTACAAAACTTTAATCTAAGTTATCTTTTAATTGCTTTAAACGGTACCCTATATCTTGTTGCTACTCTACCTTATTTTTATGCTTTAGAAAAAGATGATGCCTCACTAACAGTTCCTCTATTCCAAATGATTCCTGTTTTCTCTTTTATACTCGGATATATCTTTCTTAAAGAGACCTTAAACATCACCCAAATTATTGGAGGCATTATAATAATGATCTCTTCCATCTTTATCTCCTTGAATATCTCTGAAATTAAGAAAATGAGAATGAAATGGGATGTATTTGGGCTAATGGCTTTATCAAGCATTCTTTATGCTTTAAATTTCATATTTTTTAAACATTTTGCTGTTGAAACAGATTTCTTGACAACAAGTTTCTGGGAATATATTGGGTTTGGGTTATTTGGTATTTTCCTACTTCTTTTTATTAAAAACTTTAGAAATGGATTTCTAAATGTATTAAAACAAAATAAGTTAAAAGTCATTGGAATTAACGGAATAAACGAGATCTTTAACATCATTGCAAAGATAGCGTTTAACTATGCTACTATACTAACTCCTGTTACAATGATATGGATTATAAATGGAATTCAACCTGTGTTTGTTTTTATTTTTGGTATTATTCTTACTCTTTTATTTCCAAAGATATCAAAAGAAGATGTGTCTAAAAAAACATTAATACAAAGGATTATAGCGATTACTGTAATAACAATCGGTGTGTATCTTATAAATAAATCAACATAGGACGAAGATTTCTAAAAACAGACAAATCAATTTCCCAGTTGGACTTTAGGTTCAGGAATATGTCATATACGGGGAGCTTTTGCTTTTTTCACCTGTAAACTAATTACCAATATCCCCTTCCTATATGAACAGGTAACTTTCCGTTTTGAATCCTATCTACTAAGGCAGAGTCTTTAAAGGGTATAATCATACCATCTTTATCACTCTTAATTGCCCCTTTACTGTTTTCCCAGGTATAGGGAACAGCTAAAACACTCCATCCGTATTTCTCATACAATGGAATGGTTCCAGGAGCTGCTGCTAAAAATCCAAAATCATATTGATTTTCTTTCAAGTGTGACATTGCATTAGCAATCAATTTACCACCCAGACCCAAATTCCTATATTCTTCTAATATCCCTATACTTAAACCTCCAATGAAAACCTTTTTCCCATCATATTGCCCTACCGATCTATGTAGATCAAGGCATCCAACAATCTTTTCTCCCTTTTTAATCAGTATATGTGCATATGGCTCATTGATGAAATCTTCAGATGCTTCCGTTTCACTAACAGTATCTCCAAACACCTCTTGTTGCATTTTCTTTAAACTTTGGACCTCTTCGGAAGATAGGGTCTCTTTAAATTCAAAATCTAGAGGATGTGAAGTAGATTTGTTTTGTTTATAGTTCACTACTTTTGAAAATAATATTATTAAAAAATAATACCAAAGTTCTAATATTATTCATATTAACAAGAAAGTAAAGATTCAGGAATATGTCATATACGGGGAGTTTTTATCTGTTTTTAAAGAGTTTTCATATAATCTCGAAGCTCTCCTTCAGCTTTACTGAATTTCTCTAATACCTGTTTATCACTTACAGTAGATACCACAGTCTCTCCATACATTTTATCTCCTTCCTTTTCTGTATACCCCTTAGGAGAGTGATAATCAAAGAATCTTAAAGTTGTACCTTCTGGAATAATTGTTTGCATTGTCCATCCCTTGGTTACAGAAAATCCTCTAGGACCACCATCTGTTTTGGGATTATATACGCTTAAAGACATCTCTCCTTCTGGAGACATTAAAATAACACCAACAGGTTTATTGTCAGTTGTAGAGTAAAAAATATCTGTTATTTTGCTTTCTCCATCATAATATTGAACAGGAGTATTAACTGAGGCATCTATAAGTGCAATATCAGGACTAAGTTCCCCATTTATTTTCATCTCTTGGATTAATATCTTCCCATCCTCCATTGTACTTGGTTCAGAAAATAATCTGGTAGTAACCTCTAGCCTATCCGCTTTTGGCAAATCAACTAACCCTATTTTTTCTATATCCATAATGAGTATTATACAACAATGAACTTATTTTGAATATTTCAATTTCAAAGTTATATTTCAGGTTCAGGAATATGTCATATATGGGGAGTTTTCAATATCCTCCTTTTGTAATACAATTTCTAATATAAGTTTTAAATACTAAATATGAAATACTTAATAAGAAACGAAAAAGAGATATCTGTCCAAGATTATGGTTATATAAAGGTTAAGCAACTACTTAATCAAGAAGATATTGATAATTTGAGTGTTGCAATTGTAGAAATTAATGGTACAAACAAAAAAATAATTAATAAAAGAGGAGATGCAATATATTATGTCCTAAAGGGGTCAGGTCTTTTTGAAATTAATGGCTCAAAAGAGATTGTAAGAGTAGGAGATTTAATATTCATACCTAAAGGTTCCGAATATTTTGATAGTGGCAATTTAATTATGCTCAGTATAAACAATCCAAGATACGATAGTAAATTCATTGAATATTTATCAGAAAATTAATCGTAGATAATTCCATATCAAAGTTAAATTTCAGGTTCAGGAATATGTCATATACGGGGAGTTTATTATCGATTCTTTTTCCCTTCTATTAATAAAGTCTCACAATAAAATTCATAAGGAGGGTTAGCTTCACTCTCGTTAGAATATATTTTCTCACCCTCTATAAATTTAATCTCAAAATTTGGGAAAGCTGTATTTATAACAGTAAGACTCCTATCTTTATCATATAAAGGTTCCGTACCAAAAACTACTGATTCTCCTGTTAGCGAAGTCCTTTTGATATTCATTGCCCATTCTAATGCAATATATCCCCCTATTTTGAGTATTCTTGTTATCTCCCTAGATTGTGATAATATATACTATTAAAATATTATGAGTTGATTTTATGAAATGTCCTTTATGCCAAACTGAAATGGAAAAAGGAGGGTTAACTGGGGAGGGAACAAAATGGGTTGCTTCAGATACCTTATGGGGTAAACTGCTACCAACTGTGCTTGGGGGGACTAGAGTGTTTGCTTATCGCTGTCCAAAATGCGGAAAGATAGAATTAATAAGCGAACCCCAGAAGTAGATTATATTGCTTACATTAATTTAAATTTATCTTATCTATTTCTTCCTAAGCACATTTCTTGAAGAAACTTATTAACAAGATACAAAAAATCTTCCCTATCCATGAATCCCAGGTTCAGGATTAGGTCATATATCGGGAGCTTTTAAAAAATTTTTCAACCTTCTTGCCTATAAAACAATAATATGTAATCATACCTATTATTTTATCTACCAATTAATATGAAAGAAAACATCCTAGAAAAGATTAAAGAGAGTATATCTGAAATATCTAATAAGAATGAAGCATATACAAAGCTTATCCAGTTAAAAGAAAATATCTCAGATACACTGGATGAACATATTAATAAAATACTTGAAGAAAGAAATATTGTTAAACGAATTAAGTTTCCAAAAGTGAAATTTAATTGGAAATATCTATTAAGTATTCCCTTTATATATTCAATGATTATCCCTACAGTACTATTACATATCTTTACTCAACTCTATCAACAGGTATGTTTTAGACTATATGGAATACCAATCGTTAAACAAAAAGATTACCTAGTTTATGATAGGCAACTATTTAGTTTGTTAAATCCAATAGAAAAGTTTAATTGTATATATTGTAGTTATGTAAATAATATATTCAGGTTTTGTACAGAGGTAGGAGCTAGAACAGAAAGATATTGGTGTCCTATTAAATATTTTAGAAGAATTAATAACACACACTCTCAATATGGGAAGTTTGTAAAGGATGCGAACTCTAGAACCGAGATAGACCAGAAATGGGAAGAGTTAAGAGACTTCTCTGATCTAAATATATGATAAGATATATATTATTATGATTAATATAACAAATATGAATAAAAAACCTTTCTTAAATGCCCTTACTGCAATTCTATATATTATTGTATTAGTAGGAGGTATGAACTTATTAGACAGATATCAAATAGAAGAAAAGGTGGCATCTTTTATCATGCCCGTAATTATGATATCTCTATTTACATTTTCAGCAGCTTTTATGGCTTACCTATTCTGTCTTGAACCAATACAATTATATCTAGATGGAAAGAAAGAGAAGGGTATATCTTTATTTATTAAAACTGTATTAATATTTGGAGCAATGACCTTAGCACTTGTTCTAATATATTTTATCTCTATTAAAACAATATAAAAGGTATTCTTCTTTTTCTTATAATATCCTGATATAATATCCTCATTATGGAATATTACCATAGACATACAATTAATAATGCCACAGTTAAACCAACTAAGTGTGGTTGGGATTTATCAATTCTCAACAACACCTTTGGAGGCATTTCTATTGTATAATTCCTAATCAAAATTGTCAGTGAGAAACCTCCAAATATGGAGGTTTTTTTACTCTATCCCCTTTAAACACATATTTGGAAGTTTTACACCCTCAATTTATATAAATTGGAGGTATTGCTCATTAAAAACCAAATACAATATTGAAAGGAGGATAAAATGAAAAATATAATTAAATACCCAAAAGAAATATATATATTTTGGTTAGTAGAATTTCTTTTAGGAATTGAGCTAATTGGTCCAGCACTCCTTCTCTTTTTTAAAGACTGGGGAGGATTAAACCAAACACAGACTCAATCACTTCAAAGTTGGTTCATGTTATGGATTTTTTTACTTGAAATACCAACTGGTGTTTTTGGGGATGTTAGAGGTAAGAAAAAATCTGTTTTATTAGGATATGGGCTAACTGCAGTTGGAATGATAACCTACACCATTGTTCCTAACTTCTATATATTCATGCTTGCAGAATTCATATTCGCAGCAGGAATGGCCTTTATTTCCGGCTCTAAAGAAGCGTGGCTGTATGATATAACTAAGAGATACAGAATAGAGGAAAAATACAGAGAAATTTATTCCACTATGAGTGCACTACATATGACAGGGATGATTGTAGCTGCATCTGTTTTTGGATTTGTTGCAAAATATCTATCTGTTCAACAGATGTTTAGAATAGGTGTAATTCCAAATACC
>CAZYGQ010000030.1:5497-9077 GCA_964647075.1 uncultured Candidatus Saccharibacteria bacterium
GTTGGAGTAGCTTTCATTGTCGGAGGTATACTTCAAAGTGCAATTGGAGTATTACTTGTGTTGGTATTTGCTGGTGGACTAGGGCTTCAAGTATCCAATCTTTTGTCAAAAGAAACTAATGATGAAATTAGTTCAAAGCAAAGAGCAACAGTTCTGTCTTTTATAGGTATGTTAAGACGACTAATGCTTACAGTATTTAACCCAATAGTAGGTTTATTAGTAGATAGTAAGGGTGTATTCATTGCATTTACGATTCTTGGAATAGTATCACTCTTAGCTTTATTTTTTAGACCTAAAGATAAATTAATTTAGTATTTGGTATATGAGCAAGGGGTGTCCGAAAATATTTCTTTAAAAAGATATTATAAGTAGGACACCCTTTACAACAATTTGACAATATACGTAGTAGTGATAAATTTATAAAGTTGGTTTAATTAAATATTACTGCTCAATGTTAGAAAGAGAACTGCCTGATACTAATGAAAACAGACTTATTAGTCCTTGGTGGGATGATAATGAAGAATTCGATGATGATATGGATGATGAGTTTTGTTCTGAGAGCTATGATTTATATCAATCTATAGAAGACAAAAATCTACTTGATCCTGAGGATGATGATTTTGAATATGAAGAGATAGAGTTTAAGCTCTAAATCTTCTTATATTTTCTTTTAGAAACAATTACAATACCTACTCCTAGTATTGATAATCCCAATGGTATTAACATAGTTAATGATGACATACCAGTACTAGGTAATACACCAGTATTAGCTCCTAATACATACTCTGAGAAGTGATTTACTGGCATTGTTAATATGTCTGTATCTTGGTTGTAAGAGGCATTGTTCCAGTTATAGTATGAAGAAGTATCTCCTACTACATTCTTACTATCATCTAATACATTTACCTTAAGTAATGTCTTAAAGTTACTACTTGTTAGTCCATTTATTCCTAGTTGATTTCTTACATTAAAGAATCGAATGATTGCTCCATGGGTTGCTAAGAAAGATGCTCCATTTGAATTAACATAAGCTCTAAACCTATTTGGAGATGGCTCATACACTATTACTAAGTTCTCACTTAAGGTTGATAACTGATTGTAGTTTGTAACTAGATCTAATCCTGAAGGGAATGTAATACTTCCTGTGCCTATCTTAGTTAACACTAATGGTGCTTCTGTATTACTTGGTGTTTGTATATCTTCAATGTTCGATACTACATCTCCAAAGGTCGTTGGTAATGGAGGAGTTTCAAGAGTAGTAAATGTCTTAATTTCTCCATACTCTGTACCAATATCTCTCCATGTTACTACTGTACGATATTCATATTGTGTTGCTAGAGATAGGTCAGTCATATTAAATGAAAAATTACCAGTACCTATCTTAGCTATTGGAGATGTAGATACCCACTCACCACCAGCATTCCTATATTGAAAATATACATTAACGGTTGTCTCCCCCTCCAAACTTACTAATGTACCATTTATCGTTCCACTGTTATGTGTAATATTGCTTGCGTTTAATGTTGTAACCTCTGGAGATTCATACTCCCAATACAGTCTAGGATAGTCTTGTCCTTCACTCAAATACCAAATACTTGGATCCGAGGGATTAAAATTATCCATTTCTACAATGTCCCATTCAGAGTAACTTGCTGAAGATTTCATATCTTCTGTTGTTAAGCCTGTACCAATGAAAGGTTCAGAGGCAGGAACTCCTGATGTCTCAGTGTCCCAAAATGAATTAAGAATAACGCCACCATTATACGACCCTATTAAACCTCCTAATTGGTAATCACCTGTTACACTACCTATTGAGTATGAATTAACAACATCCCCTGTATTACATCCTACTAAACCACCTACTATGCCTTCTCCACTTACAGAAGCTTCTGAATACGAAGAAAGTATGGAACATATCTCTGGGACACTACCTTCAATCCAATGTTTCCCTACCAAGCCTCCTGTACAATCTCCGTTACCTAGAATAGTACCTTTTGAATATGAGTTCTCTAAAGTACCACTGAGACGTCCTACTATACTTCCTACATTATAACCACCGATGATATTAGCATCTTCTAACCCAATATTTTTTATCTCACTAAACTTCCCTACTAAACCAAATAGACCAACTAAATCTCCCGATGGTCTGTTAATATACAAATTGGAAATTGTACGCCCTTGCCCGTCAAAGGTACCATAAAATGGATACTCAATTTCAGAATCTTCATCTATATCTCCTATTATATTTCCTATTGGTTCCCATCCCAAACCTTGAGTATATGTACTCATGTTGTCACAATTTTGGTAACTATTACAATTCTCAAAATCTAAATCTTTTGTTAAAACATAGTTTGCAAACCGATTCTCACGCATATTATCTAAATCTTCTATTGTATTAACCTGTATTGTAGGCACTACATCGTATGAAAATGAGAAGGAAGCAAGACCATAACCAAAAGATCCTTGTCCAAATACATGAGTAAAACTACCCCCTACATATACTTTATTATCTCTAACAAGAGACGAATATACTGTCCTAAGGCCATAGCCCGAGGAGCCACCAATTTCTGGATTCCAATAATACAAAGAGTCACCCGAGGTTCCATCTAATAACGAGAATTCAGTGTTTGATAAGCCTCCAATAGAGGTAAATGAACCACCAACAAAGACATCATCCCGTACTGGAGAGATTGAGAATATTACTGGGCGATTTCCGCCATTAGAAACTTCAGGAACCCATGAACTATCCCAGGAACAAGTATTGGTATTATATAGTCTAATTAATCCATCAACATTATATTCACCCTCTCCTATTGAATTAAAACTACCCCCTACATATATAAATTCATCAGTTAGTGAAATATCATAAACTGTCTCTATCTCTTCTAAGGTATGAATATTAGGCGTACAATTCAAATTAACTGAGCCATCTGAATTCAATTTTGCAAAATCTCCTGTATATGTTACTCCAATATTCTTGAATCTTCCCCCTATATATATTCCTCCATCATACAACTCAATATCATATACAGTCCCGTCTAGAACTGGAACAAATCCAGAATCCCAACTACAATCGCTTCTGTTTAATCGAACCAAACCATACACGGTATTACTACTATCAATTATCCTATTAAAACTTCCCCCTACATATATGTATTGGCTATTAACCTCAACATCGTGCACAGTACTGGGAGGACCGAAATCTGTATAGATGTTTGGAAGACATGAAGAATCCAATGTTCCATCTGAATTGATTCTTGCAAACTCACCAGTATATGTTTCCCCTATATGGGTAAAACTACCTCCAATATATATACTATCTCCATACACTTCGATTGTCTTAACAGAATAATCTGGGGCTGGAGCCCAACTTGTAACAGAAAAATCTGATGTCTTTATTGCTGCAAGATTTGTTCTTGAATACACAGCACCTAGACCATATAAATCTCCAATATGTGAGAACTCCCCACCAACATACAAGATACTACCATCAGCATTAAGAGCCATGTCATAAATATTACCATTTACTTTAGGAAAGGCAGGATTATGTGTAATATTGTAATACATCTCCTCTTGTGAT
>CAZYGQ010000031.1:0-290 GCA_964647075.1 uncultured Candidatus Saccharibacteria bacterium
ATTTACTACAAATTTGTTTGAAGGGGTTGTTGTTCCTATACCTACATTACCATTAGCTACTAGTAAACCGTAGTTAGCAGTAGTAGCACCAGAAGCAGAGAAGTATCCTGCTATATTTGTACCACTTGTAGCATTAGTATTGGTTACAGTTGAAAATATTCCATATGCTGTATGATCAGCATTTGTATTAGCTCCTGATTTAGCTATTTCTAGCATTATACTTGAGCTACTTACAGTACCTAATACAGATGTTGAAGATAGTTTATATGCACTTCCTATTTCAAAAGTAT
>CAZYGQ010000031.1:390-2577 GCA_964647075.1 uncultured Candidatus Saccharibacteria bacterium
TGTATTGGAAGTCAGTGGTATATGTACCCATTGTGAAAGTTTTGTTTGCATTTGGGTCTAATATCTCATTCCATCTTTGATCGTCTGTATCAGAGAAGGTAGCAGCATCAATCCAGTTAACACCAGTGGCAGTAGACGAGAGTATTTGGCCACTAGTTCCAACATCACCACTAGAGTCAGCTAAGGTATTAGTAACAGCTAAAGTTGTAAAGGCACCGCTGTTTCTAGTAGTAGAACCAATTGCACCAGGAGCGACCCAAGTAGCACCCAGAAGTGATGAAGCGTTAATTGTACCAGTACTGGAGTAATTTAGAGAAGCGCCAGCACCAACAACCATTGCAGCGGTAGTATTAGTTGCAGAGGTAATACCGGAGAATGGGACAGAGGATGCAGGTACACCAGAGATTGCAGTACAAGAGATTGCACCAGTAGAATCTATACCACTTACAGTTTGAGTAGCAGAGCAACCACCATCGAAGAAGTTGGAGGCGTCGTTATCAAGTAGGTTAGCGAGTTCTACATCCCCTACTACTTCAAGTTCGTTAGAGGGGGTAGCAGTACCGATACCGACATTTCCAGCGCCATCGATTACAAAAGGAGTAGTATCTGCAGAGACATCATTAACTCTGAATGCCAGGTTATTTGTACCAGTAGCGTAGTGATTGATTAAGAATGTAGTATTTGTATTTAGGGTACCCGTATTGTTTAAAGCTAGTAGAGTTCCACTGTTAGCGGCATTACTACCAGAGAGGGTAACGTCAAGTAAAGAGCCAGTAAATCCAGTAGCCGTAGAAGAGAGTTTGTAAGCACTACCAGAGGTAAAGGTATTGTATTGGAAGTCAGTGGTATATGTACCCATTGTGAAAGTTTTGTTTGCATTTGGATTCCCTATTTCATTCCATGTTTGATCGTCTGTATCTACTGCTGCTGCAGTCCAAGTTGTATTTCCACTACCATCTGTAGTTAATACCTGCCCGTTATCACCATCACCTGAGGGAAGTGTTAAAGTCCATGTTGCGGTAGAAGCATTAGCTACAATAGATGTATATAGACCTGATGTTGAGCCTCTTAATCCTAAATTTGTACTTACTCTTACACTCCCACTCCCATTAGGAGAAAGTAATATATTTCCATTTAATCCACCCGTAGATATTGTTAAATCTCCTGAAGCATTTGTAATAGTGGAAGCAGAACCAGCGACCTCTAATTTAGCACCAGGAGTTGCTGTACCAATACCAACATTACCACCACTTAAAATTGTAAGTAACCTATTAGTATTACTAGCATCATCTATCTCTAAATAGCTACCACTACTACCATCCATATCAAAGAAAAATGTACTATCAGAAACAGTACTAGCACCCAGTACAAGATCATCTGTTGTTGAAGTAAGATATGTAAATGTCCCCGCATCAGTCCAAAGAGAACTCTTAACACCTTCCCACGAAGTCCCATTGTAAACGGTCAACTGTGATGTTGTTGTATTGTAATACACCATTCCAGTAACAGGAGAAGCTTGAGATTGAGAACTAACAGAAGTACTTAATTTAAAAGCATCATTTGCTCCCTCTGCATACTTTGAAAGAATTGCATATGGACTAGCCTCTAAGGGCATTCTGTTAAATGTCTCTGTGAGATTTGTACCATCTGGAGAGAACTTTAGTTCTAGGTAAAGATCCTTGTACTCTGAAATAACCTCAACAGGAGTATTACATGTACCATCTCTACATTGAGAAGTTGTTGTCATTGAGCCACTACCCAAAGAAAGTTCAAAAACACCATCATATTGCCCTATTTCTACATTAGAAAACAATTCAGTCAAAAGAAGGGTTCCTCCTGAAGAGGCTGTATAGTAAGCAACCTGAAAATCACAAGTATCATTCCCTGCTCCACTCACTACACAAGCAGGAGAACCAGGAACAACATTTAAACCCTCATAGCCGGTATCATTTCTAACTATCTTTCCTTGGAAGTTAATATTATCAGAGGTTAATGCATATACATTACTTTGAAAATATATAGCAAAAACTAAGGATACTATCAGCAAAATGAACAAGTTTTTTGCTACATTTGGGCAGTTAATTTTTTTCATAAATCACAGTCTACACTTTGTTCAGTATTTACAAGCATTTTAGACACATACTAACTGTGATATAATAATAGTAGAAATGTATACAGTTGTCAAAG
>CAZYGQ010000031.1:2677-8698 GCA_964647075.1 uncultured Candidatus Saccharibacteria bacterium
AGCAGCAATAGCGGTATTGAACCTAAAATCTATAATGCTATCTTCGATTTTACGAACCAACTTCTCTACTCCTCTTTTAACCTTAATATCGCTACTATCCACCCTATTTTGATATGCACTGTTAAGAAAAGTATAGTATTTAGTCACAAATCTTTTAACTCCTTGAATTGTACGAGTGCTCCATACAACATTGCCCTCATAGGGACCCATAAACAGAAGGTAGGCTCTTGTTACATCAACACCGTAAGTTTCTATCAAATCATCTGGACCAATAACATTACCCAAAGACTTAGACATCTTAGCTCCATCCTCACCTAAGACTACTCCATGTATAGATCTAGCCTTGTAAGGCTCAATATCTCGAACTAAACCTAAGTCAAACAAAACTTTATGCCAAAATCTTGAATACAAAAGATGCAAAGTAATATGTTCTTGTCCTCCCTCATAGTGGTCTACTGGCATCCAGTAATCTGAAAGCTCTCTTGAAACAAATTCATTATCATTTTTAGGGTCCGTGTATCTTAGGTAGTACCAACTTGAACCTGCCCAGTTAGGCATAGTATCAGTTTCCCTCTTAGCTGGCCCTCCACATTTCGGACAAACGATGTTTACCCACTCTGAAATATTTGCTAACGGAGACTCCCCTGTATCAGTTGGTTCATAACTATCAACTTCGGGTAGTTTCACAGGCAGATCCTTTTCTGGGACAGGAACTGTACCACATTTAGGGCAATGAATTATGGGAATTGGTTCTCCCCAGTAATGTTGTCTAGAAAAAATCCAATCGTGTAAGTGATATCTGGTAACTACATCTCCAAGTGAGTTTAATTTTAAAAATTCTCCAACTTTCACTTTGGCCTCATGACTGCTAAGTCCGTCTAGAAATCCAGAATTAAAGACGTTTCCGTCTCCTGTAAAGACCTTTTCTAAAGAAGTGATTTCAGATCTATCCCCCTTATCACCTTCAATTACTCTTTTAATTGGTAAGCCGTATTTAACAGCGAACTGAAAATCTCTTTCATCATGTGCTGGCACACCCACGACCACACCTGTTCCAACTGTTGTTAATACAAAGTCTGCAACCCATATTGGCAATCTCTCTTTGGTAATGCTATTTAGGCAGTAAAGCCCTGTAAACACACCACTCTTTTCGGAGTCGTTGTACTCTCTTTCTTGGGAACTCTTATTCTTGCTCTCTTTAATATATTTCTCAACCTCCTCAATCCTATCACTAGGGATATTCTTTTTTAATCTATTTAAAACTTCATTTTCGGGAGCTATGACTACAAAAGTAGAACCGAATTGAGTATCCGGTCTAGTTGTAGATACTGTTAACACCTCTTCACTGTTTTCTACCTTATATTTAATATCATACCAAGTCTTTTTGTCTATCCAATTCCTCTGTAAAGCCTTTACTGAATCATCATAATCAACTAAATCTAAATCTTTATCTAATCTATCAGCATACTCAGTAATTTTTAATACCCATTGAGACAAATTCTTACTTTCTACGGGTGTTTTGCACCTTTCATGCAGTGAGTCAATTACTTCCTCATTTGCGCATCCAACCTTACATTTCGGACACCAATTAATGGGCATTTCGGACTTATACGCTAATCCCTTCTCAAAAAGCTTGAGAAATATCCATTGTGTCCATTTATAATATGAAGGATCTGAAGTATCTAACTCCCTACTCCAATCAAAAGACAGACCCAAGGAATGAAGTTGTCTCTTAAAATTTGCAATATTCTCTATAGATATCTCTTGAGGAGGTCTTTTTACTTTAATAGCGTAGTTTTCTGTAGGAAGACCAAAAGCGTCCCACCCTATTGGGTATAATACATTAAAACCCTTCATCCTTCTAAGCCTTGCTACTGCGTCCATCATTGAGTAGTTTCTAGTATGTCCAATATGCATACCTGGACCTGATGGATATGGAAACTCTACTAAAAGGTAGTATTTAGGGCTGTTTTTATCTAAGTCTTTACCTTTGTACAATGAATCTGAAAACCACTTATCTTGCCATTTCTTTTCGAAATCTTTAGGTTGATAATCTTTTTGCATACTCCAATTATATACGAATATACCCCAATATTCTACATTAAATAGAAACAGCCTAAAAGCTCGACATAGAGCCGTTTTACATAGCCGTGAAAAATCTTGCCAAATGATTAAATATTTGATTCAGTTAATACTCTGGTTTCTCAATTATACCCATAAAGATTATAGTATCTTCAATTGTATCCTCAATTGTAAAGAAGAATGGCCTATCTACAATCATTTTAAATTTCTCTTCCGGATCCATTGGCATTGAAGTTAACTCCATTCCTACCATAGTAACTGCAGCAGCTTCGGTACCCTTCTCACTGACATCTATATATGTTTTATGAACAACATCACCTATATATACATTAGCATCAGTAAGATTAATCATTCTCTCAAAATTAGCCTTCTGTGAATCAAAAGCATCAATAACTCCTAAATTAATCAATGCATCTTTCATACTATCAGAGTACTCAGACTTAAACTTAGGAAGACTTAAAGAACCTTCTTTAATACTGAAATTCTTCTTCCAAGAATTGTACTTCTCCATTGTGATATTTGAAACAAAACTCTTTATATCTGTTTTTTCATTTGGAAGATATACTCTCATAACAAACCTCCCTTTATCTCCATAAGGCAATTCAATAGCTTGTAAATCTGAATCTTCTTGATAGTTGAAACTATCAGAACCCCTATTCATCATATCAACCTTTATCTTTGAACCATTAACTAAAGTAAAATCCTCTTCTCTAGTAAGTTCTTCCTCAAACTGTTTCTTCCAGTCTGCATTGAAATATATTGCATTAATAAGAAACATAATGTCATTGGGAGATATTGAGTTTATAATACCGTCTATCTTATTATTTGTTTTATTTTTAACCCAAGAGTTAATAACATCTTTTGAACTAGGATTGGTAAAATCTAATACTTTTGCTTCTGACATATAGTACTGCTCTAAAGTGTTTTGAAATTCTGGTTTAAAGGTTAAATCCTGTCTAGCCCAAGTAGAGTTAGCAATTTCAAAAGTTATCTCATCTTGATTAGATATACTATCTAACAACTTTTTATATTCAATATTAGACCCCTCCTCTAAACCTACTACTTTAAGAATTTCTTCCAAAGTACCCTCTGCAGCTCCCTCCGAAGCCATTGCCATTGCTATCTTAATACTTAGAGGTGAAATAACTTTGTTCTCCTGCTTAGAAATATTAACAACCTCTTTAAATATATTAATATCAAAACCATCTTGGGAATTAATATCTATTGGATCGTCAATTTCATTTTCCTCCGTAATAGGATTATCATTTATCTTCTCTTCCTCTATTTTTTTACTTAACTCAATAGACTTTACTAATAGGAAGCCATTAACTGCTAGTAAAACAAAAATTAAAATGAAAAGTTTTGGAACAAGGGGGTTGCCTTTAAACATATTTATGTATTAAAAATTTACATAATATATTATACACATATAGGGGAAGTTAAAAAGTGGACCTGAGGGGATTTGAACCCCTGACCCCATCGCTGCCAGCGATGTGCTCTAGCCAACTGAGCTACAGGCCCTACTCAAAAAATACATGGACTCAGCCGGAATCGAACCGGCGATCTTCGCAATGCGAATGCGATATTCTACCAACTGAACTATGAGCCCCAATTACGATAATTATACCCAAAATTTACCAAGTAGTGTAAATTCTTGGATTAATCTGAGTACCGTATGAAGTACCCCTTCTTACTTCAAAGTGTAAGTGGGGTCCAGTTGACCTACCAGTAGAACCCATCTGTGCAATTGATTGACCCTTAGAAACAGTTTGACCTGTTCTTACATATATATTCTTTAAGTGTGCATACCATGTAGAATATCCATTTCCATGATCTATTTGTACTGACCAAGCGTAACCACTACCGCCGTATGTTGAACCTAATGGAGGACAGTATCCAGCACAACCTGCAAAAATAACTGTACCACCAGAAGCAGCTAATACACTTGGAAGGCTCCTATCAGCTATATCAATTCCCCTATGCAAAGAACCTCTATAATATTGAGATATTCTTGCAGAACCCCCTGCAACTGGCCAACCTAAAAACTTTCCAATATTAGGATCTGCATACGAACTGCCTGATTGACCTGTGGGATTACTTGACCCAGAAATATATGTTTTAGGAGCAGCTGCATATACTGGCCTTGGTGCTTGAGGAATCGTACCATCTGGAATAAACAGTTCTTGCCCTGCAATCAATGCAAATGGATAATCTAACCAGTTAAAATCAGCAATAGCCTGCTCATTACCAGAATACTTTTTAGCTACAGAGGCAAGGGTCTCTCCCTTTTTAACCTTTATTAATACCCCATCTGAAAGAGGAACCTCTAACTCTTGCCCAGGCTTAACTAAATCAGAAGTCATATCGTTAGCCCATTTAATTGTTTGTACTGATACTTCGAACTTTGTAGCAATCTTACTTAATGTATCTCCATTCATTACTATATATATCTCCGTACCTCTCTCCTCTCTATCCTTAGGAATAGAGGTGTTCAATGTTGCATTCATTGCCAAGACATCCGTCTCAGCAACAGATATATAGTCTAGATCCTCTTCATTTGCATTAATAATAGTAGGAGTCCTATAGATATATGAGATGCTTAATATTACAGCTAAAATCATAAAAGCAATCTGAACAACATATTTAAGGAAAGCCCCCCTTCCCCAGAACATTTTCTTTACTATCTGATTTTTTACAGTATCAAAGGATTTAAAGAATATTTCGAATATAACGGATATTAAAATCCAAATAACTCTTAGCCTAGAAAAGACATACTCCCCTAAATCAACTATGAAAGCAAATAAACCTTTATTAGAATTGTACTTCCTTGTCAGAAGCCTAAACCATCTTCTTATTCTACTTAGATCCTTCTCATCTGAAATATCACTATCAAGGAGTATATACTCCTCATTATCTACACTATCTAATGAAAGATCTCTGAAACTAAGACCTGATATTTTTTGTTTATGATTACTTCTCTCCATTGTATACAAGGATTATTAATCTATTTTCTATTATATCAGATTAGGCTTCGTGTAAAGATGCTAAAAACTCCTCGTTGGATTTTGTCTTTTTTAGTTGACTTATCAATACTTCTGTAGGATTCTCATTTTGACCTAATATCTCAATCATTCTTCTAATTCTCCAAGATTGATTTAGCACCTCTTTACTTAAAAGTAGCTCTTCATTTCTAGTACCAGAAGCCGTTACATCAATTGATGGGTATATCCTTCTGTTAGCCAATGACCTATCTAAGTGAAGTTCCATGTTCCCTGTACCCTTAAACTCTTCATATACCAAATCGTCCATTCTACTTCCAGTATCAACTAAAGCTGTTGCAATGATGGTTAGACTACCACCCTCTTCAAAATTTCTAGCAGCACCAAAAAACCTCTTTGGAGGATACAGTGCTACTGGATCAAAACCACCAGAAAGAGTTTTACCTGATGTTGGCATAGTAATATTGTATGCACGAGCTAGTCTAGTAATACTATCCATTAACATAATGACATCTTCTCCAAACTCAACCATACACATTGCTTTTTGAAGTGCCATCTCAGCTATTCTACAGTTTTGCTCTGGTAGTTCATCAAAGTTAGAAGCGTATACCTCACCTTTAACAAATCTCTTCATATCTGTTACCTCTTCGGGTCTCTCACCAACCAATACTACTATTAATTTCGCTTTAGGATTGTTAGCAGCTATACCATTTGCAATATCTTTAAGTAACCAAGTCTTACCAGCCTTAGGAGGAGAAACAACCATAGATCTTTGACCAAATCCAATTGGAGAGAGTAAATCAATTATTCTGGTAGAAAGTACATCTGGTGTAGTTTCTAATTTAATCTGTTTGTTTGGAAATATTGGAGTCATTTTCATAAATTGAGGCCTATTTGCCGCCTCTAAGGCAGGCTTACCATATACAGTGTCTACTCTTAA
>CAZYGQ010000032.1:0-8534 GCA_964647075.1 uncultured Candidatus Saccharibacteria bacterium
TCAAGATTCTCTTGATTTTGATAAATGTTTTGAGAATATATTATATCTACCATATGTACACATTATGATATAATTTTGTTATATGTACAAGAAAGAACTCTATCCCAAAGAACTCTTTGAATTGATCTTTGCTTATGCAAAGAAAAAAGCTGAAATATTAAAAATTGACTATACAGAATCTATCAGATTATATACCCCCATATACTTTTTAATTGGAAATTACTCCTGGGACTTTAATCCTAACTCTTTACTCTGGAAAGAGTTTTTAAAAGGCGTTGAACAAGGAGAGAATTTAGTTGAGCTTGCATTTAACCTTCATGTTGTCAATTACCAAGATCCTACAAACAAACAGAAATGGTTTGGTTGTTTTAGATACAAATATGTAAAAGATGAGCAAGGGAGTGGAGTAATTAAATTACACTTTCTAAATGACGGAAGTAGTAAAGAAGGACCTCTAGCTTTATGCCAATCCAATCAGAGGATAAAAGAACTTAAAGAAATGTTTGAAGATGTCAAAAAAAACTACCCTGAGGCAGAATATGTAGAAGGTGGAAGTTGGTTATACAATTTAGAATCCTATAGAAAACTTTTTCCTAAGGAATATTTTAAGAATATGAAATCACGTTTACCCAAAACAAATATTTTAGTTATCTGGGGACAATTTATAAATTCAGAGTGGGGAATAAAAGAAAAAGAAGCCCAAAAGTTTAAAATACAATTAGAAAAAACCAATACACTAGAGGAATTAGATAATGTTTTTGAGATGTTTGAACTCCAACCCAAAGGAGAAATTAAATATTTTTATAAATTTTACTCAATTAAATAATAATGAAAGACAATATTAAAGCTATAACCGATTTTATCTTTATAGAAGACAAGATAGAAAAATCTGATCTAATTCTAGTTCCTGGAACTTTCCGAATAGAGATAGTAAACAAAGCATTAGAACTATACAACCAAGGATATTCTAAATATATTCTTACTACTGGAGGTATCCAAAACGAAACAGGCGTGTCCGAATCACAATTCCAAAAACAATACTTAATTGACAATGGTGTCCCAATAGAAAATATCTTTAATGAATCTAAATCTACAAATACTAAGGAAAATGCTATATATGCTAAAGAGGTATTAGATATCGAAAAGATACAATACGAAAAGATTATTCTAATCTCTAAAACATATCACTCAAGAAGAATACTAATGACTTTTAAAAATACATTCACTGATAGCAATATTAATATAGCTACAGTAGTAGATGATAGAAATATTACAAAAGATAACTGGTTTACTGATAACCAGAAAACCGCAAAAGTAATGGAGGAAATACAAAAGATTGGAGAATACTACCTCAAAGGAGATCTCTCATTATAACAAAGTTTTGCTAATTTGGATTCCACATCTCTATAGGCGAATTATTTGCTAAACCATACCCGCATCTACTTTTCGAAAAAAGTTCAGTCGCTGACATACATATCTCTTCTTCATCCTTTAGAACATCATAGGAATATTCACTTTCAGTTCTTAAAATAGCAGGGATTTTATCTCCATTTACTGTATCTGAAGGATCAAATATTAGGGAAGAACCTTTTTTACCTTCTTCTTGAAGAACAATAAAGGAGTGTGCTTCAAAACTAGAAAATGTACCCATCTCCGGCTCTAAATATTTTGCTCCTGACACATATGATGATTTAACTCCAATTTTTTGAAAAAGAAATTGTGCTAAAACAGCCCTCTCTGTACACATACTTAACCTATTAAATTCTGAGAGTTTAGGAGTAGTATCTTTACGATAGATTTCACTCCTCTTATTTTCAAAATCTTTTTCTTGATTATCTACATCTAGCAGCATTTTTATGTGATGTAAAACTGCATAGCATTGATATGCTAAATAGGGATCGATATCAGCGTTTTTACTTTTTATAAATTCATCCCATCTTTCTTTGTTTTTAGAGTAGTGCTCCTGTACTGTATTTTGACTAAAACCTTTAAGCCTATCCTCAAATGAATTAAAGTCTAATACAAGACTCATTGGTTCTTTTCCTGCTCCTTTTTCACCAACTTTTAATATCTGACCCTCAACAAGATTATCTGCCCATTCCCCCATGTACAAATGTTTTATTTCCGAAATATTCTCCTTTGCTTTCTGAGTTTCTTCTCCTTGGTTAGAAGATGTTTGAGTAATGTCCGAATCCATTGTAATTTGAATTAAATTAACTACTGACTCTTCTATGATGAATATCTCCATACCCTCCACTTACAGGATCTCTAAATAGAAATATCTTTGGAGGATAGTAAGTAAATATTGCAAATTTAAGAGTTATTATTCCAATTAATATTAAGGAAACTAATTCGCTAAATATTGATATCTTGTTGTTTAAAATATAGTATTCGGATAACAACCCAATAGATATAGAAAGATAAAAAATGAGAATTGTAAGTTGAAAAGGGACCTTCTTTAACAATAACCTTAGAAGCTCATATATTAAGGGAATGGTTAATATTTCAACAGCAAAAAGAATCAAAATACCATTAAACAGATTTGAGTAATTCTCTCTTATTACGAAATATTGAAAGATACTAATCAACAGAGTAGGAGCTACTAACATCTTCATATGCTCCCATGTACTCTCATTAATGGCAGAAAAAATATGTAAAATTAATCCATTCTTAAACCAAGAGTGAGTAAAATGAAATATTGTACCTAAAGTAGAAAGAAGAAAGAAAGATATTATCAATACTGTTGTTAGAGTCATTACTATTAATATATATCAAAAAATAGTTGTTAAAGAAATACCATTACTAGGATATAATGTAAAAGTAGGTTGGTTGGGAGGTGGGGAAGCTCCCCAAGTTATCTTGTATAACTTGCGATGTAGATTCATCTAAAGGCTTATTCCTGACATCGGTTCAAGTCCGACAACCTACATTCCTTTTACTGATATAATGGAAATATGAAGTTCAAAAGAATATCAATATTAAACATATTACTCTTAATTACATACTTTTCGTGCATTCTTTTTCCTAAAATAAATAGTTATGCATATGAAGGACAAAGTGAAAGTAAAAGAATACAGAGGGGGAATCTAAATACATTCTCAGATAAGAAAACATCAGAGTCCTACTATCTAGTAGATACAGGAGGACAGTTAGGAAATGATGTATATATCTCTAGTAATTATAAAATAATGGCTGGGTTTGGTTTCTACTATAGTTTAATCCCATTTTCATTTGTAATAGATTCTGAGAGTAGTTTTAATTTTTTAGAATTAAAACCTAACACTCCACAAACAGCTTCCACCATACTTACAGTAACCTCTGGAGCTGCTCATGGATATGTAGTAACAGTTCAACAAAATCACCCATTAGAAAGATTCGGAGAACCAGGAGTATATATACCAGATATTGTAGGGGATAATTCGGACATAACACATCAACAGGAAGGAATATGGGAATTAAACAGTACATACGGATTTGGATACACCTTAGATAATATTGTAGGAACAGATGCAGCCTTTACCACCGGTTACAAACAATTTGCAGATGCATCAAATTCGGAACCCCCACAAGTAATTATTGAAAACGAAGGAGTAACTAGAACATCTAGTGCAAGACTAAGATACAAAATTAATATTGGAGCAATGCAAAAAGCAGGCTACTATACATCCATAATTAAATATAACTGTACAGGAACCTTTTGATTAAAATCTTAAATAACTGATATGAAGTCAAAAATCTTAATTACAATTCTAACTCTAGGAGTACTTCTTACTACCGTAAAATTGATATTTGCGGAAAAAATAGATTTTAATATTTTCCCAACCATAATAGAAATTGAAAGTGAACCAGAACAAACAATTAAATACCCAATTAGAATCAAAGGTACAGGAGGAGGAGAATATACCTTAAAGGCATACGCACTACAAATAACAGATAACCAAGGGCACTTTGTATCTAGTAATCAGGAGGTTGAATATGTAAATTGGGTTTCATTTAGACCAGAGACTTTAACCTTTGAAAGCTATGAAGAGAAAGAAGCAAATATATTTGTAGACATACCAAAAGATACGCAGTTAGGTGATTACTATTTATCAATTGCCCTAGAAAGAGATTTTCCTGATACACAAAAAGGTCCACTACTAAGTGGAGCACTAGAAATACCGCTGTTAATTACTGTTTCAAAAGAGGGTTTCCCTAAATTAGAAGCAGATATTAAAAAATTTAAAACTAGTTATATAGATTTTTTTAACCCAATAACTTTTGATATTGAGATAAGAAATTTAGGTATTAGAAAATTAAAATCGTATGGAGAAGTTGAAATTAAAAATGTACTTACTAATAAAACATATACTAAAGAGTTAATCCCACAAAATATTCTTGCAGAATCTACTAGAATTGCTGTAGATGAACAAGGCTTTGTCCAAGGCAATGAGTATGTATCTTGGGTAACACCAGATTTCGTTGGTATATATTCTGCTAAAGTAAATCTCTATGACAAATATCATCAGGAAGATAATGCAAGTATATTAGCCTCTACAAAAGAGCTAACCTTTATATATTTTGACTTCTTCTTACTACTAGGAATAGTTATCGCAATTATATTAATTATTCTATTGGTGTATAACAAGAAACATGAGAGTGAATATATTTGACATCTAATTAGAATTTAGTTAAATTAAGATAAGAAAATTTTATTTTTACTCTACAAATGAAAAACAAAAAAATCTTTTACCTTGTTACTGCCTTAATGTTAGTCACAATTATTTCCCTAGGAAATACCTTTTTAATTAGAAAAGCCTCAGCAGGATTTCTAACAACTCTATCTGACACACTAAGTAGAATAGAGGACAATACCCCGGCTAACCATACTATAGAGTTTGTGACTCCCACAGGTGTAGATCAAAGTACAGACACTATTGTTGTGTCATTTGATGACACAGGAGATGCGTATAACTTAACAGGATTAACATATCAAGATATTGACTTAGCAATAGATAATGATGGAAACTGTGATGGGACTTGGACTGATAAAACTTTAGCTGCAGCCCCTGCTTCTGGTGTATGGGGAGTAACTATTAGTACTGTTGGTGATACAATAACATTTACTGCACCATCAAATGCAACTACTGGAGAGATAACAGCAGGATACTGTGTTCAAATAGAGGTTGGAACTAACGCAACCTCTGGTGCTACAGGTGCAAACCAAATAGTTAACCCTGCCTCTGGAACCTATGTAACAGCTATATCTGGTACCTTTGGGGATACTGGTAGATTTGCAGTTGCAATTGTTGCAGATGACCAAATAGATATTACTGCACAGGTTGACCCAACACTTACGGTTACAATTAGTGCAGACTCATGTGCATTAGGTACCCTTACTGCAAACTTCATTGAAACTTGTACTTACTCTGTAACAGTATCTACTAATGCTTCTAACGGATATGTCTCAACAATACTTGCTGATGGTCTTCTTCGAAATACGATAAACAATATAGACGATGCCACAGATGGAACTGTAAATAAAGGACAAGAAGAATATGGAATAAGTACAACAAAAGCAGGGCAAACAATTCTTCAATCCGCAACCTGTACCGATCACGATGCGGGTGTCTCACAACCAGCTTCTCAACTTCTAACTACTGCTCAACAGTTTGCCAATGCTACAGGACCAATTAGTGCAGATGTAGCAAATTTGTGTCATAAAGCTTCAGTATCTGGTGCAACCCCTGCAGGTAGTTACGCTCAGGTTGCTACAATAGTTGTTACTGCTAATTTTTAATTTTTAGATATTTTAGGATAGATGAAAAACAAAACGCCCCTTTTCATTGCGATATCTCTTTTTACATTAGTTTCCTATTTTGTTTTAAGTCCTAAATCGGTCTTAGCACAAACACCTTTAAGTTTACAGGTATCTCCTCCAATTCTAGAAATTGAAATAGATCCAGGAGAGACATACAGTGATTTTATTAAATTTGAGAACCTTAGTGATACAGAAACATTAACTCTGTATCCTCAGATACTTTCATTTAAAGCAAAAGGGGAAGAGGGTGCTCAAGAATTTATTGAAAACAATACTGAAACAACAAATTTCTCTCTTTCTCAATGGGTAGATATTTCTACTGATGTCATTACGATTGGGCCATTAAAGAGAATAGTACTTCCATTTACAATTACAGTACCAGCTGATGCTGAACCGGGTGGAAGATATGCAGCTGTACTACTTGGTAATCAACCAATAGTACCAGAAGTGGGTAGTAATGTTGCACTTGGTACTCGAACAGGAAGTATAATTCTAGCAAAAGTATCAGGGGAAGTTACTGAAAATGCTACCTTAACTCAATTTAAGACAGGAAAGGATTCATATCAATATCCTCCAGTAGATTTTGAAATTACTATTCAAAATAGTGGGAATATTCATGTTAAGCCTTTAGGAAAAATTGAAATAGTTAATATGTTCGGTAAAACAGTAGATGAAGTAGTTGTTAATGATTCGAAAGGGAATGTATTACCAGAATCTTCTAGAAAGTTTACCCCTAGTTGGAAAACAGAGAAATTTACAATAGGAAAATTTACTGCAAAACTTGCATTAGAGTATGGCGATCAAGATTCAAAATCTCTCTCTAGTGAAATCTCTTTCTGGGTTTTACCTATTAAAGAGATAGCCATAGCAGGGGGTGTACTAGTTTTATTCATACTACTTTTTTTCGTGTTAGTAAAAACTTACAACAAGATGGTTATCAAAAAGGCACTAAAAATGAAGGAAGAAGCAGAGAAAACAAACCCTACCGTTAATCCAACTCCTGCGCCTGAAAATATCCCTGTAAATCCACCTTCTCAAATGTCATAAAAGTGCTGTAAAAAATTGACATATTGTACGGTCCTCCATATACTATTAGCATAGGATATTATGCTTAAAAACTATGCCCAAAGGTATATTGAGAATTAAAAAAATAATAGAATTAAAACCATTACATTACATACTTTTTTCAATTATCTTTCTTCTTTCCTCTTTTGTAGGATATATATCATATGATATTAATTTCTCAAAACTACTAGAAGGAGACGTAGTAAACCAAGAGGTAAAAGGAGTTACTGCTCCAAATGTTCTTTCATTCCAAGGAAGAATGACTGACAGATCTGATACCCCTATAACCTCTCCCGTATCTGTAACCTTCAATATATATAGCGTACCTACAGGAGGAACAGCACTTTGGACTGGAACTTGTAGTATTACTCCTGATCAAGATGGAATATTTGAAACATTGTTAGGAGGTACTTGTGGAACCTCTATTCCAACAACAATATTTAGTGAAAATATTGATACTTACTTAGGTATTACTGTTGGATCAGATTCAGAGATGGTACCTAGACAAAAGATAGTGTCATCCGCTTATGCACTAAATGCAGATACTCTAGATGGTTTTGATTCATCTCAGACACCAGGAGTAAATAATGTGGTAGTACTAGATACTTCAGGGAATTTAACATTTGGTATTACAAATCCAGTAATATCATCTTCTGGAGATATAGTTCTTTCTCCTACAGATAATCTAGGAGTGGGAACCACAAACCCTCTATTTAGGACCCATATAGTTGAGTCAGGTGCAACAGGAGAAGCTTCTTCAATTCTTACTGGGGGAGATACAGGAAAGGCCTTAGTTATACAGGGTAATGGAGGTGCTTTTATTTCAGGTAGGGATGTAACAAATAATGTTGAATATTTATTAGGTACTGCTTCTGGTTCTTCAGTTTTTATGGGTTCTGCAACAGCTCATAATCTCTCCTTTAGAACAAACAATCTTGATAGAATAGTTATTCAGGATTCAAATGGATATTTTGGTATTGGAGATTTATCCCCAGCATCATTATTTACTGTAGGTAATGGAGATCTATTCCAAGTAAATAGTAGTGGTGATTTAATAAAGATTAAGAATGTAACATACTCATGGCCTAGTAGTAATGGTAGTGGTGTACTTACAAATAATGGGAGTGGTACTTTAACATGGGCAGTATCCTCAAGTAGTGTTGCTTGGAATGCAATAGACAATCCTTCAGCAAATAAAACATTTACGATGGGTTCATATATTACTGATTTTACTTTTAATTCTTTAACTAGTAATACAGGATATGGATTATCTTCTTCATCTTTAACAAGTGGGAATATATTAGGAATATCTTCAACTTCTACAGGAATGACTGGTAGTTTAGCAAATATTACTCAATCTGGTAGTAATGCTGCTAATACTGGTAGTTTACTCTCTTTAAACAATACTGGTACTTTAAATACCAATACAACCTTCTTACTTAATCACTATGCAACCGGTACTGGCAATTTAGCATTTAGAGTAAATGATGAATCTGGAGATACTACTCCTTTTGTAATAGATGGAAATGGAAAAGTAGGAGTAGGTACAGATACACCCACAGCTACCCTATCAGTACAAGGATCTATACTTGGAGGAGAAGATGCAACAACAACAGGAACAAATAACTTTACATTTGGTTCCGGAGGACAACCAGGAGATATAGATACA
>CAZYGQ010000033.1:0-8333 GCA_964647075.1 uncultured Candidatus Saccharibacteria bacterium
ACCCCAGTGGGACTTGAACTGTATACTTCCTTTTCATCTATTGATATAATCAATTTATGGAAACTAAAAATACTAATGCTTTACAGAAATTATCAGTATCTATTATCAATACTTTCTTTGTAACTATTCTTTCCTTACCTTTTTATTATATATTCGGTTTCTCAACTGTTTTTAAAGTAGTACTTGTAGTTATCTTCTTTTTATACAATTTTAGTTTTATCTTTCTAACCAAAAATAGATGTTTAGGAATGATAATATTAGGAATTAAATGGAAAGAAGAATATCCAATAAAACAACAGATAATATATACATTTCTATATTCTCTATCTTTTTCCACCATAGTAATATGGATATTCTTTCCTTTTGATTTGTTACTCTTTAATCTTTTATTGATACAACTACCTACGGTACTAATAACAGGTACAACATTACACGGATATTTGAGTGGGAAAATGAGTGGTTATAGGGAGAAGGGGAATTAAGTTCCCAAATTCCTCCCACCATTGACCCCAGAATTAAGCTTTATAAAGAAATCCTTTATTGTTTTGGCAAGGTAGCTATTTCCTTTGTCCCAAGATTATCTCCACTTGTTTCAATTATTTGCTTACAGCCTCTTCTTTCAAAGATTTTCTTTGCAATTTCAACTTTCTTTGGATCTTGTGTGTAGACTACTAGTCCTGGTCCGGCAGATGTCATCCACCCGCCCTCCAAGCCTGCTTCTTTTTGTTCAAAAAGGATACCATGCAAATCACATCTGTAAAACAACATTTGCAACCCCTTCCCTCCAAAGAGAGTATAGTTATAAAATGCTTCACCAACCTTTGCATAATCTCCCTTAACCCAATATGGCATAATCTCCGTTAGTATCCAAAGACAAGACTTGGCTGCATTTATTCTTTCGTTATGACGTTCCCAACCCATGCAATTTACATCTGTTTCTGAAGCTTCTGGCCCTTTTACCCCAACGTTCGGGATTCCCACAATAAAATGCATATCTTCAGGGATTTTATCCCTAAAAATCATTTCACATTCTGAAGATGTGATAACAAAACCCCCATTTGTAATCGTGTTAAAAGAACCTCCTGTTGATGCCCCTGGAAAAAGTTTCCCTTTGTTCTCATCACTCTCCTCGACAAAATTATAAGCTATTAACCTTCTAATTTCCCTGTTATTAAGTGGGGAACCAAGTAACTCATTAATTGCCAATACAGTAGTTTCTGCTATTATTGCCCCAGAGCCGAAGCCGACATGCCTATAAGTGGGAGCAACGGTGTTGATCTCGAAACCTCCCTCATAATCTGTACATTTCTTTATTAATAGAGTATAGTGTTTTACCATTTCAGGCCTATCACTTTTAATTTTGATCTCTGGTTCTTTGAGTAACTTTACCTTAACATATGTGTATTCATCGCACGCAAAAGACATTTCTCCAGCTTTATAATCGTTATCATCCGTAAATTTAAGTGCGGAATAATCTATTAATCCAACATCAATTCTGCAAGGAGAACGGAGAACTATCTCTTTTTTCTTACTTAAAGAACATTTCTTAATAAAATCAGGTTTATTAATAAAAACTCCTGGATTAATAGGTTTAGGGTCCCACTTGACAGTATCATAATGGCTTGCTTCTAGTATCATCTTAGTATTATTTTAATTTATATATTACGAATCTCCGATTTTCTTTCTTTACTGTTTTCTACAGAGTATTCCAAGATCGCCCTTGCAATTTTTTGAGCTTCTACTGATAACTCTTCCATTGTTCCGTTATTTTGAATTGTATAGTCACACATATTCAAAATCTGACCCAATTCTGTCTCAAAAGCTTCATCCGCAATAACTCTTTGAAAGTCGCTCTCATTAATATTGTCGCGCTCCTGTAAACGAGAAAAACGGGTCTTTTCGGGCGCCGTCACTTTAATAATCTTTGTATTAGGGACTTGTTCCTTTAGTGCTCTTACCTCTCGTAATCTCCTCGGACCATCAAGAATAATACACCCCTTAGAATTCAAGAAATCAATTATTTGTGGAATTTGCCACTCAGGATTATTCTTGTATGCTTCATTTGCAAATGCGTGAATAGTATCATGATTAATTTCCACACCTTTCTCTTGAAGTGCAGCTACAATAGCACCGCAGAACTAAACCATTTCTCTGGTTGTCCTATAAGCCTACATAAAGTGCTTTTCCCCGCACCTGACTCTCCAACCAGAATTAGCAGTAGATTTTGTTGTTCATCTGAAGAAAGTTTGTTTTTCATTTAAATTTCTTGTCAGAAGGTTTATCTAGCTTGTTCTTTTCCTTGTTATATGTCCTTTTTTCACAGTAATCTAATTTTTCTTTCATAACATCAACAAGTTTTTCAGAATCATGGAAATCTTCTGCTATATTGGCAATTTTACAAGCAAATACTATCACATCTGTAATTTCTGCTGGGACTTCTTGCCAGTTCTTCTCGAGAATATCTTTTGCTACCTCTCCTACTTCTTCAGTTAATTTTAAAATTGCTATTTTTATCGCTTTTTCTTCATCTTGAGCGATACCCTTTTTGAGCGAGAAATCTCTCTCCCATTTTTGTACATCCTGAATATTCATAATAGATGTATACTTATATTAGAATTTAAATTGGATCATTATAAACAAATCGTTTTTTAAAATCAACATAGAGAACGTCCTCAATTGATTTTTACGAAAAGAAAAGAAGCTCTTTGTGACTGAAATATATATTCCCAGGGTAGGGGGGTATTAAAAACTAGATATCAAACTTAGTTCGAACCTGGACCCACCATCCACCCCATAATTATTCCTTCTTAACAACTTCAATACCTCCACTCTTGTCATCCTTTTCTTCATATGCACCATAGATTCTCTTTATGCGCTTATCAAATTCTTTCTTGTCATATGACCACCTTTCTCCTCTCCCATTGTAAAAATCCCAATCCGACAATTCAATAAAATAGTCTTTCATTTCTGGGGTGAATTTTCTTTTAATCTTTTCATCCATTAGATAAAGGGTGAAGTAGATATAATCTGCAAGTAGAGAAATTTCAATAATATTCCAATCCCCCATTAATAACCCAAATTTGTATATAATCTCTTTCTCAGAATCTTTCTCAAGATCTATTTCAGAAAGTCTTAACAATTCTTTCGCATCAGTAATAGGCTCCCTTGTACTCATACATAATTATATATCAAAACAACATAATATTTAATAATTAATTATGCTACTCTTCATATAACTATCAACTGTACTAATAACAGAAACTACTTTATCTTGTTTATTTAGAGGAAAAACGACGTGATAGAAGAAATAATTTCGCAACTTTCTCCTACCACACACCCCAGAATTCAATATATTCACTCTTTTATTTTTACTATTAAAACTTTATAATCGGAATATATGTTAATATTACTAATCTAAGTTTCTTTAAATTTCTTATGAAAATGTATATTAAACAAGAGATACTTACACTCTCTGATAAATTCTATGTAAAGGACAAAGAAGGGAAGAATATTTATCAAGTCGAAGGGGAGATTTTGTCATTTGGGAAGAAACTCCATATCTATAATACGAAATCTGAAGAAATTTGTTTTTTAAAGCAAAAGATTTGGTCATTAATGTCTCAATATGAAGTTTTAATAAATGGAAAGAAAGAAGCAGAAATTAAAAGATTATTTAATTTTCTCAAACCAAAGTATACAGTCGAGGGACCCGATTGGAAGATAAGTGGAGATTTCTGGTCACACAATTACATCATAACTCAAAATGATAAAATCGTTGTAAAAATAACCAAGAAGTGGTTCTCGTTTTGGGGTGATAGTTATGAATTGGATATACAAGATACGTGCAATGAACTCTTAGCTCTATCAGTGGTCTTAGCTATAGATGCAGATTTGGTATCTCATTCAAATCATGATTAATAGGAAATTTTATTCTAGAATCCTCCCACCATTGACCCCATGTGTTATTATCCTGTACTATCCTTATCCCAACCATTAGTTAAATAATCGTTAAAAAGCAAACCATCTGTTAATACCTCTTTTGGAATAGGTTTACCATTTAAGAGTGAATTTAAATCCCTTGCATTTGGAAAATGTCCAAAGTAGAACTTATTTAATTCTAAAACTTTACTGTTTGAAAGATACATCCAAGGTAATATTTGTGATTGTATATTTAATACAAAGCTATTTCCATCATCCCTATCATTAGCTATTTCTATATTACCTACAATTAAACCACTCTTTATCTTTTCTTCCCATTGAGATTTTAAAATATTACTATTAGTAGAAAATACTTTTGTTTCAGGTATTGTTTCAACGAAAGCAGGTATTTTATTCAGTTTTGCTAGCTTACATCCAGCAACACGATGAGAGCCATCAATTACAAAATATATATTACCTTCTGGAGTAGATAACTGTCTTAATTTAATTCCTGATTGAAACCATGGCTCAGAAATATGGAAAATTCTGTCGACTGATTCGGGTGTATGATTAATAAGTTGCTGCGCAACAGCAACATTTCTACCTTTACGGTAATCATACTCAGTTGACCAATCCTTAAATACTGGCGAAATGCTACCAACTATATCTTCTGTATCAACCATATTAAGTCCTAAATCCTCACCTCGAAAATATACTAATTCAGAAAAAATTTCAGAAGAAAGATATGGAAGTTTCTTTAATTCTCTTTGTTTCTCTATTAATTCATCTTTAGTGAGTTTTTTAACTTCCTGAGGTATTCCTGATTCAACTAAAGAAACAACTTCTTCTATACTAAGTTGCACTACATTATCATTCTCACTTTCTATTGGTACATCATTGTCTTCAATTGATGTTGGTTGAGGTTCTATCATAATACATAAGATATTACTATTAATATATCCTTAATTCAATCATGAACTCTAATTATTGGGTGATATTTAATATCATTCAAAAATATTTTCCTAACTTTATTCCTCCATCCACCCCATGTGTTATTGTCGTATACTATCCTTATTCCAACCATTAGTTAAATAATCGTTAAAAAGGAAATACCTCTGACCAAACCTCAATCCAAAGTATACAAAATGAGAATTTAGAAACAACTAACACAGTAACTGATGATACTCCATTAGCAGATGAGACACCCTCCTGTGCTCCAGTATATACAGGAGGAATAATTAAAAGTTCTACAAGTACAGATACCACTTGGTCGTTTTATTTTACTGAAGCAATAGGTGAAAGTGTCTCTGCATATGTTGAGATTCTAGAAAGTAATGGCTGGTCTACAATTTCAGAAAGAACTATTGCAAATACAAGCTTCTGGGATCTACAAAAGGAAAGTTGCTATGTAAGTCTTAGATACCATTCTCCAGATAATGGAGTAATACTTGAAATAAAGGAAGAAACGAATTAATAATATTCAAAGATTTTTTCTTCTATGCTATTATTAATAAGTATGAATAATCATACTTACTTTATAGATGAGCCAAAAGAAGAACTCTCTAAAAAGAAGAAAGTTGCTAAAGGGTGTTTAACCGTATTTCAATATTTCATAGGTATTCTCTTTGTAGGATTTCTCATTAATCTGGGTATGAAAAAAGATGAAGAATATGATATGAAATATCCATGGTATGGATCCATTTGGTATATTACTTCAGGAACAAGCTCGAAATCAATATTTGATGATAAACAATTTAAAACATTAGAAGAGTGTAGACAGTGGGCAATTAAACATAAAGAAAGTAAAAACCTTAAAGAAGGAACTTGGGACTACTCCTGTGGTACTGATTGTACATTTTCTGATCAAGGTATTTCAAATGGTAGAAGAGTTAATACTTTCAATTGTCTTACCTTAACTAAATAATAGCCGTATTCAAAACACCAGAGCTATCCTATCCAGGCCTCTATACATTTATAAAAATTGTGCCATAATTAAATATATATTTATTAAATTTTTATTTTTTAATATATGAAAAAAATATTATATACATTGCTAGTGATATTGTTACTCCTAGGTTTAGGATATGTTGGATATACACTACTTCAGGACACAGAAAACGGGGATACCGTTGAAACTGAAATAGAAGTAGATACTACAGATAATGTAGGTCTTGCTAATCCCGCCTCTGTATATTGTGAAGAGAATGGGGGAGAATTGATAATAGAAGATGAAGTAGAAGGACAGGTAGGATATTGTATATTTGATGATGGTAGTAGATGTGAAGAGTGGGCATTCTATAGAGGAGAGTGTAATGTAGGCGAGAATATGTAAAAGAATAGCGCGTGCTCTAAAAGAATAAATCCTTGGGATATCTCTATTCCCTCTTTGATTCTACCCTCTTATCAATGTATAATCCTATTACAAACTTCCTGCCCAATGTTTTGATAATAATTCATATTAATAAGTATGGAAGGATTGGCTTTAGAAAATGAGAATAGGGTAGAATATAACAGATACTTTGGAGAGTTTGATATTATCAAAATAAATACAAAAGAATTTCCCCCATACTTAGACGATCTATCTACTCCTAGAAATAGAAGATCTAACGAATATGGTTACAGTGGTATATATAAAATACATCCCGGATTATGTTCTGAAAAACACCCATTAGTATCAAAATCATTAACTACTGAAGAAATCCAAGACAGTGAAGCCTTGGCTATACTTGATTCCCCCTTTGGACAAAGAGTAGTGTTAATGGCTGCTCCTAAAACAAATTGGCAAATTTCTAATGAATTAATTCTTCCATCAAACAGAGGTCTTAGCGTGTATGAAATAATAAATAAGAAATGGGATAAGAACTTCGCTCTCCCTTTTGAGATGAGAGATAATGAGGATATTGCATCAATATTAATTAATTATGAAGGTACACTAATAAGGTATATGTCAGAAAGAATAAGAAATAGTTGGGATCATATATCTTTAGCTTTATCAAAATGTCCTTGCTCTCTTAGAGATATGCCTTATGGAATTAGAGATAACTATGATGTAGTAACATATGCTACAAATATTAGTTCTATTGCAATAAGGTATGCTTCAGCCAATATCAAAAATGATAAGAGTTACATAGAAAGTTTAGCAAAAAGGAATCCAAAGATATTAAATTATTGCAAAATGTTATTTACCAATCAAGATGGGTATCTAAGTGAAAAGCGTTACTATTAATTTGAAAAGAGATAGTAGTCTGTAATATATACTTAGCCTATTTATTTCTACTTAATTTTCTCTCTAATTTCTTTCTTCTTTTTATCATTATTTCTTTAAATCTCTCCTCTTTAATCCTATTTGAGGTAGAAGAAACAATGAATAAAGCTTTCTGTGAGTAAGTAAATATTGAAGTCCATGATATTCCAATTATTACAAATAGAATACCTGCCACTATAGCAGTTTTAGAATCATCAAAAATTCCAGTTTGAGGAACGGTACTTCCACAATCTTTTGGACAATTTTCACTACTTTCACCATCTGAACAGATTCCATCTCCACAATTAGCAGGACAGTCCGAAGGACATGTAGTTAGACTTTCACCCTCTGAACAGACACCATCACCACATCTAACAGGGCAATCACTAGGACATGTAGTTATACTCTCATCATCAGAGCAGATTCCATCACCACAACCAGAGGAGGGTACAAATATTGCAGTCACCGATATATTTGGTTTGTATGATGAAGTGACTGATATGATATCTTTTCTAGGATTTGCAGTAACAAGGGAACTAGTATCTCTAGCATTTAAAACAGTATCATTCCAATGAGAGAAAATATACCCACTTGAAGGAATAGCAGTAATTGAAATATTTCCAGGACAGGGTTGACCATTTGTAAATGTCAAAGTAATTGGTGAAACTGATGGAGCTCCATTCCCTAATTTAATCTGTCCATTTGCACCGGTATAGTATCGAAAGGTTGTACTATCTGTACTCCATACAAATCCTGTTTTCCCCTCAATATTCATATTAGCTTGAACATTTTTCTCT
Organism: uncultured Candidatus Saccharibacteria bacterium; assembly: GCA_964647075.1. GTDB lineage: Bacteria > Patescibacteriota > Dojkabacteria > SC72 > SC72 > UBA2259. Next base: position 7,960 of record CAZYGQ010000033.1, read on the forward strand.
TGTCTAGTATTTCCTGTAACAGTTGTATCCTTTACTCCATTTACTAACCATTCAAGAATTGAACCCTTACAATAGCTACCATCATTACCAACAAAAGTAACAGCCGTACCATCTTGTCCTTGTACAACTGTTTGATTTAAATTTCCAGTTAGAGTTCCACCAACTACTCCTCCAGTTGTATACGGGGTAACAGAATATGATAAGGTGTATGTTTGAGAGGCTACTGCTTCAAATGTAGCAGTATATGTTGCATCAGCACTAACATTAGAATCAGTTCTTGAAGCAGTTGTTTTATTATCACTCCATTTAACAAATCTATATCCAGAATTTGGTGTAGCAGTTGAACTAATACTTCCACCAGGCACCACATTATT
>CAZYGQ010000034.1:0-3411 GCA_964647075.1 uncultured Candidatus Saccharibacteria bacterium
TCTGATTGTGAAAATACAATATTTAATTCAATACAGTTAGTTAATGCTTTAAGAATTTTGCTTAAGCCATTTGTTCCTCAAAGTATGATTACATTAACAAATATGCTTAATGTAAAGGGAGAGTATGATGCAAATATTGAATTAACAGATACAGGTAAAGTAAGTAAGGATATAAACAGTTGGACTTTTGTTCCCCTTGATTCTGGTCATAAATTCAATGAACCTAAAATTCTTTTTGCAAAAATAGAGGAAAAAGAATAATAAACTATATCTGTTGACTCATTACTAACCCTTCGGCTAGCTTAAGATTTACTAACTCTTGCCATACAGATTCTGTAATAAAGGGGATAAATGGATGCATAATAATTAAATTCCTCTTAAGGATATAAAGTAGTTCTGATAGCTTCTCAATTCTTTTTTCTGAACCTACTTCCTCGTTTTCTATCTCTTCCTTTACCTCTTCTATCCAAACATCACATAATTGGTGCCAGAAGAACTCTCTAATAGATTCTGCACCTAAATTAAATTGATACTTAGAAATATATTTAGAAACAATCTTGATATGTTCTTCTGTTGCCTTCACTCTTTCCAAAGACAAATCAACTGTATGCTTAGAAACTTTCTCTATTTCGCAATCTTCAATATTCATTAATATAAATCTACTAGCATTCCATATCTTATTTACAAAATTCCTATTCCCTTTTATCTTTTCTTCTCTAATTGGTGCGTTTGATCCCGGGAGAGCATCACTAAAGTACCAAAGTCTTAAAGAATCAGCACCATATTTCCCTATAATTTCACTAGGCTCTACACCATTACCCTTAGATTTAGACATCTTGCTTCCATCTGCCGCAAGAATTAATCCGTGGAGAAAGATAACCCCAAATGGAGAGTGTCCTGTTCTGTAAATACCCATCATCATCATTCTTGCAGACCACCAATAGAGGATGTCTCTTGCATGAATCATCATTTGTGTAGGATAGTATTTCTTAAAATCCTCTCCCTCTATGCCTCCTAAGGTAGAGTAAGGTAGTTGACTAGAACTAAACCACGTATCAAACATATCTGTTTCAGCTTCCCAGCTACCAGAGTTATCTGGTGCTTTTTCTCCCAGATAGATTTCTCCAGTTCCGTTTACTTTGTTTTTTGTTTCTTTAACATAGTCATCTACACTCTTTCCTTTGTTCTCTCTTAACCAATCATAAAGATGTTTTCCCCCGCTATACCATACTGGGATTCTTTGTCCCCACCATAACTGTCTTGATATACACCATGGTTGAATATTTTCAAAGAAATATTCTAATGCTCTTTGTTGACCAGTTGGTATAACATATGTTTCTTTGCTCTTTAAGGCCTGCAACGCTTTTTTTGCCAGTGGTTTTACATCAACATACCACTGATTAGATATAATTGGCTCTATTGGGGTTCTGCATCTTTCACATACCGCCACTTCGTGTTTTATATTTTGAATATCTTCCAAAAGCCCCAATTCTACTAACTCCTCGCAAAGTTTCTTAGAGCATGAAGTCGTATCTAAACCTATAAATCTCTCAGGAATATCCCCCTCCATTACTCCCACCCCATTTATTACATTAACAATCTCTAGGTTGTGTTTTTTACCTAAATCAAAATCTACTGGTGAGTGTGCAGGAGTAACCTTTACTGCACCTGTTCCCATTTCCATATCAACATCTTCATCTGCAATAACGGGAATCTCTTTATTCTGAATAGGAAGAAGAACTTTTTTGCCAACATATTTAGTATATCTTTCATCCTTTGGATTTACTGCAACTGCACTATCTCCTAGCATAGTCTCAGGGCGAGTAGTTGCTACCATAACGTATTCGTCCTTACTTCCTACAACTGGATATTTAATATATGCAAATATCCCCCTTCTCTCCTCATGTTCTGTATCAACATCTGCTAATGCTGTTTTACAACTAGGACATTGGTTTACAATCCTTTTATCTCTGTATACCAATCCTTCCTCAAACATTTTATAGAATGTCTCATACACAATATTGGTTAGTTTCGGATCTAATGTAAAATATTCCCTTGAATAGTCCGCAGAAAGGCCAATATTTTTTTCTTGTTGCCTTGCATTGGTAGCATTTTTAAGACTAAATTCGTAACACATATCATAGAATTTTTCTCTCCCTAACTCCCATTTATCTATACCCTTCTCCTTGAGAACTTTTGTAAAAGATGTCTCTGTCTGGATTCCAGCGTGATCCTTTCCGGGAAGAAGTAACGTAGGGTGTCCTGTCATTCTCATAAATCTTCCAATAGCATCTTGAAAAGAATATCCACACATATGACCAATATGCAAATTAGCATTAGCATTTGGAGGAGGGAGGATTATGGTAAAAGAAGTTTTTACTTCTAATCCCTTTCCTACAAAATATTTTTGCATGATATCCAGATTCGAAAGACCCAATTTCTCCCACAGAGAAGATATCTCTTGTTCCCGCTTATTTGAATCAAATGTTTTTGATATTTCTTTTTGCATAGCTAATTGGATTATATCAAGAAAGGGCTATTATTTCTTATGTTTTTTCTTTATCTTTTTTCCGATACTCTCTAATGCCGAATCAACCGCTTTTATTATATGATATCTACTTAGCAGCTCTTTTCCAAGTTCAGTTTCAGAGATGTCTAAAGGAAGAATGAAACATTCTCCCTGTTTTTGGAAAAAACCGTCCTCCGGATTCCACTCTTTCTCCCCATTTCTTGGGAACCAAGGAAATTCCGTAGAATATTTTGGAATATAATATTTAATATGCTTTTCCTTAATGGCTACTCCCAAATATACAGTCTCATCTCCCTTTCCTCCTATTAAAATATGCTCACATTTCCACCCAAGCATCCCTGGGACCCCAATATTCCTCAAATGTTCCAGTGTATCAATAAGTACACGCCAATGTCCTATATAAGGAGAATTTATATCAAGATCTCCTTTAAACTCATAATAGCAATTATCTACCCCCTCTTGAAGATCTGCCAACACATCTTCAGGATCTCCCTCTTCGGGAACGCTACCAAACACTCTCCAATACTCGTCATACCCTTCAACTTGGGGTACTAAGTCACTTTCCACATAATCCTCTATCGTTGGCGCCATATATGTAATACTTATATTACGTTTTTACACAAGTATTATACCACAGAAACTGTTATTGGCTTTACCCCCATTTTTAGTAGGTACCGCTCAAATTTGATGGATCAGATCCCAAAAAGTTCGATAGGGGAACAGGTGTGATATAATTCAAAGAATATGAACAATAATAATAGCAAAAGATATGGCAATAGCTCCAGCGATGTATTAAAACTTTGTACCTTATCAGGGACCTCTGAGATAGGTAGAAACTGTAACTTTATAGAACTAGGAGATGAAATAGTTATTGTAGATGC
>CAZYGQ010000034.1:3511-8064 GCA_964647075.1 uncultured Candidatus Saccharibacteria bacterium
ATAAATCATAGTATTCCAGATGCATTCTCAATATTTGTTGAAAGCAGACAGGGAAATATCTTCTTTTCTGGGGATTATAAAATAGATACTCAACCTACAAATGAACTAGAGGCAGATTATGCCAAATTAAGATCCCTTCGAGGGAGAATCGATATTGCTTTAATGGATAGTACAAACGCATCTAAAACAGGAAAGTCCCCTTCTGAATCTGAAGTCTTTGAGAATTTAGGGAATGTAATAGCGAAAACCGAAGGAAGAGTACTAGTTGCTGCGTTTTCTTCGCTTCTTACAAGACTTTATGCCCTTTTTGAAATTGCTAAAAGAACGAATAGAAAGATTGTTATCTCTGGACGCAGTCTAGAACAGACAATATCTATTGCAAGTAACCAGGGATATATTAAAATTCCTCAGGGGTTAGTAATTAAAGAAAGAGAGATGCCAAAGTACAAAGATAATCAGCTCCTCGTACTCTCTACTGGTAGTCAAGGAGAGAGGTTTGCTGCATTAAATAGAATCTCTTTAAATGAACATAAGTATATTAAAATTAAAAAGGGAGATTTAGTAATCATGTCCTCTTCTGAGATACCAGAGAATATCACAAGTATTGAAAGAATGACTGATAGATTAATAGGGTTAGGTGCTGATTTACTTAAAGATACAATAGAAACAAAGATACACTCCACAGGACACGGTAATCAGGAAGATATTAAGACTATGTATGAATTAATTGCCCCAAAGAATGTAATGCCTGTTCATGGACCATTAACATTTAGATATTTTAATAAAAAGAACTACATGTCTTGGGGTATGAAAGATGAGAACGTCTTACTTACAGATGATGGATTAGTATGGGTTTTTAATGGAAGAAACTGGAGTAAGTCAAAACCAATAGAAGCAAAACCTATCCTTATCGATGGGCTGGGTGTTGGAGATACTGGAGAGATAGTACTTAATGATAGAAAACAGTTATCAGAGTATGGAATGTTTACAATAGTATTAAATCTAAGCAGTAAAACTCATCGATTAATGGGTAGACCTCAATTTGTATCTCGTGGCTTTATATATATGAAAAAATCTCAAGAACTACTAAAAGAGATTCAAACCTTAATATATGATGCCCATAGGAGCTGGTTATCAGATTCTTCTAAACAGAAAGATTTTAAAATTGATACCCTAAAAACATTAATAGAAAAATCTGTAGGGAAATATATTTACAAGAAAACTGAAAGAGAGCCCATTATTCAAATTGTGGTTGTATAATAAAGGGGCTTTAGTGATATAATTATTGAATATGATAAAACTGCCAAGAAAAAAATCAAAGAGAGGACCTCTTCTTGATGGAAAAACTCCAATAGTAGCATTAGATATAGGTACAGAGAGTATTAAAAGTATTCTCTTTACAATGACAGAGTACGGAGTAAGTGTTAACAAGATCTCTCGTATTCAACAGCAACAGCATGCTATGAGAAGTGGAATAATCACAAATCTAGATACAGTATTAGAGAATTGTAAACTCTCCATCAATCAACTGTTAAGTACTCTTAAACCTGAGGAGTATCCTAAGAGTGTAATAATGGGTATCGCAGGAGAATATATTCAAGGAGTATCAATTGTAGTTAACTATGAAAGAGAGGAACATTTTGAAAAAGAGGTAACTAAAAAAGAGCAAGATAAAATTATAAACGAGGTTAAATCTCAAATCTCTGTAACTGGTAAAGAAGATCTAGGGATGAGAACTGGGCTAAAAAATGAAGACATTGAAATACTTCATATTACTCCTACAGGTATGGAAATAGGAGGAATGCCTGTTAACTCTTTAATTGGGTATAAGGGAAGAGATGTTAAACTAAACTTCTACGCTTCCTTTGCACCTAAAACATATACAGAGGCATTAAGAAAAGTCGCTTCCTCACTTAACTTTGAAGTCTTAGGTATTGTATCTCAACCATTTGCAGTTGCTAGAGCTCATTCAGGAGGTAAAAACAGTAACTTCTCTGCAATCTTCATTGATGTAGGTGGTGGAACAACAGATATTGCAATTGTTAAAAACGGTAATGTAGGAGAAACTCAGATGTTTGCATTTGGAGGGAGGGTATTTACTAAGGAGTTAGCTAGATTAACAGATGCTGATTTTAGACATGCAGAACAGAGAAAAATTAAATACTCAGAAAAAGAACTTCCTAAAGATATAATGAGGCAGGTTCAAAAAACTATGTATACAACCTCAACCCTTTGGATGAGAACTCTCAAGGTAGCTTTAGAAAGTTGTGAGGATATAGGACCATTACCTACTCAAATCTTTTTGTGCGGTGGTGGTGCACTTCTTCCAGATATAAAGCAATCGTTAATGGAGTTCCCTTGGAAGAAATATCTTCCAATTGCAGTTGTTCCTAAAATTGATCTCTTTACACCAGATCTTTTAGGTTCAATTACAGATAATAGTGGGGATTTAGAAAATCTCTACGATATTACTCCAGCATCTCTAGCTAAATTCCTTTACGATATGGAGATGGATAGAAAAACTAAAGATATAAATTGGGAGGTATAGTTATGGAAGAAAAATCACATACAACAAAAATAGTAATAGATACAGAACATGAGTTAACAGATTTAATTAGAGAGATACATAGGACTAAAGCCGATAGGATAGTTCTAACATTTACCGAACATACAGACCTATTAATTAGCCCTATTAATCTAAAAGTAATCTCTGAAGCTGCTCAAAGAGAAAACAAATTACTAATTGCTCAAATAATACAAAACCCTATTGGTATTCGTAATGCTAAATTAGCTGGAATTAAAACAATTGATACTCCTTCTAATCCAACAGAGTATGAATGGGAAGAGGCTTCAGAAATAATAATATCAAAGAAAAGAGAGAAGTTTGAGAGAAAGAAAATATTAGAAACTGTCGCTATCCAACCTGACCAAAAAGAGGTCTTTGAGGAAAAGGTAGAAGAGAATATTGAGAAAAATATTCCTACTAAAAGGGATCTTAAAGAGGAGGAGATAGTTGAGGAACCTATTAAAAAGGATTACATTGATAAAAGAGGTTTAAAAACAAAATCCCCCTTTATCTCTATAGACCAAGATATTCCCGTAACAACTAGTGAGCCAAATATTTCTCCAGTTATTGAAAAGAAAAAGAATTTCTTAAATTTAAAAAAGGCTTTGTCCTTCAAAAGTCCTATTCCAAATAGAAAAGCTCCAGTAAATATAAATAAAAAGAAAATATTAAGAATTTTTCTTTTTATCTTCTTTCCTTTACTCCTTCTTTCCATTTTAGGAGGATTCCTTTTCAATGAGTTTGGAACATTTGTTAAAATAAAGATTTTTGTAGAATCTAAACCAGTAGCTGTTGAGAGTGTATTAACTGGAGATACTAATATAGAAAAGATAGATTTTGAGACATTAAAGATTCCTATTAAAACAGAAGAGAAGAGTAAGAGTCTTTCTAATACTATTACTGCTACAGGAAAGGCCAGTAGGGGAGAAAAAGCTGAAGGAAAAGTAACTGTCACGTATTTTGTAACTTGTGAGGAAGACACGGAAGATATCACTCTGCCTGTTGGGCAGATTATTACTAGTCCTGGAGGAAAAACTTATTCTCTTAAAACTAGCGTTTCGGTTGGGTGTAGTAGTTCAATGTCGGCTGATAATATATCCATAATAGCTACTGAGTTTGGAAAAGAATATAATTTGTCAAACATAAACCAAACCTTTTCAATAACTGGGTATTCTAGTGATGACCTCTTTGCAAAAAACACAACAACAATTTCAGGAGGAACAACAGAAGAATATACAGTCCTTTCTCAAACAGATGTAGATAATGGGGTAGAGGGATTAAGTGAAACCGCTATAGAAGAGGTTAAATCTGAATTAAGAGAAAACTCAGGTGATTGGGAAATAATTGAAGACTCTATACTAAGTTCTGTTGATAAAGCTAGTATTAAAACTGATAAAAAGGTTGGAGAAGAAGCAACAGATGTTAATTTAGATTTAACTGTTAAAGGTACAGCCACATATTTTAAAACTGATGGGTTAACAGAAGGATTAAAAGATCTCTTAAGAAAGAAGGCTGAAGATGAAAAATTGTTTGAAAGTGATAAAGATTTAGAATTAGAACTAAGTGAAGAAATTACTAAAAGTGTTACTGTAGAAGAGGTTAAAAAGGATTCTGTTAAGATTAAGATTGTTGCAAGTGCAAATATTAAACCAAAGATTAATAAGGATGAACTATTAAAAGAGTTATCTGCCTTAAGTTGGGACGAGGGTAAAAACTATTTAAATAGTTTAAAATATGCACAAAAGAATCCTGAAGTAATATTTAATCCTATGAACTATCCTCAATTCTTAAAGAGATTCTCTAAAAGAGAGGGTAGGGTATTAATAGAGCTAAAAGAGATAGAGGTTGAGGCAGAATCTGAGTAATACCTTTATTTTAATCAAATTTATTGATAGAATTGCATGTTTATGTACCCGTAGCTCAATCGGATAGAGCAATTGCCTTCTAAGCAGTAGGTTGTCGGTTCGATTCCGGCCGGGTACGCCAT
>CAZYGQ010000035.1:0-7741 GCA_964647075.1 uncultured Candidatus Saccharibacteria bacterium
TAATGTATGCAAACAATGAGATAGGAAGTATACAACCAATTAAAGAGATAGGAGAGATAGCAAAAGAACACAACATATATTTTCATACAGACGCAGTACAAGCTATTGGAAATATTCCAATTAATCTTAAAGATTTAAATATTGATTTACTTTCCCTTTCTGCACATAAATTCCATGGGCCTAAAGGAGTAGGAGTTCTGTATATTAAAAAAGGAGTAAATATCTCCAATATGATTCATGGAGGAGGACAGGAAAAAAGTATGAGGGCTGGTACTGAAAATGTTGCAGGAATAGTGGGACTTGGGAAAGCAATAGAGATGGCTACTTCTGACATTCAAAAGAAGAGTGAATACTTAATAGATCTTAGAGAGAGGTTAATAAAAGGAATAATGGAGAGTATCCCCGATACCATATTAAATGGAGATCCAATTAATAGACTACCTGGAAATGTAAATGTATGTTTTAAATATATAGAGGGAGAATCAATATTACTTATGCTAGATATGAAAGGAGTATGTGCATCTAGTGGTTCAGCATGTACCTCAGGGTCACTAAACCCTTCACATGTTTTACTTGCAATAGGATTACCTCATGAGATAGCTCACGGCTCTTTAAGATTAACCTTAAGTGAAGAGAATACCCAAGAGGAAATAGAGCATGTATTAGAAACATTACCCCCAATTATTCAGAATCTTAGAAACATGTCACCTTTAATTCATAAAAAATAAAAGTATGGAAGATTACAGTAAAAAAGTTATGGATCACTTCTTTAATCCAAGAAATGTTGGAGTAATTGAAGATGCAGATGGAATTGGAGAAGTAGGCAATCCAAGATGTGGAGACATTATGAGAATGTATATTAAGGTTAAAGATGATGTAATAACTGATATTAAGTTTAAAACATTTGGATGTGGAGCTGCAGTTGCTACCAGTAGTATGGTAACAGAAATGGTTAAAGGAAAAAATATTAAAAAGGCTTTAGAAATAACTAACAAACAGGTTGCAGAAGCACTAGACGGATTACCCCCAATTAAAATGCATTGCTCAAATCTTGCAGAAGCTGGAATTAAGGCAGCTATAAATGATTACTACAAAAAGAATGGAAAGAAAAAATAATCAGAAAGTTCTGTTAGGAATGAGCGGTGGAGTTGATAGCTGTGTAGCAGCTTATCTCCTTAAGAAGAGTGGTTACGATGTAATAGGGGCATATCTAAAACTTCATAGCTATTCAAATAGTGATGATGCTAAAAATGTAGCAGAAGCACTTGATATCCCCTTTATGGTTTTGGACATGAAAAAAGAATTTAAAGAAGAAATTATTGAATACTTTATCTCTGAATATGAGAAAGGTAGAACACCTAATCCTTGTACTGCATGTAATAGATATATTAAATTTGACTCCTTAACAAAGAAAGCTAATGAATTAGGAATTGAGTATGTGGCAACAGGACATTATGCAAATATACAAAAGAAAGGAGATAGGTATCTATTAAAAAAAGCTAAAGACAAAAGTAAGGATCAAAGCTATGTACTTTATAACCTAACACAAGAACAGCTTTCTAAAACCCTTTTTCCTCTAGGTAAATTAACAAAAAATAAAGTAAGAGATTTTGCAAAAAAAAATGGCTTAAAAGTAGCCTCTAAACCTGATAGCCAAGAGATCTGCTTTATACAAGACAACAACTATAAAGGATATATAAAAAAGAATAGTAATATGAAATCTTTGCCAGGAGATTATATTTCGAAAGATGGAACAGTACTTGGGAATCATCAGGGAATTTCTAATTACACAATTGGACAGAGAAGAGGACTTGGCATCGTAACAGGCTCTCCTATGTTTGTAATTGATATCATTCCCGAAACAAATCAAATTGTACTGAGCTCTCAAGAGGAATTACTTTCTAAAGAATTAATAGTTAGAAATCTTAATTGGATTTCAATTCAAAATTTAGAGAAGGAAATTGAAGCAGAAGTAAAAATAAGGTATAGAGCGAAAGAGAGTAAAGCAAGAATAATTCCCATAGACAGTGAAAGTGTAAAAGTAGTCTTCAAATCAGCCCAAAGAGCAATTACAAAGGGTCAATCTGCTGTTCTCTATGACAAAGACATAGTAATAGGCGGTGGCATTATTTCATAATTGTAATGCTATTTTTTCTATGTTAAATTATAGATATTAACTTGCCTAAAACCACTGATGGGTAGAAAACATAGAAAGAAGAAAATATTAAAAGAGATAAATAACTTTAAAACAAACTCTCTCTTTCTATTTGGAGTAGTATGGTTAACTCTTTTTGGAATTTATTCAATTTTTAATACCCTTCCCCAAAAAGGTGAAGTTCAAGGTGCTACTGCGCAAATATATTCTAAAATTGACGAAACATATATTAAAAAATTTGTATCTAAATCCTTAGATTTACAACTGCTGTATGATAGCAGAGTGTTTAATCTGTTAGATAAGGATACATATATATCTCTCTTTTCTGTTGATCGGGACTTAGCTATTCAAAATGCTTCAATAAAAGTTTCTGAGCAAAGTGATATTAAAAAGATATTTCCTAAACTTAACTTTGTAGATACAGTTAAAATAGATGATATAAATATCTCTTTATTTACATTTATAAAACCTTCTTTTTCAAATAGCCAAGAAACCAATATTGACTATCTTTCAGTTATATATAAAGAGATAGCAAATGGAAAGAGTGTATATATTCCACTGTGGGGATACGATTATGAAAAGAATATTAAAACAACTGAGCTCTTAACTAAACTTTTTGAGTCAATTACCGTTGTTAATCAAGAGAAAAACAGTTCAGAGGTACTTTCCACAACGAGCTCGTCAATAAACAAAGCACAAATTTTGGGTCAAGCATCGAGTGTAAGAATATATAGTAAGGAGTGTAATAATGTTAAATTCTCAAATGAAATGTATGGACTAAGAGTTCAAGGGAAAAGTTATGAAATATGTTCAGCAGGATTTGGGAGTGGATTTGTAATTAATGATAGTGGGCATGTAGTTACCAATGCTCATGTTGCAAATATTGATAACCTAGATGCCCTTATCGAAGGAACTTCAATTGATGGAAAGTTTGAAGAGGATTTCCTGGCAGATGTAGTCGATTTTCTTGTTTCTGAATTTGATATTGATACTCTCTCTCAAGCTACAGAGGAAGAGATGGTCTATTTTATTACTGCTTTAATAACTGATTTAAACAAGCAGGGATATATTACCATTACAGATAAAGATAGAGAGATATATATACAAGGAGAAACAATATTCAAAAACAATCCTGAAAGTGGAGAGCTACTTGAAAAGGATAAATATTTTAAAGCTAATTTAATTCAAAGTACTCCGCTTACTTCATACTATGAATCCCTTCTCTCAGATGACACAGCAATAACCGAAATAGCAGATCTGGCTGTAATACAAGTGCAAGGAGATTTCAATCTCCCTTCCATACCGATTAACACAACTGGATTTTCAATTGGACAAACAATATATGTTGTTGGATATCCGGTAATAGCTGATGATTCTGAATTAATAAGTAGTACACAGGTATTAAGTTCAAGTGTTACAAAGGGTAGTATTAGTTCAATAAAACCAAATACAAACGATACTTTTGACCTAGTACAAATAGATGCTGCAATACAGGGAGGAAATAGTGGAGGTCCCATTATCGATGAAGATGGAAATGTAGTTGCAGTAGCAACATACAGTATTAGCTCAGATAGCGGTAATTACAACTATGGAGTTTCTTCTAAGGAGTTACAAACCTTTTTAAGTAATTCTTCCATTGAACCTCAGATAAATCCTATGAGAATTGAATTAGAGAAATCTCTTTCAGATGTGTCTTTGTCATACTACAAAAGAGCCCAGAAATCTCTTGAGGATATTTTACTTAAACAACCAAATCTTACTGTCACACTAAAACCTGTACTTGATTTATGCCAAGATAGAATAGATGCTGGAGAGGACAAAACACCATTACTTGATATAAATAACAGAATACTGATGATAATAATATTAATTGTTCTAGTCGTTTTACTCGTTCTTTCTGTAATATTTTTTATAATAAATATCAAAAAGATCTCTGAAAAGAAAAAACAACTGTCCCAAATACCTAATTTAATTAATCAGTAATATGACTTCACAAGAGTATCAAAAAAGCTTGGAAACAGATCAACCCTTAATAGAATTTAATGGGGAACTTAAACAGATGCCTTTCTATTTATCCCCTCAGAATAATGAATATCCATTAGATATCTTAAACAATTTAGGAGAGTGCCCAATTAAAATTACTGAGGAAGAATTCTCTCTAATTGTTCTCTATCCTGGCGGGAAGGTTGAATATATTCAACATGAGGGAGTACTAATACCTAATATGGTAAGAGTATTTGGAGCAACAACCCAAGAAGGAGTACAATCACTTAATACAGAGCACTTAGATACTCTAATATACTTTGATCAGGTGCAGGAAGACATGATTGACCCCAATGAAGAGTATTTACATTTCGGAGATTTCCATCTTCAAATTGACAGAATAGAGGGGAATAATCAGCTCTTAAAAGATTGGTGGATATCCGAAAGAAAAGGATAGTAATGAATTCAATATTAAAAAGATTTAAAAAGATAAATAAGGTATTAATATTTTTAACATTTTCTGATGTGTTTTCTTGGGGTGCTTACACAGTCATATCTGCATTAACCGGACTGTACCTTGCTAATAAGTTGGGTCAAAACACTGTTGAGTATGTAGGAATTGGAACTGCAATATATTTCTTTGTAAGAGGTTTAGCACAGATGCCAATAGGACATATTACTGATAAATATAAAGATGATAAAGATGAAATTTTTCTGTTAGCTCTAGGAATAGTATTAATGGGAATTCCATTTCTTTTCTATCCAAAGATTACTGTTTTCTATCATTACTTTTTACTTCAAGCTATGTTTGGTTTAGGTGCTGCTTTCAATGTAACAAATTGGAGAAAGCTGTTTGCCTTAAATATTGATGGAGGCAGAGAAGGAAGACAGTATGCAACATATGAAACCATTATGAGTTTATGTACGGGGGTATTAAGTGTAGTAGGAGGAGTAATAGCAAATATGGGTGAAAAATATTTTGATATGGTAATATCTTTTTCAGGTCTCTTTATTCTTATTGCAAGTATTTGGGTACTTCTCATATACTTGTTTGATAAGAGAAAAAGTAATTAACTTTATTTATTAATATTTATGAGAAAGAAATATCTTTTGATAGGATTAATACTTGGATTAATAGCCCTTAGCGTAGTTGCCTTCTTTTTAGTAAGAAATAGGGGGGAAGAAGAAATTATTGAAGATATTAATAATACTCCTCCTTCTAAATACGGTATGGTTTTAGAAAAAGAGTATAAAGCTGATAACCTCTGGGAGTATAAAGTAACTGGTCAATTTCCAAACCCTTGCTACACTGCTGCAATAGAAGAGATTGTAAGAGAAAGCTATCCTGAACAAGTCACAATTATCGTTACAGTATCTAAACCTTCAGATGATATGGTTTGTGCACAAGTAATAAGTGAATATGAACATGAAGACAGCTTCTCTGCAAGTGAGAAAGCCGTAGTAAAATTAGAAGTCCAAGATTAGTTACCTCTTTTAAACCAGAAACAATGAGAAATATTGAAAAAATTTTTAATAACAAAACAGTAAAGTTCGTCCTCTTTGATATGGATAGAACATTGGTAGATACAGCTACATATTTTGATGAAGAGATGACAAATGCAATTTTAAATATTGTTGCTAAAATTCATCCCGATTTTCCACTTAAAAAACAGATAAAAGTAACGGGTGAGATAATAAAATTAGCAAATGAAATATATCGTAGAGATAAAATGCCAACTCTGGTTGATACACTAAGCTTAGATGCAATAGAACAATATTTTAAGAAAAAGAAAGTTAAAATTAACAAATCTGAAATCTCCAAATCTCTTAAATCTCTTTACAAAGAGTTTTACATAACTTCTCCTTTAACTTTTCCATACACTGTTAAAACCCTTCATAAAATTAATAGGTTAGGAATAAAAATGGGTGTGTACTCCCATGCTCAGAAAGAATGGACTAAAGTAAAGGTAGCTAAAATTAAAAAGGAATATCTTGATAGATTTCAAATTAATTTAAAACTACCCTTCTTTACAACAAAGATAACTGATTCAAAAGATAAATTGGGATGGGTTAATGCAGGGAAACATTTTAAACTTGATTTCAAAAATACCTTAGTAATTGGAGATAGTCTAACATCTGATATATATCCAGCAATGCAAGCAGGGTATGGGTATGTAATATATTTAAGACACAAAAACAAAAAAGAAAGTATAAAAGCTAACAAATCTACTAAGGTATTTCAAACAAAGGATTTAGGAAGTATATTCTCTTAATTTGCTACCATTCCGCGTGCAGCCATAATACCTGTTACAGCAGCGCCTGTAATAGATCCAGATAGGCCAGCAGCGTCTCCGGCTACAAATAGACCCTTAATAGTTGTTTCTAACTTCTTGTTAGTTTCAATTTTAGAAGATCTAAATTTTACTTCAGGAGCGTAAAGTAGTGTAGAACCTGAATTAATACCAGGCATTACCTTATCTAATATCTCCAAGCCTTCAATAATGTTTAATACAATCCTATGAGGCAAGCCCATTGAGATATCTCCAGGTACAACATCTTGTAGTGAAGGTTCAACAAAGGATTTTTCAAGTCTTGACCATGTACTCCTTCTTCCATCTTTCAAATCATACAATGTTTGAAGTAAAGGTTTCCCTCCTCCTAAAAGGGAGGTTAACTCAGCTACTGATTTAGCATAGGCTATAGAATTTTCTAAAGGCTGTTTTAGATTTACCTCACAAAGAAATGCAAAATTAGAATTCTTACTATCATGATCTGAGTTAGAATGACCATTAACACACACATAGCTATCATACTTCTCAATTGAAACCATACCGTTAGGACAGCTACAGAAAGTTCTAACAATATCTTGGTATGTTTTAGTTCTAACTCTGTAAACGGTTTCATACAGAGTCTGTGCTTGTCTTCTCATTATTGATGAAGGAAATTCTACTCTAACACCCACTTCAACCTTGTCATATATATATTTAATATTGTAATCATCTGCTAATTTTTGAAGCCACCGGGCATTAACTCTCCCCGGAGCAAGAAGTACTTTGTTAGCATAAATCTTTTTACCTTTATCCGTAACCACACCATATACCTGTCCATTTTTTACTAAAATATCCTTTACAGTAGTACTATCCATTAAATCAACACCATTTGACAGAATATACTCCTGGAAATTTTTAACAAACTGCTTTAAGTGGTCCGTTCCAACATGTCTTGCTTTTCTAATTACTAGTTCAACGTCATTAGTTTCTGCTTCCTGAATTAATCTATCTAACTCCTCATTCTGTTTAGGGTAATACTCCGAATTAACCCCGAACTGAGTAAATATCTTATCTACATAATCTAATATCTTTTGATATTTAAATCTTGATATTAAATGAAACGCTTTCTCGTGTGAGAGATTTGCTGTTAAGGTTAGCTTACCATCTGAATATGTACCAGCACCTCCAACGCCTACCATAACATCAGAAGGTTTTCTCTTCTCAATTCTTTTACCTAAATCTACTATACATATGGAAATGTTTTTTCTCTTTTTAAGAATTTCGTAACACGCAAATAGTCCAGCAGGTCCAGCACCAACAATAAGATAATCAT
>CAZYGQ010000036.1:0-7619 GCA_964647075.1 uncultured Candidatus Saccharibacteria bacterium
TTTTGAAAAGGAGAGGTAAAAGGTTCGACATCCATCCCTGCACTCCCATTTTCTTCTCTCTTTAAAGATGTAAAATATATTAATAACTTTATTTTCATTCCTATGTTAGATAAAAACAAACTAAAAGATCTACTCAGAGAATTTAATGTAAAAGGATATGCGGATCCTAATTCAAAATATCTAGAGAATGGTAAGAATGGGAAGATTTTAAATCTCACTATTGATAACTTTACATATGAAGATGAGTTCTATGGAGGGGAACCTTACTGTGGGAATGAAACTATATGGGAGAACGGTATAGATATCTTTAGATGTGTTTATTGGGGAAAAGTAATTAAAGGGATTAACTTCTCAGACATTTATGATTTTTTGAGAAAAGCATTATCTAAAGGTCCAGATGGAGAGTTAGTACACAGAGGTCCAAGTGAATATGTCCAAGGAGAATTAAAATATACAAATAGCATAGAGGGGGATATTGAAGAGTTTAGGCAAGTAGAAAAAATATTTATGAATGAGAGAGAAGTATATATTGCATACTTTGTAGGTGGTAGGGTGAATATTAGGAAATAGCAGTATATTTATTACTCTTCTACACTTTCCCAATCAAAGTTTGTAAAAGTATCACCAAGAGATGTCTCTATATTTTGATTTAATAGGGCATTCTCTTCCTCGTTATTACCTATTGAACCAATACTAAAGAATAATGCTACAAGAATACCTGCAATTGCCATAAAGAATACTTGAACTGTTTGTATTATGAAAGCCTCAAACTTATCCCCAAGTATATTTAATATTGCATTTGCTATTTGACCACCTATCCCAGTTGCCCCTAATATTTTTCTAAGGAATTTCTTTGCACCCCTTAATAGTTTGTTAAAGATTGGGTTTAATATTTTTGTTCTTATTCCCTCAGAGATATTATTCAAAGGCTTCGTAATATTTTGAAGAGCTTTTTTAAATATCCTTCCAGGGGTCATACTGTAGAGAGCATATCCTAAGCTTTTCTTGTTTAACTTTCCATCTTCTCCACAAGCAAGCTTTAGCCATAAATCTCCTGTATTAAACATTCCATTAGCAAGATTTTTAGGATGAAAATAGTAGAATCTACCTAAAAGCTTACCCATTACGCTATCCCCGTGGTTAAAGTAACTACCAACTAATATGGGGTCCCCATTTACATCTTTTAATATCTTTCCACTAGCATCTTTTTCGTAAACATCTGTTTTCTTAACTACTTGGGTAAATCCTAGTCCCTGTGTTTCAAACTTATCCCATTGTCCTGAAAGGAATACGGCATTAAAACTTTTAGAGCTATCTAAAAATCTTTTTAGAAGTAGTGCTCTTTGAAAACGGACTTGATAATTTTTTCGGTTAGTATTCATAAAGGATCGTAATTGGCTCTCTACACGAGCTACCTCGCCCTCTACATCATCTATTATGATGTTTTCATCTCTTAATCTCTCAGATACAATTCTAAATGCTAAAGCTTTGTATATGGTTTCTTGGGAATCATGTAAAAAAGTTGGATCTTGTGTATTCCAAATCTTAGAGTTCTGTTTAAACAGGTAGTTGGTATACAGTTTTGAGTATTTCTCATCAAATCCTCTGTCTTCAAAGTATGCTTGGAGCTTTTGTTCTCTTTCGTCTTCTGTGGGGATATTAATATCTGTAAGGATATTAAAGATATCTTCCCTTTTAACCTCTGTATCTAATATCCTTTTTCTAAACTCGAAATCTTGATCCATTTCCTCTCTAGCCTCTTCTATCTGAGTAGGAGTGTAGTTCAAACGTGCTCCTGGCATATTTCTGCTAGCAAATCTCCACTTATCATCTCTCCATGTACCTCTATCTTTGCCATGTGTAACTTTATATATCTCTTCTTCTCTTTTCAGTTCAATTTCATCTTGAGTTAATGGTGTTTTGTTTCTTTCTGATAGCTCCTTATCCATTTCTTTACGAGCCTTTTCTATCTGTGCTTCTCTGTAGTGTAAACGAGCTTCGGGAGTATCTCTTCTGGTAAATTTCATATCTTTATCTCTCCATGTACCTCTGTATTTACCGTGTGTTGCTTTATATATTTCTTCTTCTCTAGTTTTCTCAAATTTCTGTTTTCCATCTATATCCTTAAGTACTCCTGAAAGAAGAATATCTTGTCCTTTATTAATGATTTCTTCTTTCTTTTTAAATCTTTCCTTTTTATAATCCTCTCCTAGAAACTCTATATCTAAATCTGGGAAATCTTTATCTTCCTTAGTTGGCATGAACTGCTTTCCCCACACAGCCTTATCTACAACCATTTTACTTTCTTCCTTTTTAATATTTTTATAGAAATTTCCTAACTCTATGGCTTCTTCACCAGAGAGATTGAATTTCTTAGCAAACATTGATAGTAGAGCAGCGTCAGCCTTTGCATCAAGATTTCCTCCTATTGAGGTCCACTGAGTTAGGAACCTGTTTCCATTTCTCTTTTCTCTTTCCTTTTTAATTCTTTTACTTAGCTCTGAGGGTGGTGTAAAGGGGCTAGTTGCAAATTTCTTTTCATTTCCCATTTGGATTGCAGTACTCTCTTCCATTAGTCTTTTAATTTCTTCTAATGTAGTACCAATGGGATAGAGAGCAGGTTGTGTTCCTATCTCTAAAAGAGAATTGCCTAATTCTCCGACATTTGGATCTGGTTTAATATTTGAATACTTCTTAGTTTTTTGTAAATCAAAAAGAAAATCAAATATTTGATCGTGTATTGTTTCGTCCTTCTTTTTATTCATTTCTAATTAAACATACCACCAACTACAGGAATCTTTTTAACAGATTTTGCCATATCATCTCCAGCACCCATTAAACTCTTGTTTGCTCCTACTCCAAGTGCTCCATTAATTATCTTTGGCATACTGGCTGCAAAGAGATATCCAGCTATTACGATTATACTTCTGAAAGATATTATTATGTCTGGCCACAAGACTCCACCATTTGAGAAGAAATTAAATTTACTAGGGTCATAAATACTTGCTGATATTGCTGCGGATGCATTAATCACAACGAAGATAGCGGTTGGAATTAAGCAATTTGCAGCAACGGATTTAAACCAATTCGTTATTTGGTTTGTATTGCCTGGGATTGCACCCATTAACATTTGAAAGGGTGCTAATACTACATTTGCAAATAGTTTAAGATATGTAGTTAGTAGAGCAATAAATACTTTAAATGCGGCATAGAAACAGATTACAATTATTACAAGAATTTTAAGAATTTGTCCTAATAGTAAATAGCTAGCAGTTACTCTCAAATTATACAATAAAGCTGAGAGTGAAAACTCAGCAACAAATACAAGAGGAGCAAGAATTTCTGTTGTGCTTTCAGCTACACCGACGGCATTGGCCCCAACTGTGATTTCTTGATCTACAGAGTTACTAGGATTAAGCTTATCGATAAGGGGATCTAAGGCTCCGTTCAAATATGAGTATGTAAGACCATATAATGCTCCTCTAGCTATACCAGCCCCAATGGTCTCACCACTTCCAGTAATTACCCTAGCCAGTGCATCTCCAACAACACCCATTTTTTTTAAAGCGTCGCCAAGCCCTTTGTCACTATTTGTTTTTGTATATATGCCATTTGCCAAACCCCATACACTCTTAGTTTCAATTATTTCATAAGTTTCATTATTTGAAGGAGCATCATTTATATCTTTATATATATCGGAGAATATGCTCTTTGAGACATTCATAGTGATTTTGCCTACGTCCATCATTAATCCAACTATTGCAAAACTAAAGGTAGCTAATATCAAGCTAATTATTAAGTTGGGTAGTGCTCTAGAAAAAGTTACTGTAACATTTCCTTGAAGTTTCTTTCTAAACATAATCATGAAACCAACAATAATGAAAATGACGACATAAAGTACATAGACAATATTTAATGAGCGACTCCAAATTTTGTCTAACTGAATAGTATCTTTTAGGTAGTTATAACCAGAAGAGTTATCCTCCACTTCTTCTTCTGGTTCTTCAATTTCTATTATCTCCTCCGTTTCTTCTATAAACTTTTCCGGTAAACCAAATATTTTGGTTCGTATGAATTCAATAATTTTGTTTGATTCCTCTTGCGAGTCTTCGTCTACTTCTCCATCATCTTTCCAACTTTCATTCCCAGGTACACCGGGATATCCCTGAGCAAGAAGAGAGTTGTTTTCTCCATATCCAGGTATAAACCTTTGTGCAATGTGATTACCAACATTAATATCTGGGTACATACTGAATATTACTGTATTAGCATTATCTATCATCCCAAGTAACCCTTGGCTTTTAAGTGAGATGGCTTTAGAGGCGGCAACTTCGTCTTTAACACAATATATTTGATCTCCTAGAAAGACAGATATTATATTCATTAGTGATGCCGTTGTATTTATTTTCTTTACAGCATCTATACTGTTTTTTGTTCCAGTTATTGCTTGACTAGAGTTATTTATCTCTTCATATATTGCTTCTAAGTCAATACAATCAATCTGTGTTTCATCTGTTGGAGTAATCTCTTCTTGAGCAAATATCGGTTTAGGAATAAGGACAAAAAGAAGTAAAGTAAGAATATAGAGCAGTTTCTTTTTCATTTGATATTAATATTAATTTAAAGAAATTATTTTTAAATATTTATCATAATCACAGTATAGATTATTTTCTCCAAAACATCGACTTTCTCCATAGTTCTTACTGGTATAGTATGTTTTAATATAGTCTGTATATACACAATATCCATCTTTTTGATTTAAATTACATTTAACAAGTACAAACCCTTTATCTTTTAACTTAATTGATAACCAGTTTATCCAGTTATCACAAAGGAAGAGGTATGAATTTAGTCTAGTAGAGAAAAACTCTTTACATTGAGAGCTATCCCATTTAAAGTATTCTGTTTCATTTTCAATTCCTTCTGCAGTATGATACTGTGCATCATTCTCAAGATTTTGAGATACTTCGTCTAGGGTATATGAGTAGTCATATGGGTTTATTCCGTATAGTAGGTTGTTGTGTAAATTCCAGTACTCTTTAAAGTCTCTAATATTTGGGATATATCCTTCTAAATAGTCGGGATTTTCGTAGTTTATTGAGTATTTCCAATACTTGGGAACTGATACTCCTTTTACTTGCGTTTTTGTGGTTAATGGAATTTTTACTTTTTGAATATCTTCATTCCAAATATCTAGAGTGGGAGTAAATTCTTTGTTTGTGCCGGGTAAAAGTGATGGGTTATCTACATTTAATATACTTTTTTGAGCAATGAAGATGCCTAGTATGAAAAAGAAGAGGAATATGAACAGTTTTTTTACTTTAACCATATATATTTTATATCTTTTATTTGCTTACTATTCAACTTATATATATTAGAGGGTTAAGAGTAGACAGGGATTAGAGTTTGAGTGTATATTTAAGATATATATAACTTAAGAATTATTAATTATGGCAGAGAATGAAAGACCTTTATCAGATTTTATTTCTTCAGTAGAACAGGTTGATGCTCCTGTTGAAGAGGGACAGGAGAGTGGGCAAGGGGAGATTAAACCGAAAAAGAGTAAAGTTTTTCCAATTATCGTAGGTATTCTTTTACTGTTAATTATTGGTATGGGTGGTTACTATGTATATGATAATTACTTTAATGATTCTCCTTCACAAGAGGATGACTTGTTGAATACAACAGGTCAGGAATTAGAGGAGGAAGAGGTAAAGACAAGAGATTATGCCCTTTCTGAATATGAATTTAGTGCTAAGGTACCACTTTTTACTAGAACAGAATCTTTTGAAGAATCACAAAGTGATACTGAAATGAATCAGGGAGATGTTGTATGGGAATGGGATATAGAGAGAGAGAAAAAGGATAATAGCCTTTTAGCATATCCTGATTACTTAGAGACAGTTTCTTTTACCTTTTTGCCTGATCCTGCTCCTGGGTGTGGTTTAGGTTGTGCTAGTGAACACTTGATATATATTGATGTCCATACTAATACTGATTCAAAGAGTTTAGAACAGGTTGGGGAGATATATTTTGAAAATATCAAAGATATTCTTTCTTCTGTTAACGAAGAAAATGATGATGAGGGTGTAGAGATTGAGCAAAGTACAGTAAATATGTGGGGGCAATCGGTTATTAAATTCTCTGGAATAGATGCTACTCCTGATAGCTTGGACCAGGGTTATTTAGTAGTTACTCCAAAGTATGTGTATATAGTTACATATTTCCTTTCACAAGAGCCTGCCGATTCTTTAGAGGAGGCGAACAATCTAATGGGTTCTTTTATGTTTGGAGAGTAGCTTAAATTTCTTTAATCATGTATAGGGGATTTTCTTTAAATCCCCTATTTGTATAGTACTGTTTTGTCCCTATTGCGGATATTACAGATATCTTTTTAAAGCCTTCTTTTTTGGAAATGTCTTCTGCGATCTGTATCATCTTTTTACCTAGTCCTAAGTGTTGAGATTCTCCTTTACTTTCGTTACCAATATTTACTACATTTCCATATACATGTACCTCTCTAATAATGGAAGAGTTTTTTAAATCTTCGATATATGTTGGTATTTTGGGAATAGATAACCTTAAGAAAGAACATATTTTGTCTGTATCTTTTGTTTTGTAAGAGATAAAGAACTCTTTGGATACAGAGGTTTCATATTTAATTGTCTCTAATTCTAGGTTTTCCCATTTAACACTTTCCCCCTTTATTTCTCTACTTCTAATGTCTTGAATATTTTTACCTCTCCTCTTTATTTCTTTCTCTGCGATTTGTCTAAAGTTTGTACTTTTGTTGCCAGAGAGGATTTCATTTGATGGAATATCTCTTACTATTCTTGTTAACCTAACATATCTTGGTGTAGTAGGAAGGATATTAACAAAGAGGTCGAGTAATTGTTGATGTGTATATGGTTTGTATTTTCCTTCATTGAAATACTTTTCTAATATGGTATTTCTAATTATTGATGTTGGATATATTTTTAATTCATCGGGTCTAAAGTCTTTTGTCCAAAGCTTTTTAAAATCATTAATGTCTTTTTTTACATCAGAACCATATAGATTGGGCATCCAGTGAACATGAATTTTAAAACCTGCAAGTCTAAGTAGTTCAAAAGCTTTCTTACTTTCTTTAACAGCGTGTCCTCTCATATTTAATTTAAGGATACTGTCATCTAAACTTTGTATACCAATTTGAATTTTGGTTGCACCTAACTTCCTAAATCTAATGACCTCTTCTTTTGTAATGTAATCTGGTCTAGTTTCTAAAACTAATCCTACATTTCTACATACTGTGGTTTCATTGTATTTTTGGACTTGCGAAAGTTGTTCCCATGTAATTTCATTAATCCCTTTGTTATCTACTTCGAAAGACGTTTTACCAAAGCTATTCATACCATCGAAACATCTTTTTACAAACCAAATGATATATTTTTCTGGATATACGGAACATGTACCACCCAATATTATCAGCTCGATCTTATCACTGTTATGCCCAATATTTTGTAAAGCCTTTATCCTATTGTATGTCTGAAGGAAAGGATCAAAATTGTTCTTTAGAGCTCTTTGGGCACCCGGTTCAGAAGCAATATATGACTTTGGCATATTGGCTTCATTAGGACAGA
>CAZYGQ010000037.1:0-7512 GCA_964647075.1 uncultured Candidatus Saccharibacteria bacterium
GTCCCACTACCACCTCAAGGTAGCGTGTCTGCCAATTTCACCACCTCGGCGTATGTATATTTTAACAGATTACTTCAAATATATGAATATATTTGTTACTTCTTGTAAAAGGCATTATTTAAAGTTTTTCTAGAGAACTAACCACTTTTCTAACCATTTCTTTACTAGGGACTTTCTTAGAATCACCTAAAGAATACCCCATATCCATCAATATTGGACCTGCAACTTTTCCTAGTTGACTTGGTTCAACTAAGATAAGTGTTGCACCAGCAACTATACAGGTTAGTGGCATTACAGCCTTAAAAATACCTAATTCTGTATTTATACCACCTTTACACACTTTTAATACATATTCTTGCCAATTAGATGCCTCTGAAAGGTCTCTAAACCAATTTTCAAAATGATTACAAACTTTTGAATTTGGAAAAACTCTTGAAAGAGTATTCGCATTTTTCCTATATCTATCCTTTACCCAGGAAAATATCTTTCCATTATTCCTTTCGCATTTAAAATTGTTGTTTGTAACATTACTTACTAGCTGTCCAATCTCCTCGGGAGTAGCATGTAAACGAGGATCTACCTGATTTACTCTATCAGATACCTCTCTGAATATGCCTGATTGTTCTAATATTTTATCTGAGTCTACTAAAAAATCTCCTCCCCTATTATTATTATCAAAGATTCCACTAAAATATGAAAACAGTGTTTCCGTTTCTGTTCCCGCTTGTGTTTCCACTTGTACTTCCATTCGCTCTTTATCATATTTACTATCTTCGACACAATTAACTGAGAATCTGTTTAAATATGTGAAGATTGTTTCTCCTTTCTCTCCCATTTTTCTGTATTTAATAATTAAAATTATTTAATATTTTTAAAAGGTCCATCGTATTCTTTGCTCCTTCTTCCGATAGCATAGTTGTTGCCAAGTTCTTTAATTCTTTTCTAAACTCATAAGGGTTTGATACGGCAAAGAACTCACACAAGGGCTCCTCTCTACCACTTAACTTGAATTTCATATTTCCCGCACCATGCTTTTCAAGATCCCTTATAAAATCAACTCTTTTTGTTCTAAATATTGAAGTGAACGTATTTGCGATATCCAAGGTAAGGTCTACTAATGGGACCAAATCTATCTCCATCTCAACGACTTCCGCAATCTGCTTCCAAGTAAGCATCTCTGAGTCTGGACCACCATTATATTCTCTAACCCATTTCTCGATACTCTCTCCTTTACTAGTTTCCTGAACCTTCTTTTTCTTGTACATCGAGTTATATGGATTTGAAATCCTAAGACCTTCAGGAGTAACAATTATTGCCTGACCTAGCCCTCTTCCGAATCTAAGGTATTTAAGATTTTCCCAAAGGTTTCTATATTTTTCTAAGCCTTCTTCGGTTTCGCTAAATCCTAGTCTCTCTAGTCTCTTCTTAATTGCTTGAATTTTATGAAACTTCTGTCTAGTGTCAGGGACATATCCTTCAAATTGCTTTCCAACCGTATTAACAGTCTTTCTAATACCCTCTCTGGCGGACATATCTCTTCCTCTTTCCAGTATTGTACAAAAGATTGTACCTGCAATAGTTGCAGATTTTCTCCTATCTCCATCTATCATTGAAACAATCTGTTCAATACAGGTGTTTTCGAGAAAATCATTTAGCAATGAGTTCCTAGCAAACCGCTCAGAATCATACGCAATCTTTAAAGAGTCTACAGTATATGGCCAAATTCGATTCAATGAATCTAAAATATCACTCTTAATATCCCTTACATCATTTTTGTATTCCTGATTACCATTTAACCATGTCGATACCACAGTATCCAAAGACTCAATGTCCCCTGATAGAATTCTCGCTCTCACATACCAAGGCAAATAATTAAGAGAGAAGTGTTGTTGCTGTATTGGATTAAAATTATATATCTGATGCTCACTTATATTTGCTGTATACTCAATATCTAGTCCTCCTGGGAAAAAGAATCCTGACCTAGATTTACCATTTTTCTTATTTTTATTTTCTAAATCATCTACTCTCCACTCGTAGAGTGTTGGAGTAAGTAAAGTACCAACAATTTTTTCAAGATAATCAGAGTATTGAGGATATTTAAGATTTAGTGTGTTTTTTTGCTCCTCCATCTCAAAACCTAGTGCTTTAAGAGCAAGGAGAAGCTCTTTGTTATTTTCTATCTCTTTACCATTTATTTGAATACCATTATCAATATATACAAAAGTACTTCCTTGAATTTCCAACTTTGAAACGAGTGTACTATATCTATTTAAATATTCTTGCAACAGTTCTATCCTATTTTCCTCATCTCTATATTTCTCATTAATACTTACTTTTACTACTGGAGAATTACATGCCTCCTGAACATTTTCAATTATTGACCTTTCTGTTTCTTCCCTATCAGATAGTATAGGGTCATCAACGGTTCGAGTCTTTTCTCCATTCAACTCCTGCTTTTTTATTCCCTCCATCCTTTGGTAAAACAGATTTAATGTTCTAACACTATCAAAGTAGTTCTTCTCTTTATCAGTATTTGCATTTTCAATAAAATTACTCATTACTTGTAAAAACAAACTCTGGTCTTTTTCACAAAGAGATGATAAAAGTTCATAGTTTCTATCCTTTTGATTAAGAAAATATTGAATCCACCCCTGGGTATCTATGAAGAAGGCAATATTCTCTTTGATTCTTAGGTCATGTTCTAGTGTCCCCCAAAGCTTTATTTTGTCAATTATTTTTCTATTATCCATCTCATCTTCCCTTTCAGAGTATCTATCATATGTAAGCCTATTTACACCCTTGTAATCAACTGAGAAGAATTGGAACAACATTCGACGAGCTACACTCATCTCCTTCTCTGATAAATCCTCACGGGTAACATAAGCTTCTAAATACTTAGAGACAACATCCATATACACATACGGTGCATCTACATACATTTGCATAAGTACTTTCCACCTTTCAGCACCTGCTTTCTCTCTTTCAAAAGTGTCAGGATTATTAAAGGCAAGCTCAAGTAACTCATCGTATGTAATACTAGTTTCCTCACTCTTAATATTTTCTTGAATCTTTTCCTCTCTTTTTTCTCTACTTTTTAACCTTTTTAATTGCTGTTCTCTTTGAGATGGAGTTAGCGCTTTGTCTTTCATAATCCGAGTTTTTTCTATAATTGTATCCTCCAATCTATATCTTCTTAGCCCAGCTTCCTTAGCTTCTTGTTTCCGAGCCTTCTCAAGTTCCTCCTCACTATTCTCAAACATCCTTAAGGAATTTACAATAAAAGTTAATTCAGGATCGAAAAGTAAGTTTGAAAGAAACTTCTTAGCAACTAATGAGACTGTTTCTTCCTCACTATCTCTAAGTCTTGCAACTTTATCTATAAAATTTACAAAGGGATACTTTTTCTCCTTTTTTGAAAAGTACTGTTTAAATAATTCAAAATCACTTGGATTATTTATTCTATTTACTACTTGATCTCTAAACTTTTGATACCCACCTTCAAGAATTCCAGGAAGTTTCAATATCTCCCATGTACCCCTAAATTCGTTATACTCTTCCTCATTAATTTTGGGCCTATGTGAATATGGGCTTTCTATTTTACCTCCAAGTTCTAACACATCTTTATATGACTTATGTGTATCATCTAAAACCTCGGCAGCACTTATACCACCCTGCTGTTCATACTTTATCAATTTAACAATATTTTTATCTTTCTTCCAATACTCTAAGTGTGAGTAAGCGTGTTTAAGAAGATAACTATCTACTGTACCCTTAAGTATCTCCATTCTCTCCGGGACGTATTCGTTCTTACCATTATCAAAATATTTATAATACATATACTCATTAATCATATGCCCAACTAAATCTGCAGTAATGTAATTTTCTCCAGCTTTTTCCTCATTCATTGAGTAAGAGGATAATAGAGAAGAACCCGGATCTTCTGCCCAATATTCATCTCCTGCGTTCCTTTCTAAAACTCTTTGATATCTTTGGGGGTCTCTATGCATTAAATCTTTAGCATACATATACCCTACTGAACTTCTTAACAGTGAACTCTCAAATACATTAGCAGCCAATTTAAAGTCCTCATTTTTCTTCGCTACCTCATCTAACATCTCAAAAGGAGAAGTATATTCTTTTCCACCTTCAGATTTATACTCCTCTTGATAACTTTCTAACCAAATATCGTGTAAATCCTTTAACTCCTCATTCACTGCATCATAATCAATACCAGGATAGATTTTTTCATCATACCTTCCATTAATATTCTGGTCCCAATCCATATTTGAAAGGTATTTTTTTACTCTCCCTTCAAAAACTATATCTTGGTTTATTTCATTGTCATTTTCAAAATTCATTTATATATATTTTTAAATAAAATACGGTTTTCAGTGACTAAAATATTTAATTTTTAAATACTTTAGTCACCGGTGAATAGGAGTAAATAGATTGTATGCAATTGCATATGTTTCTAATTTATTCATCGGTGATTTCGATAAACTAACTAAAATTACTTGAAGTTAAATCCCTCCATGATTTCTCTCCAAGTATCTGTCGTTAACAGACCCGAGGCACCCTCAAGGTTGTACTCCACATAGGAGTCGACAATTTTCCACATGGCCGAGGGCCAAAACAAAACGATACCTAGTATTAGCAAGGCACCAAGAGATCCCCAAAGGTTTTGTGGAGTCGGAAGACTTTTGAAAATAAGGGACAGAAGCCAAAAGATTGCCATGAATGCAATCAATGCAATCCATTTACTATTAACTTCAACGACCCTTACAATCTGTTCTTTGGCAAATATCTGTTGCAGATATGTAAAGGCTGTATCAATAGTAGCATTTAGCTTTACCCACCCTACACGGGCCGCAAAATAAGCTATTAACAGCTGTATCCCAATTTTTACACCCCCTGAAATCTTATTTGCTCCGACACTTAGTGGAACTATTTTTTCCGACCAAGTAGGAAGTTGCCATGCGACGAATGCCGCTAAGGCTAAGACAATAAACTCCTCAAAATTAGTCATTTTAAAACTCCTCTCTTAAATCTAACACTTCTTGATTTTCTTTATTTTCCCCTTGTATTACAAGTATTACACAATTAAGCCTAACCTACTTTTCCTCCTTTCTTTATTCTTTAAGTTGATTGGTTAAATAAATACCAATCTCATAAATCTGAAGAGCTTCCTGCTCATACTTATTCCAGATATAGCCTTTGTGGGCAAATTCTTCCAGAAACTCTTCCTGTGTTTGAGTTAGCGAGATATGAGCTTCATCATGAATGAAGTAGCAAGCTACCTCTGACGATATTTTTGGGTCCCAAACACTTCCCTGCACATTATACCTTTCTGCATTCCTCTGAAATGTTTCATTCAGAAATTGGTACATTCCCAGGACATCTTCTTGTGACGCACAAGCATTTGGCCTTTCGACCTCTTCCCATGCCTCATCACAGTAATTTTCTCCTGTTTCTACAACCTTTATAGCATAGAGTAAAACAGGGTCACACTCGACTCCATTCCCTCTTGCTGCCTGAACCCCTATCATAATATCATTCCAGACATCCTCTATTACCCCCGAAGGAATAAAATAAGGTGTTGGAGTTGGTGTGCTCTGAGGACTTGGATTAAGTCCTTCAGATTCTCCTGTTGACATCATTCCAAAAACCAAAACGATTACAACAAGGAGTAATGCTCCACTTTCTTTCTTAGGTTCCATTTTCCGCTCCTTTATCTTTCAAACATCTCCTCTCCAATGTAACGACCATCCGTATACATTAGATGTAAATGACTACCAATTGAACATGAGGTGTTCCCTTCATGTATTTGACCCAAGGTCTGACCCTTATCAACGGCTACCCATGACCCATCGGTCTTGATATATATCTTTGAAGGGTCTTCACTCATATGGACATAGTAAAACTGCTCATGAGATGATGCAATAAAATGGATTACTCCACGGTTGCACTCATCTTGATAGTAATACCTAGCCATACCTGAACTAATCGCTTTAACATCAAACACTTGACCATCGAAAGTTCCGATGTCAATCCCGTTATGATACTGCCCGTACCACATTACATCCCCCCATGGATACCATACATATGTATTTTCCGGGCCGGGCCAAACATATCCCGAAGGATAAACTGGATTCGGAGGACTTTCAAATGCAGAGTTACGCAATTCAACTGCCCTATCATATACAACCCCAGCTCCATAAGGATCTGCGTTCCATATTAGACCAGTTGATGCAAACTCTTCCACAAACTCTTCCTTTGTTTGATTTAAGGAAATATTTACTTCATCCGCCATAAAGTAACATGCAACTTCTGCAGCTACTTCAGGATTCCAAAGTGACCCTTGAACATTATGCCTATTGGCATTTCTGCTAAAGGTTTCTGGTAGGAATTGCCACATACCCAAAGCTCCTGCATTGGATGCACAAGCGTTAGGTCGAGCAACATATTCCCATGCCTCATCACAGTAATTTTCTCCTGTTTCGTAGATTTTTAAAGAATAGAGAAGGTATGGACTACAATTAACGCCATTCTCTAATGACTTGTTAACTGCTTTTTCAATAACTTCCCATACTTCTTCATCTACGCCAGGAGGCATTACAATTGGCTCCCTTAACGACAACGGATATGGATCAATGCCCTTAAAAAATGACATTGCAAATACCGGTAGCGTTAAATAGGTCGCTAAAATAGCTAACACTTCCATCCCAATTATAACCCTCAAAAGAAAGGGACCTATAACTGGTATATCTCCCAATATATATTGGAGAAACATACTAATGGAGTGCCAAAAAAACCGAGCTAATGCATAGAATATTGCTGTCATAACTATAGACAGACAAATAGCCTCTATTAGTTCATCTATAGTAAAGAAATTCGCTATAAATTCAACTAATTGCACTAGAATCGGATGAGATCCCTTGAGATATTGGTAAACCAATACTAAAGGAAGAATCATCAAATAGATTCTAATTAATGGAAAGATTATATTATCCAAAAATCTCTTCTTATCATCTCTTGGAAAAATAGTAATAAATATATTCACCACCAGAATATAAAAGAAAATGAAGATTATCAAAGAAATGAATTTCTCCTCTAATCTCATTAACTTAAATACCTGACTTATGATTGGCCATGTTATGGCCAAAAGATTATAAATCTTTTCCATAACATCTCCTTTCATAAATATAGTTTAATTTCCGACCCCTAAAATCCCAATAAGAGATTCTAAATGCCGGAAACTAAACAGAAAGGAAAAAATTCGCCGATAAAAATACCCCTATTCACTTGTTAAAGAGCAAAGGCAGTGCTCTAAGGCTAAGGTTATAAGATACCAAAGTATCAAATATTTTAGGCATCCGTACTGGTTGTTTACCCAGTTCCCTTGCACTAATCGGATTATACCTCCGCAATTACTATGAGTCAATATTCTTAGCAATGTATACTTGCTCTATACCCCTGTTTATGCAAAAATCAATTAAGTAATTTACTAATATA
>CAZYGQ010000038.1:0-7349 GCA_964647075.1 uncultured Candidatus Saccharibacteria bacterium
GCAAAATCTATGTTACAAGATATTAATGCTTTTGAAGAGATAGATTTTACTGCAGATATAGTTAACGGTTGGGATCAAGAAGCTCAAAGCTATGAAGGGTTTGTATTAGAAAATACCAATGGCATTGAATCAGAGTATGGATTTGATTTCCCAATTAATACCCTTAAATCTTACTTTGTTAGAGTACAAGATGGGAAGGGTAATTGGCAACCAAGTTTAGCCGAATAGGTTTTAGAGAATAATAAAAGGGGGAATAATTCCCCCTTTTTATTTACAACAAATATATTTTCTATTAACCAATCATACCCATTACCTTAAGAGCGTATTCTGAAATATATGGAATATCAAATCTCTCTCCTTGAGAAGTTTTAAATATCCCTATTATAAACAGTATTGTAGAAAGTAAACTTGCTACACCACCTAGAAATAATCCAATAAATGGAAGTGCATAGAGAAGATATATTAGTACAAAAAATCCAAATTGAGTAGCGTGATACCTTACAAATAGATCTTTCTTTTCAATAAACATAAGTACTAAACCCACAGGAGGAATACATGCAATAACTCCCATAGCCATGTTATCGGGATTGTACTTAATCTCCTCTAACGTATACACCTTGTTTGCTTTTTTATTTACCTCAGCCATATATTAAATAATTAATTTAATAACTAAGTATATATTATTTTTTTTAATACTTACAACTGTATACTATGAGTAGTTGAAAGGTATACTTAAAAGAGTATACTAAAGTATTAATATAAGTATACCCCCAATATGGACGAGAAACTAACAGAAAGGCAAAAGGTTGTGCTAAATACAATTAGAAATTTCTTTTTAGATAACGGGTATGCTCCATCTTTAACAGAATTGCAGCAACTGTTAGAAATTTCTACAAAGAGAGGGGTTGTAAGCCATTTAGAGGCACTTGAAAAGAAAGGATATATAATCAGGACCAGTGAACCAAGAGGAATTCAAGTAATTAACGAAGAAGAACCTGTATATGAGTATCTTGTAGGGATTCCTATTCTTGGATACGCCAATGCAGGTACACCACTTGTACTTGCTCAGGAAGAGAATTTAGGAGTTTTACAATTAGATCCAAACCTTGTAGATAAAAAAGAACAAAACCTTTTTGGATTGATAGTAAAAGGAGATTCTATGAATTTGAGAAATATTAATGGAAAGGCTTTGGAAGAGGGGCACTATTTAATTGTTCAAAAAGATGCAGAGTATGAGGATGGTGATGTAGTTGTTGCTATTGTAGATGGTTGTGCAACTGTAAAAAATATTAAAAGAGAAAGGGGTTTAGTTATACTTTATCCTCAATCAAATAATCCAATTCATAGACCAATATATTTGAATAAAAAGGTTGATTCAATGATTAATGGAAAGGTTGTAATGGTCCTAGATAATCCAGAAATGAATTAACTACCTTATTTCAACATCCTTTACATATTTATTCATCACCTTCTTTATTTGAATTAACTCATCTTCTGTAAATGAGTTTGAAAAGTTTAATGATGGATTAATAGTTTTACCTGGTCGAAAGTTTTGAATATAGTATCGTTTAGCACCTTTAACTAATTTACCAATCCCTTCTGCAGATTTTAAAGTATGTAAACCTTTAACATAGGTTGTTCTAAATTCGTAATCTTTACCTCGCTTCATTATTTCCTTAATACTATTTTGTATTTCAGAGTAGGGTATAGAATTAATTAAATTCTGTTTGTAAAGTTCTTCTTCGTACTTAACATCCATTGCCCAGTAATCAACAATATCTAAATCAAGAATATCTTTAACTATTTTAGAATCTGTACCATTAGTATCTAGTTTTACAATATATCCTAATCTCTTAACCTTTTTAATAAAGGGAATTAAATCATGTTGGAGTGTGGGTTCACCACCGGTAATAACTAAGGCATCTAACAGGCCTTTTCGTTCTTTTAAAAAAGAAATTACAGTTTCCTCTTCGATAATATTCTTCTTTAAACACTTCTGTATAACTAATTCTGGGTTATGACAGTACTGGCATCTTAGATTACATCCATATGTAAATATCAAAGCAGATACCTTGCCAGGGTAATCTAAAAGGGTAGATTTTTGAAAGCCAGTAATTATCATTTAGCTTGAAATGTAACCCTATCTTCGAATTCAGCCTGCTTACCTGGATTCCATTGTGTTACGGGTCTAATATATCCAACAACTCTTGAATATACTTCACACCTCTGTCTTGTAACGCCTTTTTCTTTTTTTGTCATTTAAGTAAGATAATATATTAAATAGTTTCTTTAAAAGGTGTACCATCTATATATCCAGACTCTGCATCACACTTTGGACAATATATATGTTCACCAGGAATATATCCATGTATAGGGCATACACTAAAGGTAGGAGTAATTGAGAAATACGGTAACTTGTAATTCTTTGCAACCTTTTTTACAAATGAACTTACACTATCAGAAGAAGGCATTTTTTCCCCTAGGAATACATGTAAAACAGTACCACCAGTATATTTACATTGGAAATCATCTTGGAAATCTAGTGCCTCAAAGATATCATCAGTAAAACCTACTGGAAGTTGAGAAGAGTTTGTATAGTAAGGAGCTGAGTGTTTGGTTTTACCCAAGTCAGAAGCAGCAACTATTTTGTCTCCATATTTCTTTTTATCTGCTTTCGCAAATCTATATGTAGTACTCTCCCCAGGAGTTGCTTCTAAATTAAATAGCTGGTTTGTTTCTAATTGGTAATTCATTAATCTTTCTCTCATATGATCCATTATTTCTAATGCAAACTTTCTTCCCTTCTTAG
The DNA here is from genome assembly GCA_964647075.1 of uncultured Candidatus Saccharibacteria bacterium. Lineage (GTDB taxonomy): Bacteria > Patescibacteriota > Dojkabacteria > SC72 > SC72 > UBA2259. The sequence continues at coordinate 2,810 of CAZYGQ010000038.1, forward strand.
AAGTAATATCATTACCAAGGCCGTAATAATTTACCATCGCTTCACTTAAGCCTAATATACCTATGGTATTAAAATGGTTTTTAAAATATTCACCAAATCTTTCTTTCACATCTTTAAGATAGAATTTAGAGTAGGGGTACAAACCTCTATCCATATATTTTTCAATTAAATCTCTTTTTATACTTAGACTCTCTTTAGCAATATCCATTAACTTGTCTAGTCTTTTGTAGAAATCCTTTTTATCCTTAGCTAAATATCCAATTCTAGGCATATTGATTGTTACAACACCAATACTGCCTGTAAGAGGGTTAGCTCCAAAAAGACCCCCACCTCTCTTTCTTAACTCCCTGTTATCCAATCTAAGTCGGCAGTTATGAGTTAAAATTCCTGTTGTCCCTACTGTAAATAATGGTCTCCCATCCTTAACTTCAAAACAGTATGCTGTCCTGTTTGAAATTTTTTTAATATTTTTAATCCTTACCCACAACATACCATCTTTTTTAAACCAAAAATCTCCATATTGTTTTCTATCATGTTTGTATATTAACACAGCATAATTAGGTTCTTTTCCTAAACGATTATCTCTATCATCTTCATATATTGCTGTTGTAGTACCTAAAGTAGCTGACAACATATTAAGAGATTCAACCATTTTAGGGGAGGAAGTATATATTCTATTTCTATTCCCTCCATCTGTTGCATAGTGACCCTCAATTACTCCTAACCTAAATTTTATAGATGTTCCATATACTCTTGGGGTATAACATTTGTCTCTTTCTTTTCCACTTATATAGTCTTTACATAGACCAACAGCAGCTTTAGAAAAAATCTTTAAAGTTAATAGTTTAGTATCTTGATATTCCTTAATGGAAGAATTAGCCCCAAAATATCTTTCTGATATCTGTATTAACTTTTTAGCAACATCCTTTTTTTGATCTGAAGAAAGAGAAAAGACTACAGTAGTATCTCCATCAAAAGAACCATCGCCTGCAAAAGCTCCAATAAAATAACCAAGGTCCTTGTTACCACCTTTCCCCTTGTATGTATTTAAAGAATACGGAAGATACATAGTTTCACTAAGGTTAGAAGCTGTTAACTCCTTTATATCGGACTCCTTGTTTTCTAATACAAAGTTAAGATGCATATTAGACATCTTAATAACATGATTGTTTGAAAGAGTAACTTGAATCATTTCTTGATTTTCGTATTTCCCAAACCCTCCTCTTACAAACTTACCATCGCTATATATCTCATATTCTTCCTGTTTAGAATTCCCCTCATATATATTTCTAATTTCAGAGTATTCAAAACCCCTTCCTCTTGAAGATTTAATTAACACTTTTTCATCTCCTGCTAAAGGACACATAGATCTAGCATCATCCGGACTCATATCGGAGTTTATAAAATTGGAAAAGTAGGGAATTCCATATTTAGCTGTCATCTCCCAAAGAGGTTTAAATTTAGGACTCTCCCAATCAAAATCTTTAGTTAAGTTATATGTAGGAATAGGGTAAGAGAAAAGTCTACCCTGAGCGTCTCCCTCCATCATAACTTCACAGAAAGCTCTATTAAGCATATCCATCTCTTCTTGAAAATCACTATATTTTTCTTTTTGAGGGACACCGCCAATAATGACATTTTCTTTTGCTAACATCCCGTTAGGAGTTAAGTCCATAGTAATATTAGTAAATGGAGTTTGACAACCCACTCTAGTAGGAACATTCAAATTAAAGAGAAATTCTTGCATCTTCTGTTTAACCTCTTTGTATGAAAGTTTGTCATATCTAATAAAGGGGGCAAGAAGTGTATCAAAACTAGAAAATGCTTGAGCACCGGCAGCTTCATGTTGAAGAGTGTAAAGGAAATTAACGCACTGTCCAAGGGCTGCACCAAAATGTTTAGCAGGAGCAGAAGAGATTTTCCCAGGAACACCTGTAAATCCCTTTAAAAGTAAGTCTTTCAAATCCCAACCACAACAGTATGTTGCTAACATTCCTAAATCATGAATATGAAAATCTGCATTAATATGAGCATTGGAAATATACTTTGGGTATGTAGAATACAACCAATAATTAGCTTGAACACTTGATGAAATATGATTATTCAATCCCTGCCAAGAGTATGCCATATTACTATTCTCTTTAACCCTCCAATCCTCTTCACCAATATATCCCCTAACTAACTCATCTGCATCAATTAAAGACTTAATATTTTTTAATTTGTTCTTTAATTTAACAAACAGATCAAGAGCAAGAGCAGTTTTACCATGTCCCATATCCTTCAAAGTTTCTTTTACTTCTGAAAAGATTTCTTCAGATGTAATCTCTTCATCTGTAGGATATTTTTTAATTAACCTTTTAACTACCTCATTAGACACCGCTAAGGCTCTCTTTCTATCATCACCTCCAACACTTTCAGCTGCTTTAAAAATAGAGGAAGTAATCCTTTCTTGATCAAACTCAACAAGACGATTATCTCTTTTTCTTACTTTAAAAGACACTTTCTCTTTCTTTTTTACTCTGGGCATGGCAGTTTATTTCTAAATTAGAGTATCAATTTCTTTTTTTAAATCTTTAACAGATTCAAAATCTTTATATACAGAAGCAAACCTCATATATGCTAAGGGGTCTAAGGTTTTAAGCCAATCTAGTACCATATTTCCAATCTCTGTAGTGGTAATTGGATTAGAGCTAGTCATCACTTTTCTAGAAACAATATCGCAAAACTCATCAATTTCCCTATCTGAGATTTTTTGCATATCTATAGCTTTCTTTATCCCTTTCCTAAGCTTCTCGCAATCAAAATTTTCAAATGAGCCATCTTTCTTAATAACAACAACTTCAACTTTTTCTATTCTTTCATACGTAGTAAACCTTCTTCCGCACCTTAAACACTGTCTTCTCCTTCTAGTAGAGAAGTCATCACTATTATCTCTTTTATCAACTACCTTAGAGGTAGTACTTGAACAGTATGGACATCTCATTGCACAACGGGTTGTATTAAGTAATCAAGAGTACCGCAACAGGTTGTATCATTCAAGGTCCTGTAGTAACTGCAATTTATAGTTATACTCTACAATATACAGTATTTCCAAATACTCCAATGCACTACAGGTTGTATTATTAACTCTATGTGTATATAAATTATATGTATTGAATTAAAGTAAAATTCTTGATTAAATAAGGTATATAACTTTTTATATATTTTTTATGGTTATCCCCTTACAAGATTTTCCTAAGTTAAGAGAAAACAAGTTGAAAGGTAAGACAATATCTTCGACATCTGGCTATTTTGACCCTATACATCCTGGACATGTATCTTGCATTATGGAATCCAAAAAATTTGGAGACATATTAGTTGTAATTGTTGATGGAGATAGTAGATGTGTAAATAAGAAAGGCAGACCCTTTATTCCAGCAGTAGATAGAGCTGATATTATTGATGCTATCAAAGGTGTTGACTATGTAATAATACATGAAAATCCAAACGCTACTAACTGTGCTGAAGTTTTAGAAGTTGTTAAACCTGATGTATTTTGTAAAGGAGGAGATAGAAATGATAAAGATAGAAATGATCCAAATAGTGGATTAAAGGTAGAAGCTGATTTGATAGAATCCTACGGAGGAAGAATAGAGTATGGAGTAGGGAGAGACAAGGTTTGGTCAAGTTCTAACTATTTACAAGAATGGGTCGATTTTATTAATTCTAAAAAGGATTAGTAACTAGGCTTGTTTGTACCCTTTAAATATGAATATATGGAATTTGCACAAATACTTCCTTCACTAGCTGCCGTAATAACCTGTCTAAAAGCATTAGAACCATCTGTGCAGTCCCCAGCGGCCCATACACCCTCAATATTTGTTGATTGGTCGCTAGATACCTTAATATATCCTTTTTCATCTAAATCAAGTCCTAACTTATTAGCTAAATCAACATTAGGTTCAGAACCGATTTCAACAAATACCCCATCTACCTGTAAATACTCTGAATTATTGAAAGCTCTTGAAAGTTTTATTCTTTCTACATTATTTTCACCATCTATACCAGTAACAACCGTTGTATATAATATTTCAACATTATCTTTACTGCTAGCTTCTTCTACCCATACCTGATCTCCTCTTAACTGAGTACCCCTATATATTATATATACTTTCTTCGCTATATCAGAAAGCATAGTTGCAGCCATTGTAGCAGCGTTACTACCACCTATTACTGCTACAATTTTACCTTTATAAAACATTGCATCACATGTAGCACAGTATGAAAGCCCTTTTCCAAGATAGAAATCTTCATTTTCGATATTTAATTTGTTCCTGTTTGTTCCTAATCCTAATATTACTGTTTTAGCAATATACTCACTTCCACTATCAGTAATTAATTTAAAATTATTACCCTCTTTTTTAATATCAACAATCTGCTCAGCTGCATGTTGCCCACCTAACTCTTTAGCATGCTCAAACATTTTTTGACCAAGTTCAAATCCAGATATATCCTTTAAGCCAGGATAGTTACATACTTTATGTGCATCAGAAATAGTTCC
>CAZYGQ010000039.1:0-5020 GCA_964647075.1 uncultured Candidatus Saccharibacteria bacterium
TCTCTACACAGATAACTCATGCAGCAAGACAGGGGGGAGGGGATGCTAATATGAATCCTAATTTAAGATTGTATATTGATAAAGCTAAAAGTGTTGGATTCCCAATAGATAGGATTGAGAAAGCCATATCAAAGGGTACTGGAGAGGGTAGTGATGGTGTTACATACGAAGAGATTACATATGAGGGCTTTGGTCCAGAGGGTATTCAGATTCTTGTAGATACTCTTACAGATAACAAAAATAGAACGGTGGCAGACTTAAGACAACTTTTTGATGAGATAGGGGGGAGAATGGGAGAAACAGGTTCTGTCTCATGGAATTTCAATGTAAGGGGGTTAATCACTGTTAAGTGTGGACATATGAAAAAATCTGAGAAATATGGTGGAGAGGATGAATATATTAAAGAGGATAGGGAAGAGATAATGATTGCCCTTATGGATATCCCTGGTATTGAAGATATTAAAGAAATAGATATTGAAGGGATAGAAGGAGTAGATTTATATACAACCTTTTCGGACTTCTCTACTGTAAGAAACAAAGTCGAAGAGATGGGATACGTTATCGATAATGCAGAAATTATCAAAGAAGCTAAGGTAAACAAAGTACTCTCACAAAAGGATATGGAGAAAGCAGTTGATGGGCTAGAAAGAATAGAGGAAAATGACGATGTCCAAAGTGTATGGAGCGACTTAGTATATTAGTAGATATTTCGGTATAATATACATTATGCGAATATTAGGAATAGATCCAGGGATAGCAATTACCGGTTGGTCAATAATAGATTTTGATAAAGACGGCAAACCCAACCCGCTAGATTACGGAGCTATTACTACAGAGAAAGGAAATACTGTTGGTAATAGACTAAGTGAAATATATGATGACCTCACTAAGATAGTTAAAGATTTTAGGCCTGATTACTGTGGTTTGGAGACTTTACTTTTTTACAATAACGCTAAAACTGCAATAGTTGTAGGAGAGGCAAGAGGGGTAGTACTGTTAGTGTTAGAGAGATTAAATATACCCGTATCAGAGTTTACTCCATTACAAGTAAAGAGTAGTATATCAGGGTACGGGAAGGCAACTAAAAGTCAGGTAGGAGAGAATGTAAAACTACTTTTAAATCTTGATTCTGTTCCAAAACCCGATGATGTCACTGATGCTTTGGCCATATCAATAGCTTGCTATGATAGGTTAAAAATGGATAACTTTTTAAAATAATATTTTAATATGATTTCATATATTTCTGGTAAAGTATTAAAGAATCTAATTGGTAAAAATGGATATGTTGATGTATTAACAAATGCTGGTATAGGATATAGAGTATTTGTTACATTACACTTTACATATTCAGAAATTGGTTCTGAGATATCAATATATACTAGTTTCCAAGTAAGAGAGGATAGTCAAACTCTTTACGGGTTTAATACACAGCAGGAGAGAGACTTCTTTGAAGAGTTACTAAATGTTTCAGGTATAGGACCTAAGTCGGCAATTTCAATACTTTCTACCTACAGTATTGATAAAATTAAAGAAATAGTTGCTCAAGGAGACTCTAAATTACTTAGTAAAGCTCCAGGTTTAGGTATTAAGGGAGCACAAAAAGTTATACTTGAACTGCGAGGAAAGATAGATTTTGATAATGAGGATAGATTGGATCTGGAGGATGAGAAATTAAAGGAATTGAAAGAGGCTCTCAAAATATTAGGTTTTAAAGGAAGCGAACTTGAGCAATCAGTAAAAAGGGGAGGGGAGATTTTAAAAAAGGAAGATATTGAGATAGAGATATTAATTAAGAAAGTTTTACAACAGTAATATGATTAAATCTAGTAAAAAAACAGAGGAGAAAAATTCAATTAAAAAGAGTAGGGTGGTAGTAAGTAGTAAAGAGGTAGTTGAAGCAGAGCAAAAGATTAGACCCTCTAAGATAGATGAGATGATTGGGAGAAAGCAAGAAAAGAGAGCTATTAAAATGATGATTGATTCTGCTCAAAAAAGGGGAGAGGTACTAGATCATATTCTTTTTTACGGTCCTCCTGGACTAGGTAAGACTACATTTGCTCTTGCTATAGCAAATGAGGTTGGTTGTTCAATTAGAGTTACATCAGGTCCTGCTATAGAAAGACAGGGGGATTTAGCAGCTATACTAACCAACCTAAAAGCAAATGATATTCTTTTTGTTGATGAAATACATAGACTTTCTAGAGTAGTAGAAGAAATTTTGTATCCTGCTATGGAGGATAGAGCGCTAGATATTGTAATGGGTAAAGGTCCTTCTGCAAAAACAATTAGACTTAGTTTAGAGCCATTTACTTTAATTGGAGCAACAACTCAGGTAGGAAAGATTAGTGCACCAATGAGAGACAGGTTTGGATTAATTCAGAGGTTAGACTTCTTTGATAATGAGGATATGGTAGAAATATTAAAAAGAGCATGTTTGCTTTGGTCAATTAGAATTGATGATGAGGCCTTACTAATGTTGTCAGTAGCATCAAGAGGTACTGCAAGAGTAGGGTTAAGGCTACTTAGAAGAGTGAGAGACTATCTAGAGAGTATAAATGGTAAGGAAGTAACTACAGATACTGTTGAAAAGACGATGAAATTGCTTGGTATTGATGATTTAGGTTTAGAAAATATTGATAGAGAGATATTAAGGGTAGTGTATTTTAATTTTAATGGTGGTCCTGTTGGAGTATCTACTTTAGCTGCTAGTGTTTCGGAGGAGATCTCAACCCTCTTAGATGTACATGAGCCCTACCTTATGAAGTGTGGACTTTTAAAAAGAACTTCAAGGGGAAGAGTTTTAACAGAAAAAGGTATAAGATATGTAGAGAGTATATATGGAGAGTGATATTTTAGTAAATAAAACAGAAGATTCAGTAAAAAGAGGAAAGCTTATTGTTCTTTCTTTGTTATTTGGTCTATCCATTTTTGTTCAGACTTTGATTAAACAGCAAGATATGGGTATTAGTAGAATATTGTTAACTTCTTTGATATACCTTTTTGTATCTTTTGCTGGTTTAATATGGGCATTTGATTTTCAAGTTAAAATAAAATCTCTCTCTTTCCTTTTGCAGAGTTCTCTGTTTGTAATGTCTGAGTATCTATTTGTCCAGTTATTCTTTGTTGAGAAGTTCAGTCGTATATATGAAGGGATTTTACTACTGATCCTTGTTGGATTGGTTTCTATGGGTACATACATATCTTTTTTAATGGCTAATGTATTTAATGTGAACCTTTATAAGAGTATTCCTTTGGCTAATGTAGGAAGAACGACTTCATACATTATCTCAACATTAACTATCTTCTTTTTAACATTCAGTCTTCTTTCACTTCAACCAGTTATATATATTCTTTTACCAATACAGCTATTTATATCAATCTTCTTTAGCTATATCCATCTTAAGATACTTGGTTTTGAAGGTTTTGTCCTAAATCGTAAGGTTATGTTTGTTTCATTGATACTGTTTATAATGTTTCTTTCATCATTTATCTCAGGTGTTATACATGAGGTTTCTGCACTTTCTCCAACAGTAGGGTACTTCGTTGGTATAGGGGTAGCAAATATGCAAACGGATAAAAAGAATAATAAGCTAGAGATATTTCTATATATTCTTGCATTAATAGGAGTTATTATTCTAAACTTCATTCTTAATATTTTTGGGTAGACTTCTGAAAGTAGGGGAGTAGGGCTCATAGCGAGTAATGGCCCATAGTTTCACGTGTCCCATAGTAATATCAGTGTGGATAACTTACTGCTAATCTATTTATATATATGCAATAAGTAATTTCAATAGAGTACATACATAAGAGAGCTTAAGAGGATCTCTTTACAGATGATGCAGTAGTACTACTCCCACTTGATATATGTTATGATTTCGGATAATATATAACCGAGTATAATCACCCTTATATGCGGTCATATATTTATACTTTGGGGGGGAGTACTTAAACAGTTATTTAATTAAAAATAAATTATTAATAAAATAATAGATTTATATATGGAGAATTCTTTTTATTTATTTTTATATATACCCTCTCTTTTCTTGTTCTTTGCGAAAATCTTAAAAAAGTCCCCTACTATGTTTTTATTTTTTAAAAAGTTAATATATACATATGAAGAAAACATATTTATTAAAAGATATACCTAAGCTACCGGATCAGGATACATATTTTTTGAATTTACAAAATAATGCATACAGCTTTCAAACCATTATTAGTTATGCCAGAGATTTATCAATCTTTAGTGTGTATCTTTATTACAATAATATTGAATTTAGTAAGTTAACTAAGATAGATGTTCTTAACTATAAAGGGTATTTAGGAAGTGGTAATCATTTAAGAGATTTGGATAGAATTAGGGAAAGATGCTTAGAAAAGGGCTTCAAATCAATACAATCTGAGGGCAAAGCCACCAGAGGCTCAGCAAGGCCATCGGAAAGTTTAAGTGGTATGATTGCACCTGTGGATAAAGATAAAAATGTTGAATATATCACAGAGGGTTCTCCACAGGTATATGAGGATGACTTTCTAGGAAAAGTCTATGGTAAGGTCTATGGTTCTTTGGGTATATTACAAAGACCTCTTAATTCTAGAGCTAGGACAAATAATGGATTGGATGTTAGAAGTATTAATCGAATGCTTTCTGCCTTGCGATCATATTTAAAGTTTAGAATAGATTTTGATTTAGAAATCCCAATTCCTCCTGATGGTATAAAAATGGTTAGAGCAGATAAAAAGGTTAAAAAGGTAGCGTCCTTGAAAGATCTAACTAGATTAATAGAGTCACCCATGGAGTTTGAAAAAGATGAGCGTGTCGCCCTTCGTAATAGATGTATGTTAGAGCTTTTATTCGCAACAGGTATGAGAATATCAGAATTAATTAATTTAAATATTGAACAGTTAAATGTTGAGGGTAAAATATATGTAATGGGTAAGGGTAAAAAAGAAAGAGCTGTATATATGACTAATAGGTCTTTGAATTGGTTAAACAAATATTTGAAGTTAAGATTAGAGTATGCCT
>CAZYGQ010000039.1:5120-6864 GCA_964647075.1 uncultured Candidatus Saccharibacteria bacterium
AATAGGTCTTTGAATTGGTTAAACAAATATTTGAAGTTAAGATTAGAGTATGCCTTTTCAGATAGAGAAAAAGAGGAACAGCCTGGGAATATAGATAAGCTTTTTATGGATATTGGAGTTGAAAGTAAAAACATGAAACACCGTGAAACATCTGAAAGCAATTCTCCCTCTCAGGGTCTCAATTTGGAAGTTTTTGACTCTGAGAATAGAAAGTATATTAGTTTAATTGAGGAGTATAGGAAGAACAAATTTTTAGAAAAGTTTGCCTCCCCTGCCCTATTCATTCCTTTTGTTGGTATTAGAAGTAAAAAGCCTAATTCAAGAATATCCACAAACTATTTTCAAGAAAAGATTGCTGAATACAGGAAAAGATTAGGTATTCAGATTCCTACATCAGCGCACAGTTTAAGGCACGGTTTCGCTACATATATGGCTGAAGATGGTGCTAGCGCAGTTGCGCTTCAAATACTTTTAGGCCATGAGAGTTTAGATACAACAACAAAATATGTTCATGCTAGCGAAAAATTCGCAGAAGATACTGTTAGAAAGAATCACCCTTTGAAATAGCAATAGCTATTCTTCTCCCATTATACTTTTATACTCATCAGTTTTCATTGCTTTCTCTAGAAGCGATTTTGCATCTGGATCTCCAGAATTAGCTTTTTCGATTAATGCTTTCGCTTCAGCAACATTTTTTTGAAACGCATCAATCAAGTCATAGTACATATTTGTAATTTCTGTTGTTGCTTCTTCACCATATGCAGTAAAAGCTAATTCTTTAATAATAGATTCGTAGTGTTCTACTGATTTCGCTTCTTTAATCCTTTGTTCAATAACTTGTAATTCCTCATCACTACTTTTCTCAGTCAAATCCTCAAAGAGTAAATCTAATACCTGCTCTGAGAGAAGTTCATAAAAGGTTTCGACTTCTGCCTCGGGTACTTCTGCTTCTTTAATTTTTTGAATTATTTCATCTTTCATTGTAATGTATATTAATATTAAACTATTTACCTAAGAGTAACTCTGCAGCTTTGCCTGCAGCTTCTGTTGGATTCATTCCGCCATATGCAGCTCTTAGGAATTGGTTAACAATATTTCCGCTAGGTTGCCCAATTAGAACATCTTTAGGTACTAATTTGGATAGCTCAGTAAAGAAATTCCCTTGTAATATACCGCTATTACCACCTGCATTTGTTAAATACACTTTATCTCTTAGCCACCCCATTTGATTGTAATCCCATCCAAAGTCTGAGGCATTAAAGGTCTCACTAGGAAGCCAATCTCCGGATACAGGTACTTCAGGAGTAGATATTTCTGGAGTAGTTGTTGTAGTTGGTTGTTCAACTTGTGGTGCTTCTGGTGCCTGTGGTTCTGTCGGGGCTTGGGGTTCTGTTCCTGTAGGAATTTGAGGTGTGGGTTGGTTATTCATTCCAACGTAGAAGTCTTTACCTACGATTCCTTCAAAAAGATTCCCTAATCCGTATCCTGTTGCTCCTCCAATTAATACCGCACCAGCTTCTCCTAATCTATTTGCCCACCAAGCATTTCGTTTTTGCCTTCTGTCCATTTCGTTTAATTGTTCTAATGTTCTTTCTTCTCTTGGCTCATATTTTATAGCGTTTGATTTAGTTCTGAGTTTCGTAGATAGGGATTGTAATCCTTTCCCAACTATTCTTCCTCCCAATGTAACGCCTAATACTGCGGCACATCCAATTGCTGGTGTTGCTAATGCTACTCCAACACC
>CAZYGQ010000040.1:0-6701 GCA_964647075.1 uncultured Candidatus Saccharibacteria bacterium
TTCTCTACAACCTTTCTTCTCTTTTCCGCCTTATGCTTTTTCTTTGCATCCTCTTTGAGTAATTCTATCTTTTCCTCTTTCTCCCGCAGTTGCATCTCTCCTGAGAGAATATCCATAATATCGTTAAATTCTCCTCCTATTGATTTTTTTAAAGTCTTTGCCATATATCAATATCATATAACAAAGGAGGCAAGTATAACAACTGTAAGTATTCCTAACCCCCAATAAATATTAAGGATATGAAAGAAGTGCAAGAGTAAAACAAGAAATAGGCCGAATGAAAAGACAATTCCCCATCTAATAGATAATACCTTTAATGTCCTGCAATCCTCTTTCTTTAATACAAGTAATAGCAAAAAATAGGAGATTAAAGAGCTAAGAGAGGAAATAGATGTAAACAGTAAGAAAGAGAGTGAAAATATATTTAACCACACAAATGAGCCTTTGCTATCAATGGGTAGAAAATTTTTTAATGAGAGTAAATATAACAGAATTGCAACAGAGAGCATTAATATAAATATTAATACTGATACAAATTTAAGATTTCTTGGACTATAAGTTTTTGAATTCACTTTGCTTTGTACTATTCTTTGAAATTAATTTATTACTTTTTAGTATGAATATTTTAATTATAGAGAAATCTAAGATAATTTCCCATATCCTTAAGAGTACTTTGTTAGCATATGGGTATAATATTACTCAAGATAATGCAGAGTTTAGTTCAGGAAATCTAATTAAAAGAGGGTTATTTGAGATAATAATATTAGATACAAATCTTAGTGGTAGATATAGCACAATTGATATTTTAAAAAGTATTAAGGAGTGTAAAAAGGTAGAAAGTAAAATTTTAGGAATTTGTAGTATTGGAACATGGAAGGATAAGGTAAATTTTTTAAACAGTGGTGGTGATGATGTACTCTCCTACCCTTTTCCTGTTCAAGAATTGATAGCTAGAATTCAATCTCTACTTAGAAGACCTAATAACTATATTGATAATAAAGTATATCTTGGAGATATCTTGCTTGATACCGGAAGTAAAACAGTATCTGTTAAAAATAGTGATATTGAATTAAGAAGAAAAGAGTATCAATTACTTGAGTATTTAGTTAGAAACAAGAATAGAACAGTAAGTAGATGTGAACTTCTAGACCATGTATGGGACTATAGAAGCTATACCGGTTCGAATACAATTGATGTACATATAAAAAGAATCAGAGAGAAACTTAACAACAAGGGAGTCATTGAGACTGTCCATGGTCAAGGATACAGAGTTAAAGAATCTAAAGCATCATCGGCATTACAAGATGAACAAAATCAGGATCGTCTACAATCTTAAAGACTCCTGGTTTTACTGTCTCTGAACATTCAAAAGTAATCTCTTCGCAGTCTATATGATTTAGAATATCTGTGAGTAGTCTTGAACTAAATGCTATCTTAAGCATATCTCCATCAATACTTCCTTCAAAGACACTCTTGTTACTACCTAAATCTGTTTGAGTAGCAGACAGTGTAATTTTATTACTCTTAGGATCTATCTCTAATATTAATTTATTTCCTAGTACACTCTTTGCAATAATGTTGGTTACCTTAAGAGAGTTCATAAAATCTGTTTTAGAAACCTTACACATTGTTTTGTACCCAGTAGGAATAATCTGCCTATACTCAGGAAACTGTCCATCAATTAACCTAGAAACTAAGTCTACATCACTGTATCTGAATAGTACTTGGTTTCTATCCTCTATTAAATACATCTCGATATCATCATCCTCCCCTATTTCACTCACTATATGAGAGATCTCAAGTAACGCTTTAACTGGCACTAACATATTTGCATCTTTTTCTGCACTAGATTCTAGTTTAACAATCTGTCTAGACAATCTTAATCCATCAGTACCTACAAAAGAAACACTCTCTCCATTTATCTCTATTAATACCCCTGTTAATACTGGCTTAATATCATCAGTGGCTGATGCAAAAGCAACTCTGTTTACAGCTTTAACTAAATCATCTTTAGAAATTTTTAGTAAAGGTTTTGTATCTGTTACTAATGCAACAGATGGGAACTCCTCTGCAGAGATGGTATTAAAATTAGCAGAGTTATTTGTAGTAGAGATATTAAATGTTTGATTTTCTAAAGTAGCATCTACTGTATCTGCAGGTATAGAGGTTACAAACTCAGTTAACTGTTTTGCAGGTACTGTAATTTTACCCTCTGATTTAACATCCGCACCTATCCAGGTGTTTATTCCTATCTCTAAATCTGTAGCAGTCATTATTAATTTACCCTTACTAGTTTCAAATTGAACATTGTTAAGAATAGGTAAACCAGGTTTGCTACTAACTACCCTACTTATTATATTTAGATACTTTGCCAGTGTATCTTGGTTACATGAGAATTGCATTTTGTTTTTAAATAATATTATGTACTAGGCAGTTATCTTTATATTTTACTTAATATTGGATTTCTTTTCTACTGTTTTAATAATTAATATAAATAGTTGTCATAGTAGTAGAGGGTATGGATATGTATAAAAATCTTTCAGATATCTATAGCTTGAGTACACTTTACTATGTATTTGGAGTGTAAAAAAGTTGTGAATATCTTTCTAGTTAATATTAATTAAATATCTTTCAAATACTCAATTTTTTCATTAATTGCCTCTTTGTGTAAAAGTTCTCTAATTTTGTGGATACATGTCAGAATACCCTACAGGGTAAAAGGTTGCTACTAAAAGACGGTGTTTACATATCAACCTTTTTAGTGTGGATTAATTAAAAAGTTATTAACTACTTTTTCATTAATTCTCCCCAAAGATATCCACACTAGTAGAAAAGCTCTCCCCTACACTTCTCTATCTTCTCTGCCAAACTAGAATCCTTTTTAATTTTTTCAGGAATTATTTCGCATGCGTAAAGTACAGTAGTATGATCCTTTTTATTTAATACATCTGCTATCTTTTGAAGAGGTATCTCTAACTCCGTACGAAGCAAATGCATTGCAATCTGTCTAGCTAAAGCTATCTCACTTGTTCTCCTTTTCCCTTTCATAACCTTTACAGGAACCTCAAAGACAGCGGAAACTACCTCCAGAACTTTCTCTGGTGTAACCCTTTTTCTCTTACTCTCAATATCTACCTGTAATATTCTAGCAACCTCTTCATATGTAGGAACTTGACCTAATTTAGTAAGAGTTAGAACTTTTGTTAAAGCACCCTCTAACTCTCTTACACTACTTTCTATGTTTTTAGCTATTAAGTCTAAATATGCATCAGGAACAGTAATCTTTTTGTCAACCATAATTTGTTTTAAAATGGCTAACCTAGTTTCATAATCAGGAGGTTGAATATCACAGACCATACCACCTTCAAAACGAGTTCTAAGCCTATCAGTAATATTTTTAATATCCTTTGGTGCCCTATCTGAAGCTAGTATTATCTGTTTGTTAGCTTGATAAAGGGTATTAAAGGTATGGAATAGCTCTTCTTGAGTCTTAGGATATGTTTCTACAAACTGAATATCATCAATTATTAATAGATCTACCTCTCTATACTTAGTTCTAAAATCCTCATTCTTTTTTGTTCTAATAGCTTCTATCATCTCGTTTAAAAACTGTTCTATAGAAACATATACGACCTTTTTAGAAGGATATATTCTTAATACTTCGTTTCCAATAGCTTGCATTAGATGAGTTTTACCTACTCCAGTACTACCGTAGTAAAAAACAGGGTTATATGATTTAGCAAAACCATCATTTTCAACATCAGAAACTACGGATTGAGCTACTGCTTCAGCCAATCTGTTATTTGCTCCAACAACAAAGCTCTTAAAAGTGTATCTAGGATTGAGACGTGCCTTTTTTACTGCCTCTTCGTACTTCCTTTTATCTCCTTCCATCTTTGTAAACAGATCTACTACAGCATTACCACTCTTATGAAGGAATTTATACCTTTCTTTAGGTTCAGAAGAACCATCACTTTTAACAACTATCTCTATCTGTAAATTTTGACCAGTGGCCTTTGTTAAACAGCTTTGTAAAAACTTGTTGTAATCTTTTAATATTGTTTCTCTTTTAAATTCATTTGAGCAAGATATTGTAGCAACACCATTCTGAACTCTTTCAAGGTATGTTCCTGCAAACCAAGAGTCATACTCCACTCTATCTAAAACCATTCTTAAGTTTTCTGTAACAATTTTCCAAGTATCATCAGTATCTATATCCGAACCTACAGCGTTAGATTCTGTCAAAGGAGCTTTTGATATGTTTTGAGAGTACTGTTCAAAGTCAATTTTATCCATACTAAATATATGTAAATACAAAATAAATAGAACTTAGGGGCAGTCATGGTCGATTGGGACTAACATCTTTATTATATTAATTTTTTTTTAAATGTGGATAAGATTTTACAAAAGTGTTAAAAAGGTTTTAGAAACAAGTATTTTAATTGTTACCTCATATGTCTACTAGGAATATATGTGTACGGAAGAATTCTTCCTTGTAGTATTGTATTAAAGAATATTTGCCAGAAAGGTATAAGGTAATATATAATAGACCCGCATCTTAATACAGAAATATGAAAAGAACATATCAACCAAAAAATTTAAAAAGACTTAGAAAGTTTGGCTTTATGGCTAGGAATAAAGATTCTAATGGCAAGAAAGTTCTAAAAAGACGTATCGCCAAAGGAAGAAAAGCCTTAACAGTATCAGATGAGTACAAGTTAAAAAGAAAGAAACCACTATCAAAGATTAGATAGTATATACTAGAGTATGCTTCCCTCAATAAATAGATTAGATAGAAAAGAATTTACCACTCTAGGTAGATTAAACAAGAAATTCAAAGGAGAGTATGGAATGATTGCGGTTGAGAAAAGTTCATCCCCTACTTCTAAATTTGGATTTATAGTTTCAAAAAAAATAGGAAATGCAGTTGCTAGACATAGAATGACAAGACTTCTTAGAGAGATAAGCAGGAAACACCTTAATACAGAAATTAAGATTAAGGGTGTATATATAGCGTATAAATACTGTGATGATTATGAAAAACTTCAAAAAGATTTTAATATCCTTTTTAACAATGCCGTTTCGGATATTAAAAAAGATTGAATTAATACTAATTAAGGTATACCAAAAGACCCTATCCCTTGATCACGGATATATGGGGAAGCTGTTTCCAAACCTAAGAGCGTGTAAATTTAGCCCTACCTGTTCAGAGTATGGATATGAAGCTATCTCTAAATTTGGTATATTAAGAGGAAATATTCTAGCTTTCAAAAGATTTGTTAGATGTAACCCTTGGACTCAACCAGGACAGTATGACCCTGTTCCTGAAAAATAGTGAAAGTTAGTGTATAATGCTTTAGATTTTAAATATTTTCAATATAAAAATATGTTAGCAACAATCTGGAATGCAATTTTCTTTAACCCCCTACTTAACCTAATGATTCTTCTTTATGATTTCTTTGGGAATAATTTAGGCTTAGCAATATTAGGGATAGCTGTAATAGGAAGATTAATTATGATTCCTTTGGTTAAAAAACAGACAGCCATGACAAAAAAGATGGCTTCTTTAAAACCAGAGCTAGAGAAGTTACAAAAAAAGTATGGAGAGAACAAAGAAAAGCTTTCACAAGAACAGGTAAAACTGTATAAGAAGGTAGGATACAACCCATTAGGTTGTGTTGGAACCTTCCTTCCACAGTTAATAATACTTTCTGCACTCATTGGTGTAATTAGAGCAGTAACAAATAGCGATTTAGAGGGTTTGTATCCATGGGTTATTAAAATGACTGAGATAGGAACAGATTCTGCAATTAACACAAAGTTCCTTTTCTGGGAATTAACTACTAGCTATAAAGCAGTATCTGGCGAGTTTGGTAAATTCTCATTAGAAGCCCTACCATATATTGCTCTTTCTGTTTTTGTAGGTATTACACAGTATTTCACAACAATCTTTACTCAAAAGATGCAACAAGTTGGTGCTCCAAAGAAAAAAGAAGTAAAGAAAAAGAATTCAGAGGAACCTCTAGAGGATATGCAAGAGAAAATGCAAAAATCCACTATGTTACTTCTTCCAATTATGACAGCTTTCTTTACAATTAGTATGCCTGCAGCGCTTGGTTGGTATTGGATGTTACAATCCCTTCTTTTAGTAATACAGTACCTTTCCTTAGATTTTGACAAGACTAAAAAGGGTGTACAAAACCTTTTAGATATTCTTCAAAAAAAGAAATAAATTAACAATATATTAATATGAAAGATATAGTACAAAAAGAGTTAGATACACTTTTCTCACTGTTAGATATTGATGCTGATTACGATTTTAATGTAGAAGAGAGTGAGGGGGTCACATATTTTAAAATTTCTTTTAATGGAGACAACTTAGGATATTTAATAGGGAACCATGGAAAACATCTTGAATCTTTGCAATATATATTAAGTATGATGCTTAGAAATAAGCTAGAAGAGGGTACAAACTATAGAGTAATACTAGATGTATGTGGATATAAAGAGGAGAGAAACAAAAAGATAGAACAGATAGCATTACAAAAAGCAGATGATGCAAGGATACTTGGAGATGCTATTGAACTTGCTCCAATGAGTCCTTCAGATAGAAGAGTTGTACATATGACGTTACAGGTATTTGATGATATTAAAACAGAGAGTGTTGGAGAGGGAGAGGATAGAAGAGTAAAGATTATTCC
>CAZYGQ010000041.1:0-1934 GCA_964647075.1 uncultured Candidatus Saccharibacteria bacterium
GCAATGAGATACACAGAGGCAAGGCTAGGTAAAATCTCTCCAGAACTACTTAAAGACTTAAACAAAGGAACCGTTACCTTTTTCCCCAACTATGATGGTACTAGATTAGAACCAACAGTATTACCAGCCCTTTTCCCAAATCTTTTATCTAACGGTAGTCAAGGTATTGCAGTAGGTATGGCAACACAGATACCTCCTCACAATCTCGGAGAGTTAATAGATGCTCTATGCGAGATGATTAAAAGAAAAAACAAATGGGAAGGAGTAGCTATTTACAATGAATTAAGAAAATCAAAAGAAGCTAAAGAGGTAATTCCTCAAACCTTAAGTTCAAAGCCAGAAAATTATCTAGAAAGCTATATAGATACAAAATCTCCAGAGAGTACAAAACTGCTCAAGGAGATATCTGACAGATTAGAAAAAAATGGGGAGGTAATATATCCTGATTTTAAATCAGATATTACACCTGAAGAGTTAATAGAAATTGTACCTGGACCAGATTTCCCAACAGGTAGCACAATATATGACAGAGACGAGATATTAAATGCATATGCAACAGGAAGAGGAAGAATCTTACAAAGAGCTCAAGCTTCAATTGTTGAAGGTAAAAATGGTAGATATCAAATTGTAGTAACGGAGGTCCCATACCAAGTAAACAAAGCCCTTATGATAGAAAAAATGGCTGATTTGGTAAGAGATAAAAAGATTACAGGTATTGCAGATATTAGAGATGAATCTAACAAAGATGGGATTAGAGTAGTAATAGTACTTAAAAAAGATGCACAACCAAAGGCTGTATTAAACAAACTGTATAAATATACAGAAATGCAAAAAACCTTTAATGCAAATATGATTGCATTGGTTGAGCAAGAACCTATCACTCTTTCTCTAAAGAGAATGTTAGAGCTTTTCCTCTCATTTAGAATTACTGTAACAATTAGAAGATATGAATATGATTTAGCAGAAGCAAGGTATCACGCTCATATCCTTGAAGGTTTACTAAAAGCGCTAGATTTCTTAGATGAAGTAATAGCAACTATTAGAGGTTCTAAAACACAGGAAAGTGCTAAAACAAACTTAATGGATAAGTTTAAGTTTACAGAGGTACAAGCACAAGCAATCTTAGATATGCAACTTAGAAGGTTAGCAGCTTTGGAGAGAATGAAATTAGAAAATGACTACAAAGAAACTAAAGAGAATATAATTGAATACAACAAAATCTTAGACAGTCAAGATAAAATACTTGAAATTGTTGATAGAGACTTAAAGGTAATTAAAGAGGCTTACTCAGATAAAAGAAGAACAAAGGTAGTAAAAGGAAAGATTAATGAGATATCTGAGGAAGACATGATCGCTCAAGAAGAAACCTTAATTACAATTACTCATTCAGGATATGTTAAAAGAGTACCTCCTTCAACATACCAAACACAGCACAGAGGTGGAAAAGGTATCTCTGGAGGGGACACTAAAGAGGGAGATTTCATAGAACATGTTTTACTTTGCAATACACATGATGAACTTTTACTCTTTACAAATAAAGGGAGAGTATTTAGTACGAGAATTTTTGAGATACCTGAATACGGTAGAACTGCAAAGGGTATTCCTCTAATCAACTTAGTACAGTTAGACCAAAATGAAATTATTACTTCAATATTAACTAGAGATCCAAAGGGAGGAGTAATGGGTTCTGAAGAGATACAAGAGGAACAAGATTCAAAGGGTGTTGTTTCTAAAAAAGATTTTAAATATTTCTTAATGGTTACCAAAGGAGGAATTGTTAAAAAGACAGATCTCTCTCAATTTGAAAAGATTAGAGCTAATGGATTAACAGCAATTAAGCTAGAAATAAATGATGAACTTACATGGGTAAAACCTACAACAGGAGATGATGAAATCTTGCTTATCACTTCTGAGGGAAAATCTATTAGATTTAG
>CAZYGQ010000041.1:2034-6297 GCA_964647075.1 uncultured Candidatus Saccharibacteria bacterium
ATACTGTAAGTTAGTTATCTAGATAAGAGATCACTTTAATATCTTTTGTATCCATACATTGGGTAATATATTCATTATCTCTCTCTTTCTCTAATTTCTCTAAAAGCTTTAATATCTCAGAATCCTTTTCTGATATCCTCCTTTCTAACAGTAAGAAATACTGGGATATATACTCTTTTAATTTTTCAATCTCGTTATTCTCTCTTATCATATTTTTTAACCCTTAGAATTTATTAATTCATTTTACTTTACTCAAAAATATATTTCCTGACCTAATATCTAATATTAACTACTTCTATTTTTCTTTCTATTTTCCTTTCGACTATACTTCTTAACCTCAATACTTTCTCTTAATTAAAAATATGTGATAATGTATAAATATATGAAAAGGGTAGGAAATATTAATAAGTTACTAAAAGTATATCAGATAATAGGTTTTACATTCATACTAATTACTCTAGTACTAATAGCTATACCAACCGCTCCATATGTTTGGTATAGACTCAACCCAGAAGCTGTAAGTATAGATGAGGAAAAAATTGTAAAAGAGATAGTACAAAGGAAAGAAGATATCGAAGAGAAAGAACAAACTCCAGTAAGTAATATCCCTCCATTTGATCCTAATCTTCCAGAGGGCTATTTTGTATTAATCCCAGATATAGGTGTTAGCTCTCCAATTACTGCAAGTAAAGAGTATAAAAAAGCACTCTATAAAGGGACTTGGATAGTAAGTGACTTTGGAACTCCTGAACTAGATACATTACCCATTATCCTTGCAGCACACAGATTTGGATATAGTAGTTGGACAACAGAAACAAGAAATTTAATATCCTTTTACAACCTTCCTAAAACTGAAAACGGAAATAGAGTAAGTATATATTGGAATCAAAGAGAGTATGTATATGAAATATATGATGGGAATACAGGTACTTACATTACAGACTACTCTGCAGATTTAATACTGTATACATGTAAATATTACAACTCTCCAGAGAGAATCTTTAGATATGCAAATAGGGTAGAGTAGTAATATTGTGTATATATAATCATAAATCTTGTAAAATATGCATATGAAAAAAGGCATATTTTATCTCTTACTTCTTCTACTCATTCTCTTTATCCCAACTAAAACGGTTGATTTAATAATAGACAAAGAAATCAACAATGAACAGAGAGAGGAAGAAGAATGGATTGAATACCCCTCTCAAGATAGCACTGTTGTTTCAGAAACTCCAAAAGTCCTTGTACCAAAGAATATTTCAACTAGTTCAGGCTCGAATTGGTGGGAATATCCTAAGGAAATATATACTACAAAAAGAGATGGTAATGACCTATTAGTACTTGTTAATAAACAATACAAATTACCTAGTACCTATGCTCCATCTGACTTAGTAAAAGCTAGTAATTCTGGTATTAGAAGAGGAGAAAGCTACTATTTACGTAATATATTAATACCTGATTTGTCTAGAATGGTTACTGACTCTAAAGCAGATGGTATAGATTTAAGTATTGTATCAGGATATAGATCATATCAGACTCAAGTAAATACATATAACTACTGGTTAAGTAAAAACAATAATAATGTTGCATTAGTAGATACCTTTTCAGCAAGACCAGGACATAGTCAACATCAGTTAGGTACCGTGATAGATTTTAGTAGTAATGAAATAGGGGATAGGCTAGGGGATGAATTTGCAAATACCAAGGCAAGTAAGTGGTTAAGCAGTAATGCATATAAATATGGATTTGTTCTTTCATTTCCCAAAGGATATGAAAGTATTACAGGCTACTAATTTGAGAGTTGGCACTATAGATATATAGGCACCCAATACGCACAAGAGGTTGCCAGTAGTGGTCAAATCTTAGAACTGTATCTGAGGACTAACAACCCATAGTATAGACTTCTAGGGCTAGGTGTAGTATAATTGTACTGCATTTAAATTAACTAGCCCTTTAAATATGAAGAAGTCAATTGCAGTAAGTTTAGCTATAGCAGCTACTTTCTTAGTAAATGTTTCAACTGTATTTGCAGATGGAGGTTCATACGGGCCTTATAACCCATACATTCATGAACCTATTCCAACAGGTTTTGAGGATACTTCAATATTCTACATTGCCGCTGGAGTAACATTTATTACTGGAATGGCAATATTGTCTACAGTTAAACGCCTAAAGGAAGAGCAATCTCTTGCTTAATAGTAGGAGATTGCCCCTTTGGGGGCTTTTTTTTGAATGCACATATTTATTTCATATTAACTTATTTATCTTTTTCAATGAAAATATCTTTGGTTTTACCAACATATAAAAAAGAAAGAGAGGTTATTGATCAATTAGAAAGACTCTATGGATATCTTTCTAGAATCAATCCTGATTTTGAACTCATCTTCGTAATAGATGGGTATGTTGATAATACAAAAGATATATTAGTACAATATATTAAAGATAATAGACTTGAGAAGGCAGTAGTATTTGGTTACAAAGAGAATAAAGGGAAAGGTTATGCTGTAAGGTATGGAATGAAAAAAGCTTCTGGAGATGTAATAGGATTTATTGATGCTGATACAGATATTCAAATTAGATCTTTAGCCTATGCTCTTCGAGAGATTAAAAAAGAGTCTGTAATGGCTGTTATACCTTCTAAATTACATAAGGATTCAAATATTGAGATGACCTTAAGTAGAAAAGTAATCTCTTACGGCTTAATTGCTGTTAATAAACTTCTTCTAAGACTTCCTAAAAATATTACAGATGTAGGTTGTGGTTTAAAGTTATTTAAAAAAGAGTTGATAAAAAGAGTATTACCTAATTTAAAGGTAAATAGATTTGCTATAGACTCAGATATTCTTTATGAAATATCTAAGATAGGGTATGAAGTGTCTGTAATTCCTTTCTTTTTAAACAAAAACAGATCTGTTTCAACATCTACAAATATTAAAGATATTAGTAGAATGCTTAAAGATATATTTATGATATCTGTGAAGGAGAGTAGGGTGTTTAACCTGTATTTGGAGAGGAATTTAAGAAGTCAGTAATTCTAATAAAGAATACGTGAGTCTATAGCAAAATTCCCTGTCTTAGATATCTCATTCTCACTACCATTATTCTTCATTGCACGGATTCTCTCCCTTAGACCTTCAGGTGTTACTTTCGCTTTCTCTTCTTCAAGGTGCTTATTAATAACTTCTCCTTTATCATTGAGAAAACTAAGGATTTGAAGTAAAAGTTCTTGTCTTTCAGGACTTAATTCTTGAAAAGAAATTGATTCCTTTTTTCTTCCTTCAAATTGTATACCAACTTTAGAAATACAGGGTTGCGCACTTTCACCCCGGAATCTATTATCTTGATCTAGAAGCCCCATAATGGGGAAATCCCTCAATCTGAAGAATTCCTTATTCACTTCCGATTCGGTTTGTTTATCTGAATAAGGTAGTGCACTTATACCAGTTAGATAATATTTTTCACCTGTCTGTTCATCCGTAGATTCTTTAAAAGCGTAGGGGAATTCCTCTACTAAAACCTCTAATATCTTAATATTTTCTCTCTCTTTCTCACTCATTCCTGTCTCGTGCTCTTTTTGTAGACGTTTCTCAGCATTCCTTGCAACATCTTCAAGATTTGCTACCTCTTGAGCGTTATCTGGGTCTACAATCCAACCTTCATGGGTCCCAAGAGAAGCGTTTTCGGATGTTTTAAAAGGAGTTTCTGCTTCTCCATTACTAACTAATGTTGTATTCGGCATATCAGACATATTCAATATTATTTAATTTATTAATAATACTCTACATTTAGGAAATATTTTTGTCAACTTGGAATGGATTTGCATTATAAACCAGCATTGAAAGAATTCAAAAACTGTGCGTAATCATTTAAAGGATTTTGCTGTGCTGGGGATGTCTCTATTACTAACCCTGGAATCTTTTTACCTCTTAATTGCATTCTATATAAATAACTTGCCAATTGCCTGTTTTCATCTACATTCTTACCTAAGGGTAAATGAGTCCTTACATCACCTTGGACATTTTCTTTTCCACTAAGAGAGATAAGTAGAGGAAGTATACTATTTTGATTCATACTATCTAAAACAGATAGTAAATTACTCTCTTTTGGTAATCCCCCTAGATCTAAATCAATACCGAAGTGTATATCCGGATATGCTTTTAATATATTGTCATATTTTTCTAGAAATGATGAATATGTTCCATCTCCAACCTTTTTATTTGGTTCTATTACCCAAATTACATTCCTATCTAACTCTCTATTTAT
>CAZYGQ010000042.1:0-5440 GCA_964647075.1 uncultured Candidatus Saccharibacteria bacterium
CCCGCGACCTACACATTGGCAATGTGTCGTTCTAGCCAACTGAACTACTCTCGCCTATGCCGAGACCCAGATTCGGACTGGGGACCCTCTGTTCTTCAGACAGATGCTCTACCAACTGAGCTATCTCGGCATAATATATAGAAAAATGATATCAGATATCTACTTTCTAATCAATATATTAATCAGAAAGAACAATTGTACCAGTTCGTTTTCTAAAGTAAGTACTACCCGTAGATCTAATATATCCTCCAACAAGTATTAATATTATTCCTACTATTGCACCAATAGCGCTAGGATTTAATCCTGTTTCTGGAATATCTTGAGAATTTAACGAAAAAGTTGCTGATTGGGGTTTAACTGCAAGCACATTATTTTGTGTATCACTATCAATTAGTACAGACATAAAATCTTGGTCCTGGCCACTATATTCAAAACTGAGTATTATATCTTCCTTTTGGGTAGTAACAACATCAAATTCTAATCTAAAAAAAACGTCTGGGCTTGTATCTGTTTTGTAAAAAGGGACACCTCCTTCATTATCCTCTTGGGTCATTCCAGTTAAAATTACTACTCCATTAATATTGTCAGTACTACTTTCCTCCAAAGGCCACTGATCAAATAGAGATGAGTTTTTAGATGCTTTTACAAGTTTAATTACTTTAGGATTAAATTTTATCATTGCTCTAGCTTGGCTCAGTTCATAACCGCCTGAATCTATTAACACATCAACTGTAAAACCTTCCTGTGCATCTTGCACAACTCCAGATGATGGATAGAAAGAGAAAGAGGGTGATAAAGCAGAAACTTTAATTGCAGATGTAATTAATAGTAATGTACAAACAATATATGTAACTATCTTTTTTTGTTTCATATGAGTAGAATATGTCATATGTAAATAATATATCATATTAGAAATATGGATACACTAAAAATTGCATTATTAGGATTTCTACAGGGGTTTACTGAATTACTTCCGATTTCAAGTAGTGCTCACCTAATCCTTTCATCAAAATTGCTTGATATAGAAATGGATACCTATCTTCTTTCTGTACTACATTTAGGTACAACTGTTGCATTAATAATATATTTTTACCACTTTCTGTTTAAAGATATTTTTACAAAAAAGAAAATATCAATATATTTAAAAATATTAATATCAACTATTCCAGCAGGACTAGTAGGTTTACTTTTTGAATCCATTATTGAACAGAAACTTAGAGGAAATATCTTAATTGCTGTCTCCTTAATTCTTTGGGGAATTGTTATGGTGTTAATTGAAAGAAGAAAGGAACCTAGCGAAATAGAATTTGAAGAGATTTCTTGGAAACAATCATTAGTAATGGGAGTTAGTCAAATATTTGCTTTAATTCCAGGAGGTTCTAGATCAGGAATATCTACAATATTTGGAATGTTTACTGGTTTAAATAAATATACTGCTATCCAATACTCTTTCCTTTTAGGTCTACCTCTCTTACTTGCTGCTCCTGTTTACCAAATTCTTAAAGAGTATCCCCAAAGAGTTCTTAATATTAAAGATGTATTCGGAATATTGATAGCAGGAGTTATTACATATCTTGGATTAATAATATTGAAAAAATATAGTAAGAAGAATTGGTTAACACTCTTTGGTATTTACAGAATAATCTTAGGAATACTCTTACTTTTCCTACAGCTTTAAAAAATGTTTCTTAGGTCTACTCCAGTCATACTGTCTGGGATATCAAGCCCTATTAAGCCAAGGCAGGTAGGAGCTATGTCTGCCAAAAGTCCCGTTGTTTGAGCATTTTTACCAGTTCCAATCTTTATCATTTTATCCCCCGGCTTGGGTGTTATTTCGTCTATACTAGATAACACAATAAGAGGAACAGGATTATTAGTATGAGCAATATCTACCTCCTTTGTTACCCTATTTACCATACTTTCACAGTTTCCATGATCAGCCGTAATAACTAAAGCTCCTCCCATAGAAAGAGTTACCTTTGCAATATCAGCAGTTAACTGGTCAACTATTTCATTTCCCATTACGGTTGCATTGTAATCCCCAGTATGTCCAAGCATATCTGGGTTAGCAAAATTAATAACTATGAATTTGTATTTGTATGTATCATACGCTTTGATTCTTTTTACTACCTCATCTCTAATAATGGGGGAACTCATTTGAGGAACAGTAGCGTAATTTTCTACTCTTTGAGAAGGTATATTAAAAAAGTCCTCACCTGGATGGTTTTGTTCTACACCACCATTAAAGAAATATGTTACATGCATATTCTTTTCTGTCTCTGATATATGTAACTGATTAAAACCAAGATTGGAAATATACTCTGCAATAGGGAGTTCAATCTCTCTTGGCGGGAAAATAACATGGGCATCAATTCCCTCTTCATACCCTGTCATTGTTACAAGATACAGATTTTCTGGATAGTTTCTTCTTACAAAATGATCAAATTCTTTTGATATAAAGGCCTTACTTAACTCTCTGGCACGATCCTCTCTAAAATTCCACAAAAGTAAAATATCATTGCTTCTAACTGCTCCAATAGGTACCCCTTGAGAATCTATTGCAGTTGCAGGTTTTACAAATTCATCTGTAATGTTG
Source organism: uncultured Candidatus Saccharibacteria bacterium (assembly GCA_964647075.1). Lineage (GTDB taxonomy): Bacteria > Patescibacteriota > Dojkabacteria > SC72 > SC72 > UBA2259. Next base: position 2,597 of record CAZYGQ010000042.1, read on the forward strand.
TTAGCATATGAACTCTGGAGAGCTACCACTGGATCTAGAAAAGTTTCCAAAGACAACCCTACCATAGCATCATATGCTAACTTAATTCTTTCCCATCTGTTATCCCTATCCATAGCATAAAATCTTCCCTGAATAGAAGCAATTTTACCAATACCAAGCTCTCTAATCTTTTCATTTAATTTGTTAAGATACAAAAAACCATCTTTAGGAGGAGTATCTCTTCCATCAAAGAAAACATGAATATATGGATTTAGACCATTGGCTTTACAGATATCCATTAATGAAAACAGATGCTTAATATGACCGTGTACTCCAGCAGGACTTAACACACCAGCAAGATGAATATTCGAACCTCTCTTCTTAACCTCAGAGAAGGCCTCTCTTAATACAATATTACTGTCTAACTCATGAGTTGTAATTGCATCGTTAATTCTTGGATACGATTGATATACAACCTGTCCAGCACCTAAATTAAGATGACCAACCTCTGAGTTTCCTGCCTCCTCTGAAGGAAGACCAACATATGTCCCAGATGCATTTAAAAGTGTAGATCTCCCATATGTCCAAGCTGTATCTAAAAATGGTGTTCTTGCACCCAATACTGCATTACCCTCTGGGTCTTTGTGTACACCTAATCCATCAAGTATTAAAAGTACAACGAATTTACTTGCCTGTTGCTTTTCTTTATTCTTGTTTTCTTCACTTTTCTTTTTTTCGAATAGTCCAAACATTTTAATTGTATATTTTTAGATTTAGGATAGTATAATATACAAGAATGGGAAATATTAGTAAAAGAGATACAGAGCAACTATTAGAGAAAGTCCTAGAAATAGAGGCATCTTTAGGGATAGATTCTAAAAGAGAAATTCTTAAATCACTAGAAGAAGAGAGTAGAAGTAAGTCATTTTGGGAAAATCCAAAACATGCACAGGATGTAATGATACAGATTTCAGATATTAAACAGGATATTGAGAAAATAGACTCTGTTAAAAACAATTTAAACTCCCTACTCTCAATAATTGATGATACTCAACTGCAAGAACAAGATATTCTTTATGATGATTTTCAAAAAATAGAAGAAGAAATAAATCAATTTGAATCCATTAAATTTCTCTCAGGAAGATATGACGCCTGTAATGCAACACTTTCAATACACGCGGGACAAGGAGGAATTGAGGCAGAGGATTGGTGTGAGATGCTTTTTAGAATGTATACAAGATATATTGAGAAAAAGGGTTGGAAATACAACGTCACCAATATGCTTAAGGGTCATGAAGCTGGAATTGCTACAGTATCAATAGATATTACAGGTAAATATTCATATGGGCTCTTAAAAAAAGAACATGGGACACACAGATTAGTTAGACTCTCTCCTTTTAATGCTCAAAATCTTAGACAAACATCATTCGCTGGTGTAGAAGTTATACCAATACTTGCTGAGCTTGAAAAAGATATAGAGATACCAGAAACAGATATTGAGTTTAAAGCAACAAAATCGGGAGGTCCAGGGGGACAAAATGTAAATAAAACATCATCTGCTGTAGAGATATCACATATTCCATCTGGAATAACAGTAACTTGCTCTCAAGAAAGAAGTCAATTACAAAACCGAGAGAAAGCAATGGAGATACTAAAAGGTAAGCTATGGAGGATATTAGAGGAGAATAGATTGAAAGAAATATCTGAAATTAAAGGAGATTATAAATTAGCTAGATGGGGAAACCAAATTAGAAATTACATACTACATCCATATAAATTAGTTAAAGATTTAAGAAGTAATTTAGAAAGTAGCAATCCTGAAAGTATCCTAGATGGGGATATTGACAAATTCCTTGAAGCGCAACTCAGAATACAGTAATATATACAGTAACTTAATCTGCTCATAAACTGCTTATGATACTCTTTGATACTGTAACAAAGAAATATAAAGAAGATATAACAGCCCTTTCTGATGTCACTTTCAAAATTGACCCAGGAGAGTTTTGCTTTATAATCGGCCCTTCAGGTGCTGGGAAATCTACAATAATGAAACTTTTAATCAGGGAAGAGATTCCTACTTCTGGAAGCATCTTCTTCAATGAAATTGAAGTACCCAAACTAAATAGAAGGTTGCTTCCTGCATATAGACAAAAATTAGGAGTAGTTTTTCAAGATATTAAACTACTAAGTACTAAAACATTGGAAGAAAATATCGCTTTTGCACTAGAGATTCTAGATAAAAGTAATAAAGAAATTAAAGATACTACAGACTATCTACTAGATTTAGTTGGACTAAGAGAGAGAAGAATGCTTTTTCCAGATGAACTTTCTGGAGGAGAGCAACAAAGAGGTGCAATAGCTAGAGCGCTTGCTAATAAACCAGATCTTTTCATAGCTGACGAACCAACAGGAAACCTTGATTCTCAAAATGCAATTCAGATATTAGATATTCTTAAAAGAATTAACAAAAGTGGTACAACAGTAATGGTAATATCTCACGACTTAAATCTAATAAATAACAAATCCGATAGAACGATTAACATAAAAGATGGGAAACTTAATTCAGATACAGCACCCAAAGAAGTTGTAAAAAATACTAAAAATACCGAGAAAGAGATCTCAAAAGATGAAGTTAAAGTTGAAGAAAAGAAAGAGATTGAAATTTCCAAGGAGTTTGATGATTTTTCAAAAACATTAAAAGAGAAACTTAAAAAATATGCAATAAAATCACCCGAAGTACTCATAAATATTACTACTCAAGATTTAAAAGAGATGAAATTAAGTAAGAAAGAGAACAAAGAATTAGCAACTTATGTAAAAAAATATTTAAGTCAAAAAAAAGATGAATAATACAAGAGTATTTAG
>CAZYGQ010000043.1:0-5141 GCA_964647075.1 uncultured Candidatus Saccharibacteria bacterium
ATTATATTCATAGAATAGGAAGAACTGGAAGAGCAGGTAAAAAGGGATATGCTCTAACGTTTGTATAAAGAGTTATTTTAGCTTAATTAAAAAAACCTCCGGAAGTAATCCTCCCTCATTTACTCGCACGATACTTTTAACATCCCATATGTCTTTAGAAAACACATCTCGAATTAAAACTTTCTCTTGGGTTAAAAGCACTAATATACCTCTTTTTCTTAATACCTTCTGAGCTAATTGCTCTAAAGCCTTATAAGCCTCCCTATTACTTTCATGATCACCCACTCTTATTCCAAAGGGTAGATTACTCACTATCCTATCTACATTCCTCTTAGATATCTTTGAGTTTAATATATCATTTCTAAATATCTTGTATCTATTCTGATCAATATTTGCTGATATGAAATTAATTATACTTGCATATATAGCTTTACTACTAATATCTGTACATATTACTCTTTTAATATTGAAATGTTTTAATGCTGTAATTGGTATTACACTTGAACCACAGAAAGGATCTAGTAAGATATTCTCTTTTTCGAAATTCACTATCATACAAAGTATATATGCTAGTGAAGGATTAATCCCTGCAGGAACAAACCCTACTCTCCATTCTCTTTTAGAAAGATTTAAGGTATTTCCTTTACTATTTGAAATATGTGTAGGTGAGTAAAGATTTCTAAAGCTATTTATATCCTCTATCTCACAATCAAAGAGTATTTTATCTTTATCTGCTTTAACTATTTTAATATCAGGATATTTCTCTGAAAGCTCTTTTTGTACATATACAGATGTACCTTCTAATATTTTCAGAGTATATGAATATGTACTCATAGTCTATTGATTATACTCTTAAAATCCCTATGATTATACCGTTTAACAACCTTTACCAAATTGTTGAAGCACTCTCTCTTAAATCAGAGTATTTCTCCTCATAAACTGAATCTGGTAACATGCCTCCAGAGTCTACAAGAAAAAGTGTTGATATGCTTTCGCACTCTCTTTTCTCACTAACATCCTCAATAAAGTCACACTCAATTCTTTGATATCTCGGAATGGAAAGGATAAGGAGTGTTGAGATGACTGAGTCACTGATAATTATATGATACGAACCTGCTTGGCTACCTCCTATAGAAGTTTCAACAAAAATCCTTTTTCCCTCTATTCTCTCCGGTAGTACTTCCTGCTCTCCCTCAACAAACACCCACTTTTTAAGTTGAGAATCATAAGTAATATGAGAAGTTTGTCCATTTATTTGAATACCTTCTGGTTTCTCAAATACTCTTAGATATGCACTTAAAAGATATTTCTTTTCTAGGTCAGTAAAATTGGAGGGTACTATTTTGTAAACCTCGATACAATCGGCACTACCTAGATTATTATCATTATTACATTCTTCCTTTGTAACTAAGAATCCCTCAGGAAAGTTATACTCAAATTCCTCCCTATTGCCACTCTCTTCCTCTCTTTCAATGTTAACCTTTTCTGTAAGTTGCTCCTGCTTAATTTCCTTGCTCTTAATATACAGAAATCTTAGTATGATAAGCAAAAAGAATATGATTAATAATAAAATCCAAATAATCTTTCTTGACACTGTTTTATGAGTAATAGGTTCTTTAGGGATATCATTTACAATTTGCTCTCCATTTGGTTGATTATTTTCTTCCATAAAATATTTAAAACTTAATAATTAAATATTCCTCTGTTTAAGATAACACAATAGAATAAAATCTTCAAAAATTGGTTGGCTAATATTAATTGAATTGTTCATAAATATTTTCTTGACTACAAACCTCTTCCAATGTTAAACTAATGTTTAACATATGAATATTGAATACAAGAAAATAAACTTAAGAAATTTCAGACATAATCTTACCCAATTAAAAGATTCTCTTAATGCGGGACAAGCATACGAGGTAATAGATAGGGGTAAGACCTTAGCATATTTCATACCTTCTGAATATGATATTAACATTGGCAAGAAAACAAAAAGTAAGGAAGAGATAGAGAAAATTCTTTCCGAGGCAATAGGGTGTGTCCATATGAGTGAAAAGAAAAAAAAGAACTTTGACTATGATAAGGAGTATAGAAAAGCTATGGAGAAGAAACATTTAAGATGAAAAGAATATATTTAGATACAAACATATTAATAGATATACTTCTCGATAGAGACCTAGAGCATATCTCAATTAACAAAATAGCTCCCTTCCTTAAACAATCTAAAGTATATATGTCTACCCTTTCAGTACATATTACATATTACATTCTTAAAATAAAGGCTAATACATTAATGCATAGAAAGGCTATGCCATTAATAAATAGCATCAATCTAATTCCTCTTACAAAATTAATAATTGACAATGCACTAAACAACTTCTCAATTGATTTTGAAGATACCCTCCAGTACTACTCTGCTCTAGATCAAAATTGTGATTACATATTAACTAGGGATAAGAAAGATTTTAATAAAATAAAGAAGTTAATTCCTTCTAAGATAGAGATAGTAGACACTTTAAATACTGTATTGTAGTTTTAAGAAATATTCATTTTCCTTGTTAAATCTTAACAAATGATATATTGTGTATGTAGATTTTAAATTAAGTACATAATTAAAGTGGGAAGATTTGATAGAAAAGATAATAGAAGATCTGGAGGTGGTGGATTTGATAGAAGACCAACAACTATGTTTCCAGCAGTATGTGATAAATGTGGTAAAGATTGCCAAGTACCTTTTAGACCATCAGGAGACAAACCAATATACTGTAGTAACTGTTTTGAGAAAGAGGGAGGTGGTAAATCGGATAGGTTTGAGAGAAGAGATGATAGTAGAAGAAGCTTTGGTGGAGGAAGAGATAGAGGTGATAAACCAATGTTCTCTGCAATATGCGATGATTGTGGTATAGAGTGTAAAGTACCTTTTAATCCTAGTCCTGATAAGCCAATATATTGTAGTAAGTGTTTTGAAAAGAGAGAGGGAGCTAAGGGTGTAGGAAACAGTATTAACAATGATATTTTGAGTGAGAAATTAGATGCAATAGTTGAAAAGTTAGACAAAATATTAAGTGCTTTAGAGAGTAAGAGTATTCCTGCTCAAAAGAAGGAAGTAGAAAAGAAAGAGGTTGTTAAAAAACCTAAGGCTGTTAAAAAGAGTAAAACAGTTAAGAAAACAAAAGAAAAGTAAATTTTTCTAATCATATTGATTAACAAAAAAGAGGGTACATGTACCCTCTTTAATTTTGTAACTATTTAAAAGATTACTCTTCTAATAATTTGATATTGGTTGCGTTTAATCCCTTTGGTGTTTCTTCAACATCATAGGTTACTATGTCTCCTACTTTAAGTTTCCTTACAGCAAGATCTCCTTCTAAGGAATTCTCATGATAGAAAATATCCTTTTCAGAACCTTCTTTGGTAATAAAACCAAAACCTTTATCAGTTACAGTTTTTACTGTTCCCTGTTCCATATTAATGAATGGTTCAAATTAATTAAAGCTATTAGACTACTAGGAAATTACTTTCGAAAATTCAAAATACTCAAATAACTACTATATATGATAGCAGAATTTAGAAAGAATAGCGAATAGAATTATATATTAGTTATAATCATATTTGATATAATCAATAATAACTTTTTAAAATATTTAAATGGATAAAAGAAAGAAGATTCTTGCCCTAGTTGCTCTTTTACTAATCAGTATTGTTGGTTTCTACATATTGAATCAAAATAAAACGAAGGATAATAATGAAGAGATAATAAATGAACAGACTCAAGAATATATTGATAATACAAATACTGCCGAAGAAGAGAAAGAAGTAGAGCATAATTTAAAGTTAACAATAATTAGTCCAGAAGGGGAAAGTTTCTCTGCTAGACAAGCAAGAATGTACGAAGCCTTAATTGAGGGGAATGGTAAATACTCAAATCAGGTTAAATGCCATTGGGAATTTTTCTTAAATCAAAATAACGAAGAGGCACTTTATCAAACAATGGATAACAGTGGAATATTAAGTGGAGAATCTAAAGAGATATGTGGTTTTACCTCAACCTTCATTGAATCAAAAGGTGTACTTCGAGTTAAACTTACGGTAACAGTATTTGACGCTGTAAATGAGAATATCGAAAGTGTTTCAGGAGAGAGAACTTATACTGTACTGTAAGGGATTACCTATTCATACCTTAAAGCCTTAACAGGATCAAGTCTAGCTGCTTTCATAGCAGGATATATACCTGCAATAATACCAATTAATATACTTCCTAAGGTTATATACAAAGCATTGAGTGGTTGGAAATTAAAAAATCTCTCTATAGCAGTAAAACCCTGTTCATTGAGAATTTCAACAATATATGGGTCAGATACTCTCATTAATCCATATGTTATTACTAATCCCATTACTCCACCAATTAACCCTATTAATCCAGATTGAATTAAAAAGATTTTTAATACTTGAGAATTAGATGCCCCTATTGCTTTAATAATACCGATCTCTCTTGTTTGTTCATATATACTCATTATCATTGTGTTTATTATTCCAATAGATGCTACTACAGCAGATATTGAACCAAAGATTATCAGCGCTATTGTTAAACCACTAGTTAATGTAGATATGAAATCAATGATTGTTTTAGAAGAAATTACATTTAATCCCATCTCTTCAATCATATACTCCTCTATCTCTGAAGTCTTATCCTGTTGAGTTGATACAAGTAATTGAGAGTATCCTATCAGATTTAAATACTCATCTCTATCCTTAAAACCTCCTGTTTCAACCAATATCTCCATTGCTTTAGATGTATTCATCCAGAAGGCATCATTACTTGTTTCGACTATACCTTGAACTGTAAATTCATACTCCCTATCCATCATATTTCTGTTTTTAGTAGATACAAACGACCTATTTACAGAACTCCTTAAATATATCTTTTTACCAATGACATCTTCATTTGAAAGTTCAAAGTATGAGGGAACATAGTCACTAACAAATATTCCATCCTTTTGTAACTCTTTCTCTTCTCCAATAAAGCTACCATACATACTATGATCTCCCGGTAAATCAATAGCTTGTACAAACTGTGTAGGATATGGGGTATCATCCCCCTCTATATATACTTCAAATCCCGTTAACATAAACATTGGGTAAAC
>CAZYGQ010000044.1:0-4737 GCA_964647075.1 uncultured Candidatus Saccharibacteria bacterium
GAAGAAGGAACTGATGCTACAAATAAATATGTTATGACTTCAACAGAAGGTAATTTCTTACTTGAATCAACAGCAGGTACACTGTATCAACTTGGATGGAATATCCCTGGTGCGGAGGACTCTATTGTAACCAATGGAACAGTTAGGGTAATTGCTGCTAATGGTTTTAGTTTTACTTCTGACGATTATACAGATTATTCAATAGAGGCGGGTAGTACAGTTACAATTGAATTATTACCTGATTATGGATATCAATATGTATCTGGTGGATTAAATGGTAACCAAACTGTCCCAGATGATGGTAAAGCATCATATACATTTACAATGCCTGATAATCACTTACACTTAAGTGCAATATTTGAAAGAACTTCAGACATAGTTAGTCTTGATACTGAAAAAATAGCGGCCGCTAATATAGCAGTACCTTCTACAGAAATTAATGGAAATGCAGAACTTCTTATAGGAGATGCAGCAGATATTGACGAAGCCTCTTTTGAATCACAGGCTGGTGATTTTGAGATTGATACATATCTAGACTTATCATTAAACGAAGTTATATATAAAGGGACTACAGAAGATGTATGGAGAACAAATATTACTGAACTTGATGAGAGTACAACTGTGACATTAACGCTTTCTGATGATCTTAAAGGGCATGCGCAATATATGATACTTAGAGAGCACGAAGGGACAGTTGAGGAAATAGAGGGTGTATATGATGCTAATACAGGCACCCTTACATTTGATACTGATGCTTACTCAACATATGCATTAGCATATAATGATCCTATCAACCCTCCTACCTATGACAATATAGTATGGAGTTTTGCAATAGGAATAATTAGTATATCAGGATTATTTGTTGTTAGTAGATATAAAAGGGAATTTTATAAAAGTTCAAAATAATTGAGATTGTTAGACAGAATATAAAGAAAGGTTTTTAGGGATACTTTTCTGTTGTCAGTAAATATTAGCATTTAACTTTCGAACCAAGAGTTTTTAAAATACTCTCTTTTTAGACCTTTTTCATCCACCAGGCCTTACTTTTAAGAAATTCATTTTTTAGAGTCAAAATTACTCAATCCCCATAAGGGTTTTAAAACATAGTGGACGGGTCTTGTTGGAACATGTTGAAATTGGCGGAAGGTATGGAATGACTTCCGAAACTCTATTCTCCTAGAATGTTTTCAAATATAACATCATATTTATAAGTTTTAAGTTCATCTCTTAACTCTTTCTTTTTTTGATATTCTTCATCTCCAACAAGCTCGTTTTTTATAAGATTATCTGCAATATGAATAATTGCAGTACTAGGAACATTGAAATAATTAGATACTGCAAAAAAGGTAGAACTTTCCATTTCTACACCTAAATAACCATCTTTTTCCCAATTATTTATATCCTCTTGTGTTTCTGCTAACATCGCCTGGCATGTAACTAATGGGCCATTCTTTGAATGGTATTTTTTATCAATTGAATTTTGAATTTCGGTACTTAACTCTTCATTAGAGTAATGTTTATTATCCTGTGATATATTGTACATTCTTGTGGTACTTTCATCTCCATATGAATATGTAGGTATAATAATATCTCCCATCTCTAAATCATCTTGTAATGCGCCACAGGATCCGACTAAAAAATTCTTCTTTGAACCCAGCATAGATGCGATATGTGTTAATTCTGATAGGAAAGCTCCTCCATATACAGTACTAAACCATACTGTCTTATCTCTTATTTTAAATTCAATTACATTCTTGAAAAAAGGATCTTCTAGGTGAGTTATATCGTAGATTTTTATGTTCTCATTGATAATATTGTTAAAAATAGCAATTGCATCTTCTGGTTTGCCTGTCCCATTAACAATTAGTGCATCTACTATGTAGTTATTGGAAAATTTTAAATTTTTAATCCAGTCCTCTTTTGTTAAGTGCTTGTACATACTGGATGATATTATACAGAAAAATTGGGGAATAGTAAAAACGGGACATACACGTCTGGACCCTATGTAAAATGAGAATGAGACAAAAGAGACAGTATAAAAAAGGAGAAAAAGTGTCACACTCCTGATATAATGGAATATGACAAAATTCATATCAATTAGTCCAGATAACACAATAGGTCAACTTGGAGAGGTTGATATAACCTCAGAGGCAGCAGTAAAAGAAGCGGTTTCAAATGCAAGATCTAGTTTCAAACAGTGGAGCAGACTAAGTGTAGAAGAAAGAAAACAATACTTAGAAAAGATATATAAGGTATTTGATAGTAATAGGGAAGAACTTGCAAAGCTAGAATCTATGGAAATGGGTATGCCAATTGTTGAAAGTAGGATAGATGTAGATTCAGGACGCAACTATTTAAGATGGTATTTAGACAATACGCAAAAACATATATCCCCAGAAGTAAGTTTTGAAAATGATACAGAGCTTCATACTGTTTACTACGAACCAATTGGAGTAGCTGCTGTAATAATGCCATGGAATTTCCCATTTTCTAATTTTATATGGGGAGTAATTCCTAATTTAATGGTTGGAAACAGTGTTGTATTTAAACCCTCTGAAGAAATACCTTTGGTATGTAAGAAATATGAGGAGTTAATCTCATCAACAGATTTACCAGAGGGAGTTCTAAATTTCATATATGGAGATGGTAAGGTTGGAGATATATTAGTACATGAAGATATAGATTTAATATGTTTTACAGGAAGTACTAAAACTGGCCAGTATCTTTATAAAGTTGCGGCAGAGAAAATGATTAAGGTTGTACTCGAACTAGGAGGTTCAGCACCAGGTATAGTATTTGAAGACGCAGATTTAGATACTGTAGTAGAAACGGTATTTTTAAATAGATTTGGAAACTGTGGTCAAATATGTGATGGATTAAAAAGAGTAATAATACATGAGTCATTAGCTGATGAATGCATTTCAAAACTAAAGAATAAGTTAGAATCAATTAAAGTTGGGAATCCTTTAGAAGGAGAAACCAATATCGGACCACTTGTTGCTCAAAGACAAGTTGAATTACTCCAAGAGCAGGTAAAAGATGCAATAGAGAAAGGTGCAGAGGTAATAATTGGAGGTAAGAAGCCAGATAATTTAGATGGTCCATACTATCTTCCTACAATTTTAAGAAACATTTCTAAAGATATGAGAGTATGGAAAGAAGAGGTCTTTGGTCCTGTTCTTCCAGTTATTACATTTAAAACATATGAACAAGCTTTAGAGCTTGCTAATGATACCCAGTACGGTTTAGGTAGTTATGTGTTTACAAAAGATAGTGAATTAGGAGAAAGAGCAGCTAGAGATATTAAAACAGGAATGGTAAGTATTAATGGAGCATTTTATGTAATACCTCAAGATCCTTTTGGAGGATGTAAGATGTCGGGTATGGGTAGAGAGCATGGTAAATGGGGATTAAGAGAATTAACAGAGGTTAAGGTTATAGCTAAGTATAAATAATATGATAAATATCGATTTCGCAACGATTGATGATTTTGAGGATTTCCGTCTATTTGATCCTCATAGTAAATATATTAATCCACAATTAATTAAAAGTAAGATACAGAATTCAGAAATTATTCTTGCAAAAGAAGATATTGAGATAGTAGGACTTTTGAGATTAAACTATATCTGGTCCACTAGACCATATATAGAATTTATATTTGTTAAAGAAGATAGAAGAAATAGTGGAATAGGAAAACAGTTACTCCAATTTCTAGAAGAGTATCTTAGAAGTGAATATGCATACCTATTCTCATCTTCAGAAGAACAAGATTTAAAAGCGATAGAGTGGCATAAAAGAAACGGTTTTAAAGAAATGGGTAAACTTACTGATTTGAATTTACCACATGATACAACAGCTGAAATATTCTTTAGTAAAAAGATATCAGATATTGGGAAATTAAAAGAATATGATATATAAAGTATGAGAAACTTCTTTATCATTCATGGCTCTAATGGTAATTCAAAAGAGAACTGGTTTCCTTGGATGAAGGATCAATTAGAGTCCAGAGGATATGAGTGTATTGTTCCAGATTTTCCCTGTAAAGATGGTCATCAGGTATCTAAATGGTATGAAGAGTTTGAGAAATACAAAGAGAAAGTAACAGATGAAACTGTTTTTATTGCTCACTTAAGAGGAGTATCTTTTGTATTAAATCTTCTTACAGATTTTGATTATAAGATTGATTCTTTGTATATGGTTGGTGGCTTCGTTGAATGGTTATGGGAAGAGGAGGAAGGGAATACCTTCTTTTCAAGACCATTTAACTATACAAAGATAAGAACACAGTGTAAGAGATTTGTGAATTATCAATCTGATAATGATCCCTGGGTACCAAAAGAGCATGGTAAATCTATAAATAATCTTCGAAATTCTGAATATAAACTTATCAAAGGTGCAGGGCATTTTAATACTCAATCGGGTTATACTAAATTTGAGGTATTACTTAATGATGTTGTTGGGGGGTAATGTTCATTGTGTTAAATCAACATTCTTACTTCGAACCAAGAGGTCTTAAAAACATCTCTTTTTTGACCCTTTTCATCCACCAGGCCTTACTTTTGAGAACTTCACTTTTTAAGCTCAAAATAACTCAATCCCCATAAGGGTTTTAAAAGATAGTGCACGGGTCTTGTTGGAACATGTTGAAATTGGCGGGACATACACGTCTGGACCCTATGTAAAATGAGAATGAGACAAAAGAGACAGTATAAAAAAGGGATTAGTTAATTTCTAACC
>CAZYGQ010000045.1:0-4446 GCA_964647075.1 uncultured Candidatus Saccharibacteria bacterium
TATCATCCCCCTCTATATATACTTCAAATCCCGTTAACATAAACATTGGGTAAACATCCTCTACCCCTTCAATATCTGATATCTTGTTTAAAATGTCTTCTGTTAAGATAATCTCTTCTTTCTCTTCTGTTTCTTTTTTCGGTGCAGACATCATAGATGAAAAAGCCATCATATCTGAAGATGAAACGTATAAATCTGTGGGTTTAAAAACTGAACTAAACTGAGTAAGTATAGCTGTTTGTAAATCAGTCATACCAAATAGAATGAAGGTCATAAGCATTACTGCAATAGTTATACCAAGACTAGTTAGTACTGTTCTTAATTTCCTTCTAGTTATTAAATCTAATGCATATTTAAACATTTTTACCATCTACTAAAGTAATTACTCTATCTGTTTTTTTAGCAATCTCTTTATCATGTGTGACTAATATTACTGTAATACCCTCTTTTTTGTTTAACTCTTTAAGTAACTTTAATATTGACTCCCCTGTTTTACTATCTAAATTCCCTGTAGGCTCATCAGCTAATACAATCTTTGGATTATCTATTAATGCTCTTGCTATGGCTACTCTTTGTGCCTGTCCACCAGATAGCTCTTTGGGGAGATGTTTTCTTCTGTTTTTTAAATCTACCATATCCAAAAGATACTCTAATCTCTTATTAATATCTTGACCCTTTTTGCTTGAGAATTTGTAAGGAAGAAGAATATTTTCTTCAACTGAAAGAGAGGGAATTAAATAGAATTGTTGAAATACCGTGCCAACAACAAATCTCCTGTAATAATTGGGGTTATACTCTTTAACATCTTTATCATCGATTGTAATCTTTCCTTTATACTCCCAATCTAAACCACCAAGGATATTTAGAAGTGTAGATTTACCTGATCCTGAACTTCCAACTACCGAAACGAACTCTCCTTTGTTTATATCAATAGAGACACCTCTTAGGGCCTCAACAGAGACCTCTTTACTCATTTCATATACTCTTTTAAGGTTGTCTATTTCAATAAAGGACATATGTGTTTAAACATAAATAACTAAACTACTCTACAACAAAGAGTAGTTTAGCATATTTTAAATAAATCTACAATTTAAAGATGATATTACAGACCGATATCACTCTCTTCTAAACTGAAATCAGAGTCAAGCGAATCTAACTGCTCTAACTGTTTATCTATTTCATCAATAGAGCTGTCAATCTCTTGGGTATCTACAACTTCTGACTCTAAGAAGTCCTCAGGTAAATCTTCTAATTGTTCCTCAATATCATCAGTTTGGTCAAGGAGGGTATCATTTGATATTATAATGCTATCAAGAAAAGATACATCATCTTCTTTTGCTTCTTTTCCAATTAGTAAATATCCCAACACTACCAACGCTATTAAAGCTAAAGCTAAAAGGAATAGCAAAGGCACCTTACTAACTGGACAACTCTTGGTTGTTATACTCTCTTTAAGAGTCATAGATTCCTGTTTCTTTTTATCTTCCATATTTATTGGTCTTAATAATTTATTCAGTAATCTGAGCTCTTATATCAAGGATATCCTGTCTTAGGGTCTCTTGTGCAAATGTTCTTAATTGAAGCATTTCATTCTTACAGTTCATAAGTTGGGTTCTTGCAGAGGTAAATTGTCGTGTTGCCTCAGCTTCACTATTTCCACATACTCCCTGCTTAGAATTATCCATACCTGTTCTAAATTCATTGTAATACCTATTTGCATTCTGAATCATACTATTAAACTGAGCCATATGTTTCTCTAGCTCTGTTGTATCATATCCATCTGCTTTAAATTTTAATGCTAATTTCTCAACATTCTGGAATATATTTTGATACGCATTCATATATTTCTCTTGGCTCTGGTTATACCTTTCAGTTACTGAGCCTATCTTTCTAGTTACATCTGTACATCTCTGACTATTACTGCCTTGTTGACCAGTAACAGTAGGAGAGTTAGATGTCCCACTTTGCCCATTCTCTGATTGAGCAAAAACAGCAAATGATGAGACTAGTAGGAATGTGAATGCTATGAGTAAAATACGCTTATTCATATACTTAATAAAAATGAATTTATATATACATATATACTTTAAATACAAGCTTTCTAAAAGTCAAGAATAAGAAAGAATTGGGTATTGACCCATTTGGGGTATTAGTGGTATATTTAATTGGGTATATACCCAAAATAAATTATTAATATATTTCTATGGCAAACTTAGACGGAACAGGTCCATTAGGACAAGGACCAATAGGAAGAATCGGAAGGAGATTCTTTGGGAGAAGAACTGCTTCTGGGAAACTTCAGGGTGGTAGTGGAGAGTGTACATGTCCAAAGTGTGGGTTTAAACAAACTCATACAAGAGGAGTACCCTGCACTCAACTAAAATGTCCTAAATGTGGGACCAATATGAAAGGTGTTTTTTGTGCCTAACTACTATAAATTAAAAAAGGACATATATGAGAAACAGATTTAGAAGACAGGTCTCTTTCCAGTTCAATGACACCTATTTTAAGCCTAGAGGTATCCCCCTCTCCGACCTCAAGGAAGTTAAGATCTCTGATGAGGAACTAGAAACTTTAAGATTAAGATATATTGAAAAGATTGATCAACAAGAAGCTGCTAAAAAGATGGGGATATCTCAAAGCCAGTATCAAAGAGATCTTACCTATGTATTAGAAAAGATAACTAATGCCTTTATTAATGGTTACGCTATTAATATTGAAAAAAGTAAAACAAATATATAGGTCTTGACTAACAATATTTCAATACAGTATATTTCAATGTATATTGAAATATGCAGGAGAACATTAAAAAGAAAACTGAAGAATTGAAGAAAATACTTGAAATTACTCGTATAGATATACTATTACTACTCTATGAAAAAGACACATGTGTATGTCAAATGGTTAAGGAATTAAACATTAAACACAACTTAATTTCACATCACCTTAAGACATTGCAAGACATAAAGTACATATCAAGTACAAGAAATGGTACACATATTATGTATAATTTAAATGAGAATAAAAGAAAAACAGTAGAAATGCTGTTTAATATATTAAAAATTTAAATTAATTTTTTATATAGATATGAATAAAAAGCTGCTCACTACACTCTTTGTAGTTATTGGAGTCCTCTCCCTATTTGTTTTAGAGTATATCTTCATAGATAAATATATCTGTCCAACAAAGGAGGTATCCCAAGACAAAAGTATTCCTCAGGCAATGATGTTACTAATTGAATTTGGTAAAACAGATGGGTTAGTAAATATGGTAAATGACATGAAAGAGAGAAATATACATGGGATATTACTCATTAATGGAGATTTCATAGAAGATAATGCAACTGTAATTAAAGAGGTATTAAAAACAGGTGTAATTGAATTAGGAGTATCATATGACCCGGAACCATTCTGGGATATGCCCTACGAAAAACAGTATCAATTAATAACCGAAATGTTAGAGAAATCAGAACAGTATTTAGGTATAACTCCTCGAATAATTAGTTCTAGATATATGGCAAGCGATGAGACTACTGTTAAAATTGCAGATGAATTAGGAATAGAATATATTACAGCAAGAGGAACAACAGAGTTAGCAACAGTTGTATACAAGCCACAGGAATATAATGTGAAGATAATATCTGTTTCAAATATTGATGTCCCTGAATTTAAATATGGAAGTTTCTGTGATTACAGTTTCTATGAAAGAAATGGTACACCGCAGGATATGGAAAAAGAGTATCAAAGAGCAATTACGCAAGAGAAGTTTATAGGTACCTCTCATACATATATAGGTGGATACAAAGAGAGATGGAACGATATGTGGCATAAGTTCTGGGACGAGTATGAAGTTGACTGGGTAGATTTAGATACATTAGGAACTATTGATAAAACTATGCCTATGTGGCAGATACCAATAAACAAGAATGCACCGTATACTCCAGAAAAAATCAGACCTCAAATAGATTATGAAAGCGAGCCCGATGTTACAAACCCATGCCAAGTTGAAGATCTAAATGAGGGTGAATCAGAAGAGATTGTAATAGAGGAAAAAGATGAATTAACTGTATTCCATAACGGACAGGGCCCTATGTGCCTTGAGTTTCTTGATTTCTTAGAGGAAAACAATCTTGAATATGAAGAGCATTTAAATACCGATACTGATTTTGTATCTCAATTAAATGCACATAAGGTTGATAATCCTAAAAGCGAGGGTATTTCAGAGACATACGGTTACTATCCAATAATATTTATTGGAGGAAGAGCCTTTTCTGGATTTGATGAGAACATAGAAAACGAATTAAGAAAAATACTGGATATATAATTTTATAAATGTGTCTGCTAATAAATAGAGTAATCTTTTTATTTAAATACATTGAATATAAATCAAAGAATATTCTTAGCTATTAATATAGTTGGAGGAATACTTGTACTAGCCAGCTACGTA
>CAZYGQ010000046.1:0-4405 GCA_964647075.1 uncultured Candidatus Saccharibacteria bacterium
ATTTCGTAACACGCAAATAGTCCAGCAGGTCCAGCACCAACAATAAGATAATCATATTTTTTCATTTTGTTTTTAGTATTGGATTACATATTACTATATACAAATTCCAAAAATGATTCAACTAAGGAAATTAAATAATCCCAACTTTTTCAAGATACTCCTCTTTAAAATATCCAAATTTCTCTTCTGGCATTAGTAATACCTTATCTATTCCCAATTTCTGAACAAATTCAGGTTGATGACTAACAAGTATAATAGTGCCTTTGTACTCCTTAAGTGCCAAAAGTAATACACTTTGAGAATCTACATCTAGATATGTAGTAGGTTCGTCTAATACTAATACATTATGTCTATTAGCAAAAAGTTTAGCTAATGCCAATCTAGTCTTCTCTCCTCCAGACAGAGTTTTAATTTTCTGATTAACCATATCTCCTGTAATTAAAAATCTCCCCAAAAAAGATCTCCTATCTATATCTTTCCAACTTAGACCGTAAACATTTTCTAATACGGTTTGTTCATAATCTAAACCCTCATACTCTTGAGAGTAATACCCTATATCTACACCCTTTCCCCAAATATATTTTCCTTTACTCTGTTTTAATTTCCCTACTAATATCTTAAGCAATGTAGTTTTACCAACACCGTTCTTACCAATAATTGCAATCTTTTCACCTTTCTCTACATCAAAAGTTACACTTTTTAATACTGGGATACCCTTTTGATACTCTTTGGAAATGTTTTCTACTAATAAAACATTTCTCGAACTTGGAAGTGGAGTGGGAATTGAAATTTTTAATCTCTTACTTTTTACTAATTCACTTTTAATCTTTTTAACTCTCTCTTTCTCTACTTCTAACTGTTCATATTTTTTTGCTGCTTTCATTTTTTCTTTTGTACTACCTCTTGAAGAGAGAGTTTTAGCATTTTCAAATACTTTTTTTACCCTCCGCTCTTGTGCTTTTAACTGTTTATGAAGTAATTGATCTTTAAGAGAGATTTGTTTTAGAAAATTTTCATAATTACCCCTATATACCTCTATTTGATGTTTAATATCACTTAAATACCATACTTTGTTTATCCCCTTATTCATTAATCTTAAATCGTGAGAGACCACTAATACTGCCTTAGGGTAATGAATTAAGTATGCCATTAACCACTCTGCAGAAGGAATGTCTAAGAAATTTGTTGGTTCATCTAGTATTAATAATTGAGATTTTTCTAAAAGTATTTTAATTAATGCAACCTTTATCTTTTGACCACCTGAAAGTTCAGAGATTACTGAGTCAGAACTTTTTCCTTGCATATTCATATAGCTAAGCATCTTGTTTATTTCCCACTCTTGGACATCTATATCACTTTTAATTATCAAATACTCTCCTATAGAGAGTTTCTCTGACTGCTCAAACTCATGCAAAATATCTTTATGTACCTCTTGAGAAAGATATGATATTGTTCCTCTGAAATCAACACTTCCTAAATCAGGCTCTTCTATCCCCGCAATTATTTTTAACAGAGTAGATTTTCCAGCACCATTAACACCTACAAGCCCTATCTTTTCATTCGGACCCATATATACAGATATATCTTTTAATATTTCTTTCCCTCCTTTAGAAAGGGATATTGAATTAATTGTTAACATAACTTGTGATTATATCATCTAAAAGAATTGTAAAGTTTTAATATGATATAATTTAAGTATGAGAAAAATACTTAAAATATATACAATCAAAGATAAAAAGGAGGAGAAAGTACTTCGTAAAGTATCTAAAGAGGTATCAAAGGATGAAATCTTAAGTAAGGATTTCCAACTATTTCTAGATGATTTACTTTTTACAGCTCAAGAAGTTGAAACAGAGGAAGGGTACTCTTCTGCGGGCTTAGCTTCAATACAAGTTGGAGTAGATAAAAGAGTATTTTGTATTCTAAGGGAAGGTAATGGGGAATTTGAAATAATGATTAATCCTGAAATAAAGTTTTTAAATAATGAGAAAACTGTTGATGTAGAAGGCTGTTTAAGTATTCCAAATTTTGAGGGCAAGGTAAGTAGATATAAAAAGGTTAAGGTAAAATATTTAGATAGAAAAGGAAAAACTCATAAGGGTGTATACAAAAATCAAGAAGCAAGAGAGATACAACATGAGAATGACCATTTAGACGGTATTCTTTTTACAGACAAATTAGCAGACTAGATTCTTTTGAGATTTCTGTATACAATATATCTAGTGATTTTTAATTCTTAGAAAATATATATGATTAAGATTTTACTGTCTATATTTCTATGTTGTTTTATTTCTATCTCTGTATATGCACAACAGGATACTCCTCTATCTGAGGTTAAGGCTTCAGAGATAGAGCTCTTAAATGAACAGGAAGAGCAAAGAAATCAAGAAATTGCAAACCAATTAGGTTTTGTACTACCAAAATATACTGATAACCCAAGCTATATAATTACCTTTAAAGATCCTTCTTCAAATGAGAGTGGTGTAGAGATAGATTTAGATGAGAAGGGATTTAACAAGATAGAAAGTCCATATACCTTTCCAGCTCTTAGTATTGGGATTCATGATGTACGATTTAGATTTAATGATAATGCAGACAGTGTAAAAATACTTGAATATGAATTAATAGTAATACCAAGAGCCCCAATAGTGGACACACCACAGATATCAACAAGTACGGTAACTGTTTCAGGTAGCGCACTTGCAAATTCAGATATCCTTTATATCCTTTCTTCAAACGCATATCATACTACAGGAACTGTACAAACTGATTCACAGGGCAAATGGAGTATCAAAGTAGAATCTGAACAGGAATTTCTTCCAGGAATATATACCTTTACTGCTTTAGCCAGGAAATATGGATATTCAAGTAATTTTTCAACTCCAATGACATTTAATATCGGAGAAAGTATTACTAAAGCAACTGAAGAGATTAAACAAAGTGGTATTTCCTTTTCATTTAAAAGTATAAATAAAGAGAATATATTAAATATTTTCAAAGAGAATAGGGACTTACTTTTTCTAATTTTGGGTTCAATAATTCTTGGTGGAGGTATTGGTGCCTTTATTAAAACTCTTCTTACAAATTCTAAATCCGAAAAGAAAAATAAAGAGGTTGAGAAGTTGATTAAAAAAGAAGAAAAGAAAGATGAGATAAAGACATTAAGAGAAATATTCGGAGATGACGAAAAGCCTGAACCTAGCCCCTTAGATGAAGAACCTCAGGTTACAACTGAACAGGAACCACAAAAACAGGAAAGTATAATAAATAAAGATGTATTCCTAAAAAAGTATAAAATGGTTGATCCTGATGATGATAAGGGTGTAGAGAAAAAGAAGAAGAAGAAAATCAAGGTATCCCTAACTTCAAAAGATTAATTAATATTTTGGCATTGTGTGATAAAATCACATAGAGCCAGAATGGTGGAATGGCAGACACGCTACGTTCAGAACGTAGTCTTCGTTAAGAGGGTGGGGGTTCAACTCCCCCTTCTGGCAAATTACTTCTCCCAGGTAGAAACATTGCTAAATCTCTGGTATGGATACAGTATTTCACTGATATCTGAAATAACAATACTATCTTTAACTACATAAGTGTATTTAGGATGATAGAGAAAGATTACAGGTGCATCTTGTGTAATATATTTCTGGAATAGGGCGTAATTAGCCTCTCTCTTTTCAGCTCTTTGACTCTGTCTTGCTTCCTCTAAAAGGATATCTACTCTTTCATAGGTATAACCCGAAAGATTTAAATCAGGATAGTTAGTCTTTAGTGAATGCCATAAATTGTATTGGTCAGGATCTATTGTAGTTTCAACTTCATACATAAGAAGTTCAAAATCTCTTGTTGCTAATATCTCTTGAGTAAGTTGGGTATATGAAAGAGGTTCTAAATTCAAAACTACTCCTTCATCCTTCCAAAGAAGTTCAAGAGAAGAGGCAATCCTGCTATTTAAAGGGTTATCAAAGTAACTAAGGGTAAAACTTAATATCTTTTTATCCTCTGTTTGGAAATACCCCTCATTTTCTGACTTAGAATATCCCAACTTATTAAATATCTCTAAAGCCTTTTCAGGTTGATATTCATATTTAAATATATCTTTCTCACTGTATGCCCACGATGTTGAAGGAATAGGGCCGTAAGCCATCTCTCCAGAAATATTTGCCTTCTCCATTAATAACTGCTTGTTAGTAATATAGTTAAGAGCAATACGAACATCCTTGTTTTCTAATCTCTCTTTCCTAGTATTAAAAAATATCATCCTTAATCTAGAGTTGAGTATGACAGAGTACTCCTTAAAACCAGAATACTCTTTTGAAAATGAAATACTAAATTCATCAACAGAGCCCATTGCATCTAAAATACCATTTCTAAAAGCAGCCTCTAGGGCTTCATTGTTAGAATA
>CAZYGQ010000047.1:0-4008 GCA_964647075.1 uncultured Candidatus Saccharibacteria bacterium
ACTACTGGTTTCTTCCATCTTTGAGACATATTAACGATATCAATAAAATGTATCGCTTCTCTCTTCTCTTCTTCGTCTGCATAAAAGATTGCCGATCTGTAAGATGTTCCCACATCATTTCCTTGTTGATTTAAAGTAGTAGGATTATGAATTTGAAAGAAGAAATCTAATAACTTGGTATATGAAGTTATTTTTGGATCATATGTTACCTCAATAGCTTCTGCATGTCCTTCATGATTTTCATAGGTAGGATTTTTCACTTTGCCACCTGTATATCCAACACAGGTATCTATAACTCCCGGCTGATTTCTAAATAACTCTTCCATTCCCCAAAAACAACCACCTGCTAATACTATTTTTTTCATATTTCTATTTACTTGGTATAAATTTCATTGATATAGAATTAACACAATGACGAACATTTTTCTCTGTTAGTTGTTCTCCTAAGAATATATGACCTAAATGACCTCCACACTTAGCACATGTTATTTCCATTCTCATTCCATCTTTGTCTACACTCCTTTTTACTGCGCCTTGTATTTCATCATCAAAACTTGGCCATCCACAGTTAGATTCAAATTTATCTTCAGAGTTGTATAAAGGGGTATTACATTGACGACATATGTAAATTCCTTTCTCTTTATTATTAACATATTCTCCTAGAAATGGAGCCTCTGTTCCTTTATCAATAATTACTTTTTTTTCTTCTTCAGAGAGTGTATTCATCGAAAAATCATTATGAAATTAATACCATAATAAACAACTCCTATTATCTAAGCCCTACAAGTCACAATACTCTCTGTAAGTCTCAACTTCTTTTTTTACAAAGATTATTTGACCCTCCCTTATTTCATATGTACTTGATTCAGAAGAAAGGGTGTCATAATAGTTTTCCTCAAAGTACTCTTTATCTTCTTCAACTTCTTCAGGATTACAATTTGGTGGAAAAGCCAAATGACCCTGAAATAATACAAAACTATCGTTTATTTCCCCTAACTCTTCATCATAGACAACCCAAGTAGTAAAACCTACTTCTTCGTCTGATTTAAACACTCTCTCTCCTTCTTTGTTAAATACTTCAAACCAACTATAGGGGCCGTCAGGACCAGGCTCTATGTCTACAATACCAAGAAACTTTGTTTTCCCCTTTTCTTTTACTTCTAAAAACATTAACTCTCCACTGTTTGTTGCAATAAATGTCCCGGTATACTCTTCTCTCTCAAGAAAAATGTCTTTAATTTCTTTCCCGTCAATATACATAGTTAATAAGTAATGGTAATAATCGTCCCCAGAATAATCCGTATTGTTAAATACAACTCGAACTTCTACAGGAGTTCCGTCAAGAACAAATTGTTTTAAAGTTAAATCCGTTACTTCACATCCTTCAATTGGCTGAAGTTCTTGAAGGCTATTTACATTCTTAGTACACACAATTTCAGATTCTTTTTCATCTTCAGAGCCTTCTTTAAGATCACTGTCTGTATTCGTATAGTCTAAATTCCAATACTCACCATAATCCTTCCTCATAGCTGCCATTTGGTTTCTACATGCGTTAAGAAAATATTTATACGACTCAACATCATTGCTTAGTTGAAAAACTCTAAAAGCACATAGAATCAGTAGAAGAGAAAGCATCCCTATTATTAAGAAATACGGAGATTTTAATTTTAAAAGAAGAATGTCAAAAATTTTTCTTTCTTTCTTCAAATTCTCTTCTTTCTTCTTTATATTCATACGAATATATTACAGAAGTACAAAAAGCTTGTAAAGTTCTTCTATTGTGTAGGGGCTAAGGTTCTACTAAAACTTATTAAGATTGGCGGGGTGCGTGGGACAAAGTTAGAACTTGTTTTATAATGAATCCTCAGATTGAAGTAAAAATTCCAACTTTGTCTTTTGAAATTGATATTAGTTTACAAAAGTTAATCGCGTTAATTATCTAAGATATCTTTTATATTTCACACTTTCCAAATTAATATTATGTTGTAAAATTAATGATTCGACCTTCAACATAAGTAAATTTAGTCTTGCCACTAATCCCATATCTTTTAACGAAGGGCAAAGCCTTTCTAACAATTCCCGCTTGGTTTCTGGGGTCATCAACACTAATTTGCCCTCTTTTTTTACCATTTATTGTGATAATAATATTATTATCTTCTTCCTTTTTATATTCAATCTTTTGGGGATAATTTTGCATATGAACAGACTTATTTTCCCCTGTCATTTCCCATAGCTCCTCTGTGATGAATGGTGCAAAAGGGGCAAATAACTTAATAAATTCCTTCCAGATGGTTATATCTACTTTTTCATCTTTATTAATTTCACTGACAAAATCCATTATCCTACTAATAGCCACATTCCAGTTGTATTCATGAAATGAACGATCAATCTGAGAAATTGCTTTGTTAAATGCTTCTTTGACTTCATTTCTTACAGGATAACTTTTTCTATCTACTTTATTTACGCCGATTCGATAAACTCGATTCAAAAACCTATAGATTCCAGGAATAATAACAGGATCCCAAGGAACATTTTCTTGAAATGGTGCAGCAAATTGAGTGAATAACCTCAATGTATCTGCTCCGTATTTATTTACCTCTGTATCCATATCAGGAGCATTAGCTAATCTTTTTGAAAACTTTCCACCATCTTTTGCTACTACCAACCCGCATCCAATATAAGTGTTTACAGGTTCTTCTACGTCTAGATAACCGATATCGTACAAAAACATCGCTATGAATCTTGCATAGATCAAGTGAGCTGTATAATGCTCTTGAGCACCTTGATACCAATCAATGGGAAACCAATTTTTTACAATTTCTTTTGAAAATGGTCCAGTTTCATTTGTTGGGTCAAAATACCTATACATATACCATGCAGAACTAACAAAAGTATCCATGACATCTACTTCTCTTTGTGCTTTTCCTCCACACTTAGGACATGTACCTCCTTCATAAAAACCCTTGTGCTTTTTCAATGGAGCTATTCCTGTAGGAATATAATCAGCATCATAAGGTAAAACTACTGGAGTATCTTTTATAGGTACGGGTTGTTCACCGCATTTATCGCAATAAACAATAGGAATTGGCGTGCCCCAATATCTCTGTCGAGAAATACACCAATCATGCAATCTATATTGTATTTTTCCGCTATTTGTTTCTTTTCCTATCCATTGTTTATGCAACTTCTTGCCTGTTTCTGGCCAATCCAAAGAGTCAATTCCTTTATATAATCTTTCTTGATATTTGGTGATTTTAAAATACCATTGCGTAATCTTTTTAGTCGTTATCGAGTTTCCACATCTTTCACAAGTACCACCTTCAAGAATTTGTTCCTTTGAAATAACTGTTTTACAGCTATCGCAATATCCGACCTCATCGTTTGATCTATATGCTAAACCTTTTTTGTACAACTTCAAAAACAACCATTGAGTCCATTTGTAATAGTTAATATCTGCTGTATTTAAATATGTTTCTTCGTTGTAACTCAAACCTATTCGTCTGTATTGTCTGTGAATATTTTTAATACTACTGTCCGTAGCATCTTTTGGATGAATACCTGTTTTAATAGCGTAATTTTCCGCAGGCAATCCAAAGGTGTCATACCCCATCGGGTAGAACACGTTGTAACCGTTCATTCTGTGGTATCTTGCAATCATATCAGTGCCTCCAAAACTCTCGGTATAGCCTACATGAACTCCTTTCGCTGATGGATAGGCGAATGTATCCATGCAAAAGTATTTGGGTTTACTTTTATCAATTGCCTTTGTATAGTCTGACGATTTGGAATAAAGAGTCTTCTCCCAAATATCTAACCATTTTTCTTCGATTGTTTTATGGTCATATACGACATTTTCCGTTTCCATGTTTTTATTATATTAAAAATAAAATAAAAAATCCCTCCGTGTGTTTGATATTTCTTGCACACAAAGGGATGAACGGATTAATGTCCATGGTACCACCCTAATTCGACTGCATAGTTTCCTATACAATCCTTTGTAACCACTCC
>CAZYGQ010000048.1:0-3924 GCA_964647075.1 uncultured Candidatus Saccharibacteria bacterium
AGAGCATATCCCTTTTTACCTGCTCTTCCAGTTCTTCCTATTCTATGAATATAATCATCATAGTTTTGAGGAATATCATAGTTTATTACATGACTAATATTGTTAATATCCAATCCCCTAGATGCTACATCTGTAGCTATTAATATATTAAGGTAATCTTTTTTAAAAGCATCAATTATTCTTGTTCTTTGTGTTTGTCTTTTATCTCCATGTAAGGAGTTTACCTTAATACCTTTATCTAAAAGTTTGTGAGAAAGATTTTCTGCCTCTCTTTTAGTTCTAGTAAATATTAATACCTTTTTAAATTCATCTTTAGATACATAGTCACAAAGAACTTCAAATTTATTTTCTCCATTCTTTAATCTAATTATATCCTGATCTACATTTTTACCCTGTTCCATTTTCTGAACCTCTATTCTTACAGGTCTTTTGAGTAGTGTATTTGCTATCTCTTCAGACTTTCTATTCATAGTTGCAGAGAAGAATAGGGATTGTTTATTCTCACTTAACTGGGAAGTTATAAACCTAATATCATCAATAAAGCCCATATCAAGCATCCTATCTACTTCGTCTAAAACGACATTATTTACTTTTAATAGGTTGATGGCTTTTCTTTCAACTAAATCTTTTAATCTTCCCGGTGTAGCGATAACAAACTGAGGATCCCTTTTTAATATTCCAATCTGTGCTCCCATACTATTTCCTCCCATAACTAGTACTGATCTAAGACCAGTATTTCTAGCTAGTTGCATAAACTCATCTTGAATTTGCATAGCTAACTCTCTTGTAGGTTCTATTATTAAAAACCTCTGAGAAGGGTCTAGAACCCCTTTATTAATCATTGGTATTAGAAATGCTGCAGTCTTTCCAGAACCAGTAGAAGCTAATCCTAAGATATCTTTTCCTTCAAGAATTTGAGGTATAGCTTCATATTGAATCTTAGTAGGGCAAGTATACTTTTTATATGTAATATTGTTTTTTAACTCCCTTACTAAGTTGTATTCTAATAGAGAGTGGTCTAAAACATATATACTTGGTAAATCCTCGTATACTGCTTTAGCTACCAATTGATTCATACTAATACTACTTCCTTTTCTGTTATATCCTCCACCCCTCCTGCTATTGCTATATGAGGAGCTTCTATATGAACTTCTTCTATTTCTACTACGGCCGTATTTATATCTGGAATTATTTTCCATGATTAAGTTTATTAATTTTATTTTTGGTTCTAATAGAGGTAACCGAAAATAAAAAATGTTTAACCTAATATGGATATGAGGCGATTATTTCGTTTAAATCTAATCAAACGGATAGAAGTATATCACACATATTAAAAAAGACCTAATATTTCTTTGAGATGCTCTTCAACCTTTGATATAAATCAATATGTCCTAAAACAGAATCTCCACATCTTTCAACCCATTGCGCAGGATCTTCATTAGGCCTTTGAATAAGTTCTCTGTCTATATCTTCTGTAGGGGAGTAAGCTAAAACATGCATATCTGATGAGCTAGTTATTGGAGCGTGTGAACTCATATCGTCCTCAGCTAGATATCTTATCCTTGATTGTAGTGTCCCCTCCTGTTTCTTTATTAAATCTAGTTGGACATCATATGCTTCACCGGCTACAAGTTCTATTGGTATTGATGAAAGGGGAAGTATCCAGTGTCCTAAAATAACACCTCTTCTCTCTTCTTCAAGATTAAAATCATTACTTATTTTAAAAACAAAAGTATCTCCAGCTTGGAATTTGTCATATCTATCTTCCTGCTCTTTTGCAACTCGTAATGTTACTCTTTGTGGACCTAATACAACATCTTTTCGTTCATAGAAATGCATTTCGTTAAGTTCTCCCATTTAAGTAGTAATAAAGTTAAGATATTACTGCATTTTACCACTAGTATTTGGGTATTTCAATTTCTGATATACTTCTAATATGTTAGAGAACAGAGAAATCCCTCCCATTTCCTCTTTTGAAAATACCGAAATAGAGAATCAATATTTTACAGATATACTCATTAAGGAAAACCCTAGATTTTTTCAAGAGATGGAGTTATGGGAAAGTAATAGTAATATGGCATTTTTAAGTAATGATGCTTTAATTTCGCAAGAAGACAAGGAGATACTACCTCCATATATGTATTTTGTTTTTTCCAAATACGGACTTACTCAGTTTAACTGCTCTTCCAGATGTCCATTGGGTATTGAAATAATGAACAAAGCAGTAAGGGGGATAATTGAATTAAGTAATGGAGAGGGAGTTAAAGATTTAATAGTATCACAGTGGAAAGCTTTTCATAGGGTTAGAAGAACTAAAGGATTGTTGAAATTAAAAATGGATATTAGATCTCTTACTGTAAGTGGAGTACATATTACAAATGGAGTGAGAGAGTTCTATGAGAATATATTAACTCATACATCTTTAATTACCTAAACATATCTAATACCCCTATATCTAAAGAATTCCCTATCTCTTTTAAACTATTTTGTATTCCAGAAAAATCCATCTTGGGAAGTAAACTGAGTTTAAAATTTATGGAGAAAAGATAGTAGGTATTAATAACAGATGTAATTGCTATTACTATTAATAGAAGTATAACTAATACACTAAAGAATGTATGAGATTTGTTCTTAGAGACTCCATTTTCATTTTCCATATGTATCTAAATACAATTTATATATCCCAATTATATATTAACCTTAGAGTGTATAATAGAGTATGAGAAATAACATTGTATTAGGTACATCTTTTTCACCAGAGTATTGTGTAAATATAGGGTGTGAGAAACCTTTAGAGTTATTAGAAATAATTAATAAGGAATTGGGGATTAAGGATATTAGATTAGGTTTAAGATGGAATGTAGTAGAAAAAGATAAAAAGATATCCTTAGATTACTATGATAAATATTTAAAATATCTATTTAAGAATGATTGTAAGGTATGTTTAAATATTGGTCCTATTAAAGTATTTAGATGGCCAGAAGAGCATATTCCTAAAGGTATCTCAATTAAGAAAAGAGAGTATATTACTTTGGATATGGATATTGCTAAATATTCATATGAATATCTAGAGAAACTTTTAATACTTCTTAAAAAAGAGTATGGAAAGAAATTAGATAATGTAATGTTTCAAATAGAGAATGAATGTTTCTATCGATTCGGGAGATTAGGTCTTCTTATGTCCCAGGAATATATCCTTGGTTTACTAAAGATATTAAAGAGGTATTTTCCAAATAACAGGGTTATGTTTGATAGTGCAGGTAGAAAGAATCTAAAAGAGATTGTCCACCTTTTTAAAAATATTAATGATGCAAAGATATATCCCTATGAATCTCTTGTACTAGGTTTTAACTACTATTTTAAATTACCTAAACGTCCTCAGAGAGATCCTCTTAAAGGCCTATCATTTTCTTCAATGAGTATTACTAAATTACATCACTATCAAAAGAAATTAGGTTTTGAATTAGAAATTTCAGAGGGACAGTTTGAACCGTGGGGAAAAGTTGTATCTCCTGGTAACTCCTATTTAGATTATGAATATCTTATTAACAAAGGTAGTGAATATTTTCCAAAAAATAATCAATACAAACTAATTAGATTGTGGGGTAGTGAAAGATTAGCTTTAAAGATATTGAATAGGAAAGTAAATGAGGAGCATGAGAAAATAATTGCTTCGATTTCTCATCTTGGGGTAATTCCCTCAACTACTTAAACGCAAACGGTAGCTGGGGATTGTAGCTTACTCTTTTAATATCCAATATCTTAACAATATCCAGGTTAGGTTTAGCTAATGAGCCAGTTACAACTGTAGGCCTAAATTCATCATTAAGTTTGTACTCTAGATTCCTTGGTTCTAATGCTTTAAGTCTCATTATTGGTTGAGCTCTTACAGCAAGAACATCATCTTTTTGAATCTTACTAAAA
>CAZYGQ010000049.1:0-3420 GCA_964647075.1 uncultured Candidatus Saccharibacteria bacterium
ATAGGGTTCCCTCTCTAGCAGTAATATCTTCTAAAAACCAAAATACTCTTTCACTTTGACCATAACCACTAGTAGGAGGCATACCGTACTCCAACATCTCTACAAAATCTATATCTAACATCTGTGCTTCCTCATCTCCCGTTTCTCTAAGTCTTTGCTGTTCTAAGAATCTTTCTAATTGGTCTTGTGGATCATTTATCTCTGAATATCCATTACCTAATTCACTCCCTGCAATTATTACTTGGAATCTTTCAGTTAGTTTAGGATTTTGCTCTTGTGATTTTGCTAGTGGAGAGAAAAATACTGGATGATTAACTAAAAATGCAGGGCCCGAAACACTAGCTCTAATATATTTCCACATATTATCTATCATTCTGTTCCTGTTAATCTCCCCCTCTATCTCTAATCCTTTAGTTTTAATAGCTTCTAATATTTTCTCATCAGAATCATTTAATATATCAACATTAAAATTCTCTTTAATTACTCCTACAAAATCTATCTCCTTCCAATCAGATGCCAAATCAAATGTATGTTCTCTTGTGCTAAATTCAGTTTTACCATATATCTTTTGTGCAACTTCTATTAGTAATCTTTTAACTAAATCCATATTATCTTTGTAATTAGCATATGCCCAATACCACTCAATATCGTAAAATTCCTGAAGATGTTCATCATCCATACCCTCATTTCTAAAATGTGGACCAAATGTATATATCTTTTCATAGCCTCCCCCTATTAATCTCTTCTGGTATAGCTCTGTAGAAATTCTTAAATACAAATCAATATCTAATGCATTATGATGTGTGATAAAGGGTTTGGCATCTGCTCCACCTGTAACTGTTTCTAGTATAGGGACTTCAACTTCCATAAAGCCTTCATTTTTTAAAAACTCTCTTTGAACTTCCCAAAATTGAGCTTTTCTTTGGAAAAGTTTAATTTTTTCAGAATTAATTACTAAGTCTAAATATCTTCTTCTAAATTTCTGCTCTTTGTTTTTTAATTTTCTAGGAATAGGTCTTAATGCTTTAGAAAGAAGTCTAATACTTTTAGCTAATATCGATATTTCTCCTGTTTTACTTTTACTAATTTCACCATTAACTTCGATAAAGTCGGCAAGATCTAAAAGTTCAAGGTTATCCCATTCTAAGCAGCCATCTTTTAATCCTTTTTCTAACCAATCACTTTTTACAATTACTTGGATATTCCCTGTTACATCTTTAATATCCGCAAATATTAATTTACCATGAGCTCTCCATCCAATTACACGTCCTACAACTGTGTGAATCATGCCTTCGTGCTTTTCATACTCTTGCCTAATGCTGCCAATATTAATATCTCTGTATGATTTAGATGGGTATGGATTAATATCTAACTGTTTAATTTTTTCTAATTTCTCTAACCTAATCTTTCGTTGACCAACAAGATTACTCTTTAACGAATCCTCCATTGAAAAAGAATCTATTAATTAATATATATTCTGAATTATATCACAACCAAATATCTATTCATGTATTAGAATTGGGTCTCCTTTCTCATATATCTCATACAGAAATTTTGCATCTTCTACTAACATTCTTATACAACCACCACTCCTTCTAACACCAATATTTGATGTAGGTTCGTATACCTTTCTCCCATTTTCATCATACCACCATATTAATGCATGCAATCCCCAATATGTATTTTGTTTAGGAGAGTAGTAAAAAGCCATCCAGTAAGGCATATATCTTCCTGTCGGGGCTATTGGGGCTAACCCTTTATCAATTATCGGAAATACTCCATATACTTGGTATCCTTTCTTCGCTGGAGAGAGCTTAATCTCTCTTACAACCTTACCATCTACCCATGCATACAATTTCAATTTTGAATCATCTACCTCTATATATCTATTAGAATATGTTCCATCTGTTCCTGGTAAATCTTTAACTTCTAATTGAATAGAGGTGGCATCCTTCTCTCTAAAAGCATTTACAATATCAGAGTATATATTACTTAAGTCCGGTATATTATCTTCTTTCCAATATATGAAACTGCCAGCCCTGTTCTTAGCAAAAGTCTTTCCTCCATACTTGTTTTCAAAATGAGGTATTACGCTGTCAAGTATTTTTTGATAGAGAGCTTTTTCATCTAGTATTCCATTTTGAATTAATCCTGTACTAGATATCCATACACAACTGGTACTTCCACATACTGATACAGTAAAAACTTTTTCTTCTTCTACACCCTTAATCTCTTCCGAAGGGAGTCCCTCTATTTCTTCATTGGCTACGACCTGGTTAGTGTCCGATATTGATTTGGTTTTAGTAATATATATTTTAGAACCCCAAAAAAGGATTAATATTACTAGAACAATATTGGATATGATTAAGATTTTTAGTTTTGGATTCCTTTTCATCTATTAATATATTATCAAATATTTTCTCCATACTAAAAGAAGATGATGTATAATTGGGAAATAATATAAAAATACATAAATATGGCTGAGGATATATTACAAAAGATTACTGCATTAGCAAAAAGAAGAGGAATAATATTTCCTAATTCTGAAATATATGGTGGTATGGGTGGTTTCTATGACTACGGACCTGTTGGTGTAGAGATGAAAAACAACTTAAAAAGATATTGGTGGAAGTATATGGTAGATAGTAGAGAAAATGTTGTGGGTATAGATGGGACCATTATTACCCATCCAAAGGTTTGGGAGGCATCAGGGCACCTTACAGGCTTTGCTGATGAGGTAGTTGAGTGTAAGAAGTGTCATCAGAGATTTAGACCAGAGGATATTGAGAAGAAATGTCCTAAGTGTGGTAATACAGAGTTTACTGATAGTAGAAAATACAATATGTTGTTTAAGACTGAGGTCGGAGTACTTGAAGGTGAAAAGATGGATGCATACTTAAGGGGTGAGGCTTGTCAGAATATATATCTTAATTTCAAAAATGTTGTGGACTCAACTAGACAACAGATTCCTTTCGGTATTGCACAGATTGGTAAGGCTTTTAGAAATGAGGTTACTCCTAACAAATTAACATACAGAACTAGAGAGTTTGAACAGTGGGATTTACAATTCTTTGTTCATCCAAATGATATGGATAAATGGTTTGAATATTGGAAAGAAGAGAGGATGAAATTCTATCAATCTTTGTATAGGAAGACAGAGAATCTAAGATTTTGGGAGCACCCTAAAGAAAAATTGGTATTCTATGCTAAGAAGGCTTTTGATATTGAGTATAAAACAGATTGGGGTTGGTCAGAAAATGAGGGTATTCATTGGAGAGGAGATTATGATTTAGTCCAACATAGCAAATTCTCTGGTAAGGATTTGTCATATACAGATCCTAAAACAAATGAGAAATATATACCTTGGATTGTTGAAACTTCTGGTGGTGTAGATAGAACCCTATTCTATCTCCTACTTGA
>CAZYGQ010000050.1:0-3381 GCA_964647075.1 uncultured Candidatus Saccharibacteria bacterium
ATACATTCTCTCTAGCACTAAGATCAGGATTAAATCCAACCCCAAGCTCTAAGAAAGGTACAAGTTTACCATCAACTGATATATTCCCATGCGTAGGAACATATATTCCAGAGATTAGTTTAAGAAGAGTCGATTTACCTGCACCATTAGGACCAATTACACTAAAGAATTCTCCTTTCTTAACCTCAAATGAAAGATTTTTTACCGCAGTAAAATCAATCATTCTTTTTTTTGAGAAGGGATTTACAAATCTCTCTTGTATGGTATTAGCTGAACCATGTTCTGGGATTCTAAAATTCTTTGTTAAATTTTCTACTTTAATTGCTATATTCTTTTCCATTTTTTAAAAATGCTCTGCTATTTTTTTAATATGTTTATTAAAATATCTACTACCAATTACAACTAAAATTAAGGATGTTACAAGTGCTACTAAAACAAATTTAATATCTGTTATATTTCCATATATCAATGCCTCTCGAACGGCTTTAATAAATCTTGCAACAGGATTGTAGTATACGATGAATCTAAAATTCTGAGGAATCATCTCAATTGGGAAAAATACAGCACTTGCATAGAAGAGGAGTTGTAATACTAGTTCCATAATGTGCTGAAGATCCCTTACATGAACTAACCAGATACTTGTAAAGAAAGAAATCCCATAGAGTGCCAAAAACATTGTGAAGCATATTAAAAGAATATATGCCAAACCTAGAAATGTTAAACTGATATTTAAAATTAATGCTACTGCAATTACAATACCTAGATTGATACTAAAGTTAATCAATGCCATGGTAAGAGAGCTAGCAACAACAACCTCTCTTCTGAAATTAATCTTTACAATTAATCCCGCTCTCTCCATAATTGCACCCATACCCCAAATCATTCCTTCATTAAAGAATGTATATACAATCAAACCTGAGAGAAGATATACAGCGTACTGCTGTGATGTAAGTCCTGTTGTAGACCCAGATACTCGAGAGAAAATCATAAACAGGATTAAAAACATAAAGAAGGGTTTAAGCAATACCCAAAAGAAACCTAAGATAGAGCCTTTGTATCTCATCTTAAAGGTTGTTTTTACAAACTGTTTGTATAGGTCTAAATCATTACTTCTCATTACCTGTTTTTAGATATTCCTTTAAAGTTATCTTCTTAGAGTATATCATTTTCCATATAAACCAATTAAAAAGATACCAGATACTTTCCTTAATTGCTATACCAATTCCTAATCTCCTTTTCAAACTCCTATACCTATTACACATATTCATAACATTTCTTCTTCTCATTCCCAATTTCTTAGAAGAAGCCATATGGTCATGATATACATGGGAAGTACCAACATAGTATATCTGATATCCTAAGTCTCTAATTCTAAGAGATAGATCTATATCTTCATAGTAAAGAAACATCCTAGGATCAAAGCCTTCACTTTTTTCAAAAACCTCTCTTTTAACTAAGAATGCCCCTCCCATTATTGCATCAATCTGCTCAATTACATTGAACATTTGACTATCTTCCTGTTTATCATATCTGTCATATGACAGAAAATGTTTATCTACCTGAATACCAGCAGAATTAACAATATATTTACCATCTCTTTTTTTTGAGTAAAGTATTTTAGGTCCTACAGCACCAATCTTAGGGTCCCTCTCTAATACCTTAACCATATTATCTAGGAAGTCTTTAGGTACACTTACATCATTATTTAAAAACAGATATGCATCATAGTTGGGATATGCAGCTACTCCCAAGTTATTACCCCTACCAAATCCTAAATTCTCTTTACTCTCAACAACCTTAACAGTAGGAAACTCCTTCTTTAAATACTGAACACTATCATCTACAGATGCATTATCTACTACTACAACATCAAAGTGAGGATACTGAGTATTAACTACGGATTTTAAATTCTTTTTTAGTAAATGAACGCCATTATAGTTAACAATTACTATTGAAATTTTCATCTCTCGATTATACATACTTAATTAGAAAATGACTAACAGTATTAATATACAATATGCTAATATATATATGTATATATATAACTTAATATTAAGTAATAATGTTTAAATTAAAGATAAGAAATATAATATTACCAACAGTAATACTCCTCTTACTCCTAATCACCCCAACACAAGCTGCTAAATTTGAATCAGGAGAGTATACCCTAGATAAAGAATCCATTATTGAAGATGACCTCTATGTAACAGGAAACAATGTTACTGTTAGTGGAATAGTAGATGGAGATCTAATTGTAATAGGAGAAAACATATTAGTAGATGGTACTATTACAGGAGATTTGTATTTCATTGGATCGAACATTAAACTCTCTGGAACAGTATCAGGCAATACAGTTGCAATAGGTTCTAACATTGGAATATCTGCAACCCTGCGAGATAACCTCTATGTATTAGGAATGATTACTAATATATCTGGAAGTATTAATGGAGATGTAATGATAGGCTCTGGACAGTTAACCCTAGATGGTACAGTTTTAGATGATGTAAGAGCGATATCAGGCCAATTTAGTTCAACTGCATCTATAGGGGGAGACTTATTAATAGAGAGTAATAACTATACTATAGATGAAAATGATATTGCAGGAGAGTTAATAGCAGGTAGTAGAAGCAATAAGACTCAAAATGATATTAAAGTAACTAAAGATGATTTCTTCGGTTTAAATATTGGATTAGCATTAATCAATTTCGCTGGAATGTATATTGTAGGATTAATAATAATATTTGCAGCACCAGTAAAAACATTACAAATAGAAAAAAAGATTACTACCTCCTGGATAGACTTTGTTAAAAGCTTTGCAGTTGGAATGGTAATCCTCTTTGCAGTACCTATCCCTCTCTTTCTGTTAATTCTTACCTTAGTAGGTGCACCAATAGCGATATTAATAATTGGAGTACTACTCTTTCTCTCTCTCTTTGGAACCCTATGGGTAGAGAGTGCAATAGGACATAAGATATTACAACAATTTAAAAAGGATGATTCTGGAAGATTCCTCTCCCTACTTTTGGGTAGAGGTATATCTACAGTAATTAAACTAATACCTTTCGTAAATGGTCTATACACCCTTTCATTAATGGCATTAGCAGTAGGATCTGTAACAAGAGTTAAATATCATGCATATCCTAAAACTAAAGAGATCGCTATTAAGAAACTAAGTAAGAAGAAATAAAGAATTAAAAAGGGAGGCTAAGCCTCCCTTTCTCATTTCCGTATCTATCCCCTAACTTACTTCTCTAACATCTCATCAATGATAGCTTTGAATGATTCAAATGGATATGCTCCAGCTATTAACTTCCCCTGGACATTACCATCCTTATCCAATACCCCTATTACAAATCCTGGAGTACCCTGTACACCTGCACT
>CAZYGQ010000051.1:0-3369 GCA_964647075.1 uncultured Candidatus Saccharibacteria bacterium
ATTTGGTAAATATACAGGTAAATTTACTCTTTTTGCTAAAGGTATTAGAAAGATTAATAGCAAAAACAGGGGTAATATTCAGACTTTAAATGTGTGTGATATATCCTTCTATGAAGGTAAGGGTTTACCCTTGCTCACAGAATCTCAATTAATATACTCTCCAGATACAGACATACTCAAAAACAGGATAGAGGATATTAAAAGGGTTTTAGATATCTTAGGAAAGATTTTACAAGAGAACGATCCTAACCAAAAAGTTTTTAATATGCTTGAGAGTTTATGTAAGAAGAACTTTGACATTGAGAGTGTTAATAGGTTTAGATTAATCTTTTTAAAAGAGATGGGATATTTAGGAGATTTCTCACTGTGTAGTGTATGTGAGAGTAAGAGTGACCTAGAATATATTGACCTAATATCTTTTGCTCTTCTGTGCAAAAACTGCTACAGTAAAACAGGAAATGGTCATAGATTAGGGGATAATATATATATAGATAAGAAGTTTACTTTGGCATTGGATGTATATATAAAAAGGATAATTGAGGAGATATAAAAATGAGATCAAAAACTGCCTTCTTTACAATTCTGTATATTTTTTTCCTTGTGGTTGTTTTTCTTATTCCCTTTAATAATATTTATTCTCAAGAGTGGAGTGATTCTGTAATTGTAACTGGTCAAGTTAAAGTTGATATATATTCCACGGTTGATCTTAATCCCGTAACAGTTGAGATTAGACAACCTAGTACTGTAACGGTTAGAATACTTTCTCCTAACGGTGTTGGTATAGCTGGAAGGAGTGTAGTAATAGTTGCTCCTGGATTAATAATTACTCAACCAACTGGAGTTACAGATTCTCAGGGTAGAGTGACTGCAACTGTATATTCTACTTCTGCTGGTACATATACTGTTTCTGCTAAGGATGTTACATATGGGTATGATATTGTTATTCAAAACAGTAAAACTTTGTATGTTGTTCCTGTTAATGCTCCTACTTTTTCACCTGAGCCTTACTACACAAAGGGCACTTCTAATACTGTAATTTGGAATTCAATTGGTAGTGGTAATCAGTACTATGTAGAGGTTAGTGAGGATCCTAATTTTAATACAGTTTTGAGTAATTCTGGTTGGATTAATCCTACCTCATACGAAGCTACAAATCTTGAGAATGGAAAGATGTATTTCTATAGAGTGAAAACAAGAAATCCGTATGGTGGAGAGAGCGGTTGGTCTACATACGTATTTTCTGTTCAAGATAATGAACTGCCTGAGATTAAGGTCATTACTATTGGTGATGTTGGAGATAACAATACGGTTGTATGGGATTCCAAAGATAGTGTAGAGATGATATTTACTGTTACAGATAACCTCCAATTAGAGAGTGCTGTGTTTCTTTGTGTTAATTCAAAAGATGAAACATATCAGTGTACTACTGATTATAGAATGGAGGGAGATAATTTAATAGTATCAATACCTTTAAACAAGTTAGAACGGATATCAGGTGCATATCTTAGAGTTAGTTATGAGTTCTGCGTAGAAGCTACTGATAGTGCAGGTAATATTAAAAGGGTTTGCAATATAGTTCTTACTATTCCTTCAGGGCAACAACCAGAGGAAGAAGAAAAGGAGCCTTCAATAGTTGAAATTATTCAACAGGGTCTAATAGATATCGGTTCTAATATTGATAAATTGGTAGGCAACTATGACCCTAATAACTTAGAGGCTCTTACTACTTCTACTAGTATTATTACTGTTGCTACTGCCTTTATTCTTACTTTTGGTAGTTTGATTAATCTTCCTTTGGTACTGTTCCAACTATTCCTTAACTTACTTAGATGGTTAGGTTTTAGGACTGGTGCTAAGCCTTTGGGATATGTATATGATGCTTTAACAAAAGATCCAGTTCCTCAAGCAATAGTTAGAATATATGATGAGAATGGTAAGATGGTTTGGTCTGAC
Source organism: uncultured Candidatus Saccharibacteria bacterium (assembly GCA_964647075.1). Lineage (GTDB taxonomy): Bacteria > Patescibacteriota > Dojkabacteria > SC72 > SC72 > UBA2259. The sequence goes on from CAZYGQ010000051.1 coordinate 1,954, forward strand.
GTTACAGATGGTAGGGGATACTTTTCAGCTAAACTTGAGGACGGGAGGTATAGGATAGAGGTTCGTGCTTCTGACTATACATATCCTTCTACTATTATCTACGGTAAAGATGACTATCCTTTAACTAATGTATACCATGGTGATTTTTTTGAGATTAATCAAGAGAGTATTCCTAATTTTTCAATTCCTCTTGATCCTAAGCAGGTCTCTAGTTTTAGGGTTTTAAGAGAGATAGTGTGGGGTAGAGTTAAAGTCCTTTTTAGTATATTGCATACATTATTGTTTGTTGTTGGTCTTGTTCTTTCAATATATATGTATGTTGAAAGACCGTATTGGTTAACTGCTTTAGTGTTGTTCCTTTACTTCCTTTCATTCCTTTTTATGATTAGAAAGATATTTACTAGAAAAATTAAATATGGGGTAGTAAGGGATGTTGATAGTAATCCTGTTGAGGGTGTAGTTATTGGTTTAAGGGATATGGAGTTTGAGAAGTTAATATTAAAGAGGGTTACGGATTCTAACGGTAGGTATAGGATACTTGCTCCTAGTGGTAGGTATAGAATCGAGGTTTTAGAAACGGGGTATAAGGTGGAGAGTATCGAGGGGGATAGTGAGATTGTTATAGAGAAGAGGGAGGAATGGGTTAAAAGAGATATTACTGTTTCTAAGATAGAGAGGGTGTAATGTATTGAAAAAAGTGTATTCTACTGGTATTATTCATTTGTTTATATGGGTGTATAGCTCAATTGGTAGAGCAAACGACTCTTAATCGTTAGGTTCAGGGTTCGAGCCCCTGTACACCCATTTTACTAACTAATAGCAGAGCTCTCTCTCTCTTGTAACTCTTCTTCAAAAGTTATCTCTGAATTCTCTTTTAACTCTTTATACAGTTCTTCTCGGGTATACTCTTTTACTTCTAAGGGAACCTGTTGGGTAATGTTATACCATTCTCTACTCTCTTCAATATATTTCCAACCTTCTGTCTCAGAATCAAATTTATATAGATATACTTTTTCCTTTAGAGTTTCTGGGTCTATTGAATCGCTTAGATGAATAGTTATACCTGGTTTTTGGGAAGTAGTGGATGTTCCAAAGGAGATAATCCCAGAGAAGGTTGCAAAGATTTTTGCTTTTGTTTCAGATTCAGATGCAAATATTACACTATTAGGAACTGGCTCTGGGAATTTGTGGAAGTCATCAGGATGAACAGGTTGCGGCTGAAATGGATTGAGATATAGTCTACTACCTTTGAAGAGATTCATTTGTTTGAAATTTCGCAAAATTAACTTTCTAGATTATACATAACAATCTTTTCAATTTCCTTAAGTATCTCTAAAAGGTTCGACATCCATCCCTGTACACCCATTTCCTTCCTTGCTTGGCCTTCTTCTTGACCTTACTTATATAAAAGAGTAT
>CAZYGQ010000052.1:0-3363 GCA_964647075.1 uncultured Candidatus Saccharibacteria bacterium
TCCTTTTGTTGTCTTTAAAGTTATTATCTCCGTTCGAGTCCTGTCCACCCCGCCAATTTCAACATGTTCCAACAAGACCCGTCCACCTTCTTTTAAAACCCTTATGGGGATTGCGTTATTTTGACCTAAAAAAGTGAAGTTCTCAAAAGTAAGGCCTGGTGGATGAGAAGAGTCAAAAAAGAGATGTTTTTAAGAGCCCTTGGTTCGAAGGTTGAAGCCTTATGTGGTACAGTTAAATCCACTACCCTCATAGAATATGAAATGAGCTTCTGATATAATCCCCTTATGGATAAGACATCCTCTCCTAACAAAGTTGATTTGTTAATAACAACTCAATGTCCTTTTAATTGTGATCATTGCTTTGCAGAAAAGAATATATATCCTGAATTAGAATACACTCAATGGATAGATATCATTCAAGAACTGTATAACTATGGTACTAAAGAAATAGTATTCTCTGGAGGAGAACCAACAATATATCCTCACTTGAAAGAACTGTTAATGTTTAGCAAAGATCTAGGTATCACAACTACCCTATCTACTAATGGAAACTTTCCATTGGGTAAATACAAAAAGTTACTACCCTATATAGATGAAATAGGGATATCTTTAGATGCAGTAAATGAAGAAACAAATATTAGAGTTGGAAGAGGCAGTAATCAGATACAAGAAGCTTTAGAGTTAATTAAAGAAATACAAGCTAATTATACAAATACAGAGGTAACTCTCAGGACAGTAATCACCTCTATTAACTCTGCGGAAATAAAACAAATACCATTTCTACTTAAGAGTGAGGGAATAGCGTGGAATAAAATAAACTGGAAGGTTTATGAGTATCTCCCAATATGGAGAGATGATGATGAATATACGGATGTGTTAGAAACAGATCTAAGACCAGTATTAGAAGAAATATGCCATAACCCTAATCTAGAATTCTTTCCAGTTCGCTACAGAGAACCCTACATGATTATATTACCTAATGGAAATGTCCTACTTTCAGATGTTATAGATGATAAATTGATAGAAGAAGAAATTGGTTCAATTACTGATAGGGGTATTCAAACAATATTACAGGAAATAAATGAATTAGAGACAGAGATGCCACCCGTAAGAATAAGTTAGTAGAGAGAAACTCCCTTCTCTTTTTTATACTGTCTTTTTTGTCTCATTCTCATTTTACATAGGGTCCAGACGTGTATGTCCCGCCAGCCTATAGTTGTTCCAATGAGACCCGTGTGCTATGTTAAGATATCCTTTCTGGGATTGAGTTTTTGGATATCAAAAATTAGACATTTCAAAATCAATAGCCTGGTGGATGAAAAACCTCAAAAACAGACTAAAATATACACCCCTTGGTTCGAAGTACAAATGGTGATTTAACACAAGAATCATTGTATTAACAAAAATCTTCTTTCCGTTCCAGTCCTGTTTCTGTTAACTACATTCTGTGGATAATGCTTCTTATTCAAGAATCTTCATAACAGCAATATACTTTTCTTCTACTATTTCCTTTGCTTCTGGTATCATTTTATTGTAACTTTCAGTAAATTTCTTTCTTAATTTTTGCTTACCTTCTTCAATATCACAACCTAAATCTTTATATACAAAGTAGAACATATCTGGAATACTTCTAAAATGCGCCATAGCATCTGCAGAAGCTAAACATTTTGCTTCTACTGTTTTTTGAGGAATACCAGTACTTCCTCTATGAGAAATAATACAATCCTTAATTACGGGAATCTTCTCAGGATCATATCCTAAGCTATTTAGTAACTCTTCCGCATATTTGGCACCTTCTATATGATGATTTTCATTTAAGCCATCAATTCTAGCTATATCGTGTAATAATGCAGCTATCTCTACTACTTCTACACCTGCACCTAGTTTCTCTGCTAATGTTTTTGCATACTCAACAACGTATTTAACATGAGTTTCGTACATATCCATGCCTTCCGCATCATCTCTTTCTTGATATCTCTTTATTACATGTTTTCGAATTTCTTCAACTATATCCATAAATATAATTTACCGTAAATATATTAGAATTTAAAGGGTGACCCATTCATTATGGGAACGATGCTCGAACCCTAGTCTAAAAGGATCCTTTAATTGCTTGTTAATATTTTAGGTCCGTTCGAGTCCTGTCCATTCCGCCAGCCTATAGTTGTTCCAATGAGACTCGTATGCTATATCAAAATATCCTTTCTGGGATTGAGTTTTTGGATGTCAAAAATCAGGCATTCCGAAATCAATAGCCTGGTGGATGAAAAACCTTAAAAACAGACTTAAATAAATACTCCTTGGTTCGAAGGAGGAATGTTGATTTAACACAATATTTATCGTACTAATAAAAACACTATTTCCGTTCCAGTCCCGTTTCTGTTAAGTATATTATGTGGATAAATCCTTTCTTTACTATTATCCTTAATTAATTTAGAATATTGCTATGAATAAAACTGTAATAGTTATTGGAGCCTCAGGGGGAATAGGAAAACAAGTTGCAAGAGATTTGATTGATGATGGATATTCTGTAATAGGTACATATACTAATACCCATATAGATAATACCGATATTCAATCCTTTTACTTAGATCTTCTATCCAGAGATTCTATTAAGAGTTTCATAGAAGAAATACGGACTATGGATACTCCTATATATGGAATAGTTAATTGTGCCGGAATTGTAGATTATGAAGGAGAGAGTATAGAAAACGATATTGATATTTGGGATAAAACTCTTGCAGTTAATCTTACTTCTAACTATCTCTTAGCAAAATATTTCGAAAATTCTTTTGTAGATGGTGGTAGATTCATCATGATTAGTTCAACAGATGCAGTCTATGGAGGTAGTATTACTGCTAGTTACTCTGCGAGTAAAGCAGGTGTTAATTCATTAGCAAAATCTTTGTGTCTAGTATTTAAAGAAAAAAAGATATCTGTAAACTCAGTTGCTCCTGGGTGGGTTAATACAAGAATGGTACAAGATTCTGGAGAAGAATTTCTTAAAGAGGTCGCAGATGTTAATCCTTTAAAACGTATAGCTGATCCAAAGGATATATCAAACTTAGTTACATTCTTGTTAAAACCGGAGTCTGAATATATTAATGGTCAGGTAATTACAGTAGATGGTGGATATACTAATCAGGATCCTACCCTTTTAATTGAGGAAGATACTGTATAAATCTCGCTATTAGTCCATACTCAATTCTACTAGACCTGTCCATTATGGAAACGATGCTCGAACCTTACTGTCCAGAAATCCTTTACTTGCTTGGTAATATTTTAATCTCGTTCGAGTCCCGTCCATTCCGCCATAATCCCCAGGTTCCTTATAGACCCGTGTACTACCCCTTAAAAAGGTTG
>CAZYGQ010000053.1:0-3200 GCA_964647075.1 uncultured Candidatus Saccharibacteria bacterium
GTGGAGACGGTGGGATTTGAACCCACGTCCAAAAGCTAAGCACAATGTCATGTACAAATATATTTAGATTTGTATAGCTAGATTAAACTAAAAAATCTAACAAAAAGTTCAATCTACTCAGTAATTATATTCACTACGGATTCTCTACTGACAAAGAATACATACTATACCCTAGTAACGACTGTCTATATCCCCTAACTAGGGATAGAGAAAATAGACATTGGATAAAACTAATTACCCAAACTTATGCAAAGTTGTAAGCATAATTAGGCATGCTAAAAGCATTCCTTAGCTTACTTGCAAAAGCGTTAAGTTTGTTTTCTACACTTATCTGTGTTTAAGTTTTACGAACTTAAAAACGATTTGTGACAAGAGCACTTAAATACTTCTGTCGAAAGCCTTACGTCCCCATATTCTTAAAGAACATTGATATTATACCATTTATAAGGGTTCTTTTGTATACACCAAACTAATCTCTCAAATTGATCTTCTTTGTTAGAGAGTTAAGAATACTCCTTAAGATTCGTGAATAATGATCCTCACTTAATCTCCCTTCTGTATTTGCAGCAAACCCTAATCTTTTTCTTGACCCTTCATATGTAATACCCTTTCCTAAATAGTCACTATATCCAAGCCTATCTATTCTTTTCTCGTATAAAATTCTGTTGGCAATTTCGGTTGCTTTATCTAAATCCCCTCCAGCTTCCTCAATTAACTTAAGAGTAGCTATATGAGAGAAAATAATGAAAGAAGTAACTGTTTCCGCATGACCTAAACCTTCTGCTTTTATTCCAAAGGTTTCTAGATACTCTTGTTTCTGCTGATCATAATTTCGAGAATAGCTAGAAGATCCCTCTCCTTCATATTCTAAACTTTCAAGAGGCAACTCTATTCTCCGAATATCCTCTGAGGTAAGGCCTATTGGATATTCACTTATCTTTTCCCTCCCCGCCTTTAGTTCACTTTCAATAGGTCTGGGATCGGGACCAATAAAAGGATTCTCCATAGTAAATATAATTAATATTTTAAGGCTTAATTATACCATTATTTTTGATAACCTTTGAGTAATACTCCCCACTCTTTTTATTTACTCTATGCTTTGTATTAGGCTCAACTGAAACTAAACTAAATTTCAACCAATACCATTTATCAATTACCTTTGAACTCCCGAAGAGATATGAAAACTATTTTGATACCCCGTTGTAAACAATTGTTGATATTGCTTTAATAACTTCTATCTGCTTAGTAGGATTACTCCCTTTAGTCATAATACAAAGCAGGTACGGTTTGGGTAAGAAATACACAATTCCACAATCATGTATTTGACTACTATCTGCTTCATTCTCATCTGCAAAATTTCTTTCTCCAAACTTATTTGCAACTTTAATTGTATCTGGTACTCCTGCTTTAATACCAGAATCAAATTTAGTATTTGTTAGTACTTCAAGAGCTTTAGAGGAGAGTTCTTTGTTTAAGTAAGATGCGTTGTACATAATTCTAAAAAACGAAGAATACTCTTTTACACTCATACTGTTTTGAAGACCACCAAATTCATATGGATTTGATATCCCTAGTTCGTAGAAAATATCCTGACCCTCCTTGTTTGATATTGTAGAGTACAATATCTCTAAAACAGAATTGTCAGAATATATTATTAATTGGTCTATTAATTCCTCTATACTATACTCTTTACCACTTTCAAGATAGAACTCGGGTTTAATCGCTTGAGTTAAAATATCATTTTCATTTGAATAACTATATTTAAGTTTTGTTTGTAAAAATCCTGGGCTTTTCATTTCCTTTTTGTACAGAGCAATCATTAGTGGTACTTTATTTAAACTTGCAGGTATAAATTTCTCATTTTCATCTATACCTATCCATGCACCACTGTTAAGATCTTTATAGTAGAATGAGATATGAAATACTTCGCGGTCCTTTTCTTTCTCAGAAATGTACTGACTTACCTCATCTTCAAGTTCTACATATTTTTTTATGGTTGTGGGTTGTAGAGTTTCAAAATCAATTAATGGATTGATATATTCATAACCATTTTCTCTTGTTTGGGCAAACTGGCTATCCTGCTGAGAAGGGAAGATACTCTTAAAAAGAATACCCGTTCCTAATCCTAAAAGAAAAACTAAAGGAAGAAGGATATTATACAATTTGTTGTAATATTCAGATTTCCTTTTATTCATAGGAATAACATACATTCTATTAGATTTATCATAGTTGTCAATTACCAGAAGAGTATCTTAAAACTAATATCTTGCATTCTTAATAATACCCCTATATTACTCCATTATTTTTGATAATCTTTGAGTAATACGCCCCACTCTTTTTAATTACTCTCTGTTTTGTATTAGGCTCAACAGAAACCAAACCAAATTTTGGCCAATACCCTTTATCCCATTCGAAGTTATCTAACAAAGACCAATGCAAATATCCAAAAACATCTACACCCTGGGATATAGCTTTGTGCATTGCCTTAATACTTTCCTCTATCCACCACTCTCTGAAAATATCCTCGCTATCTGCAACTCCATTTTCAGTAATAAATATCGGTTTTTTATACTTCTGGGAAACATCTATAAGGACATTGTAAAGTTTCTCTGGCTGTAACCACCAACCCAAATCAGAAATTTTGTCATTATCATTTCTCACCCCCCTTATACCTAATTTGTTATGGAAGTAGAAATTAATACCCAAATAATCTGTATACTTTACAACCTTATCCAAAAGAGGTTTACTCATATACCAATCAAAAAGGTATGCCAATAACCGATTCCAGGGCATACTGTTGTACGATGAGACACACCATACATTTTTAGACAAGGAGACTGGCTTCTCTGGATCTAAACTCTTAATTACTTTATATGCATTTATGTGCATGTTAGGAAGGATATATTTAAAAACCTTATGAAATTTTAAAGGGTTTTTTACACATGGTGGCCACTTACCAAATAGGTAAGAAAAAGTAAAAGACTCTGGTTCGTTTATAGTAATCCAGTAGTCTACATACTCGGATAATTCCTTTGCTAAAAACTCTACATATTCATTAAAGTATTTATATATATTCTTACTTAACACTCCACCCTCTTTTTCTAACCATAAAGGAATACTCCAGTGCCAACATGTTAAGACAACTTTTACATTCCTCTCCTTTAAACTCTTAAGATATTTTTTGTAATACCCTATTCCCT
>CAZYGQ010000054.1:0-3040 GCA_964647075.1 uncultured Candidatus Saccharibacteria bacterium
TCTTTAAAGATTATTAAATCATCTATATCTACCCACTCATTATCGATGTGGGGTTTTGAACATATTGGCTTAGTAAGAATGACATTAATGCCCTTCTCAGCAAAGAATCTTCCATCAGAAGCACCAGGCTCTTTTTCAAAAACTGGATTGTCAATTAGAGAAACCCATTTTTTAAAATATTTGCTTTTAATATCTGTTTGAAGGGGAGCTCCAGTTGAGATAGGTTTGCAAGTTATACCTTTTGTAACACTTTTTTTAATAATCTCTTCAATATCATCTTGTTTAATTGGTAGAGGATATCTAATATCTATTAGCATTTCTGCTTCATTTGGAACCTTGTTTGCAGCATTCCCTCCATTTAAAGCTCCTAAGTTTATAGTAGGTATCCAGTTATTTTCTTTGGTAGGTTTCCCCCACTTTTTAATAAATTCTCTTTGAATATCTCTATATACTTCTATTAATTTCTCTACAGCATTATCTCCTAACCATACCCTTGAGCCGTGAGCACTTATACCTGTAGCATTAAATTGAAGTTGAAGTACCCCCTTTTCTGCAGTACAAATACTCCAGTTTTGTCCTCCATCTGGGATAAATACTACATCAGCAGAAAAGCCTTGTTCTATTAAGTATTTTATTCCATTAAATCCTCCTGTTTCTTCATCTGTAGTAAAGAGTAAAGCCATATCCAAATTGTTTCCCTCCTTAATACTCTCAAGGAAAGCAAGTAATATACTTACATCAGGCCCCTTCATATCACTTGTCCCTCTCCCATACATTATTCTTTTACCGTTTTCTATCTTAGTTACAGAATTAAACTGCTCTAAAGAAGCTGGTACAACATCTAAGTGACCATTAAGAATAATTTCATATTTGTTCTTAATCTCTTTTGCTATTAGAAGAGAGTAAACATTTTTGTTCTCATATATTTTAGTTTTAAGACCCTCTTTGATAACTAACCTGTTAATGTAATCTATTGCCTTTTTACAATTATCTATATCTGAGGTAACTGAGGGTATCTCAACTAAATCTTTTAATATTTTTTCTAATTCCATTGTTATAAATAAATAAGTTATATAAATAAAAAACCTCCTGTTAGGGAGGTTGTATGCTTTTCTAATAAATGAATAATCTAAAGTCGATGCAAATACCTCCCTGAGCAACTGTAATGATGCCAGAAGGAATACAAATATGAATTTGTTAATATATTGTTTTGCATACTAGGATTTTACTAAGAAGTAGTTAAAAAGTAAATATGCTTTATCCACACCTATTTCTTTGTATTAAAGAAGTACTTTCTACTAAGCTGTTGAATCTGTAATTGAATATACATACTCTTTTTTTGAACAAATCTTCTATTATTGATATCCCCCTTAATCTTAATGCTATTACCAATATTAACAACATACTTGTTAAACAGATACCATTTAGATATTACTGTTTCTCCAAACTTAGTTTTAACTCTGTAATTTCTAATACCCTCTTTTCTTAGATTAATACCAATAGGGATTACGCTAGCACCTGTCTCTAATGCTAATCTAGTAATACCAGTCTTAATTTTTTCTGTTAAATGACTATCATTACTTAACTTCCCTTCAGGAAAAATAATGATATCTTTACCATCAAGTAGGGTCTCTTTAGCTTTGTTGTATGCCTCTTTTCCATTACTTTTAACAACAGGAATATGTCCTAATCTGTAAAGTATTTTACCTAAAATCTTTACATTAAATACCCCCTCTGTTATCAATACCTTAGAATTTGGATACAGGCTATATATGATAAAGGGGTCTGCAGTAGTAGGGTGGTTCACAGCAAATATTCTTGGTGCTTTGGGAAGTCTTTTTTTAATATCAACTTTAAAACTCATAAGGGTATGCGTGTAGAATTTCAAAATCAGAACAGAGAGAAATCGAAGTATTTTAGGTTTAGATATTTTTTGCTTTTCCTTTTTATTTTGGGGCATACGAGAAGATTCTACCAAGAATATATAGAAATACAAGAGGAGCTTTATTTTTCAAAAAGGAGTATTCCCATAAATTTCTTTTCCCAAGTTTTCTGGGCTAACTTTGTTACGGGAATACCCCTTTTATTGAGTTCCTCTATTAATTCGTTTACATGCCTAGTAGTCCATTTGTTTTCTACATCTGAATCAAAAACAAATCTCAGGTAAGAAGTAGCTTGGTTATTAAAAAAATCTTCTTCACAGTACTCCCACATTCTCATTCCAATACCTTTACCTCTTTGGTATGACTCTAAATATCCTCCAAATACAGGATAGTGACGATATTTATATATGCTGTTTGTACTATTTACAAAGAAATTTAAAACATTTTCAGTAGATAAAGGATATATATTGTGTCTAGCAATAAGACTTCCTTCCTTGTCTCTAAGTAAAAACACATTATCTTGTGCATACTCTTCCTGTTTCTTTTCAATTGTATACTCTTGTGCAAAACTTTCCTGTTCCATAGAAGGCAACATTATATGTCTTCTATATTATAAATACAATGAAAAGTACGTATTAACAATCTATTTCCAATAGTAAGGCCAAAGTAATGCATCTAATATTCCAGTATGGATAAAAAACCAGGAGAGGCCAAGTATACTAGAGATATACAAAAATCCAGTAGGTTTAGGAGATATTTTCAGTAACAGTATTAAGAGAAGGAGAGAAGAAATACCTACGAGAATTAATACTGTTCTAATTGATATCCAAAGTAGTGTTGAAGGAGTAGATACCATCATATTTACTAGAGGTATCCAAAGCATAGAACAGATTAGTAATACTGAGTAAAGAATATGAAATACATTCTTATCTAAAGAGTAGGGAAGTATACTTCCAATATTTTTAAATTGTAAGAAAGTAAATATTGTAAACAGAAAAAATCCCGTAGCTGATACTAACATTGATACTGTATATACACCTCTAATATTTTTAGGAGTTCCTCCCCAAAGTATATCTGCACTTTTACCAGCTTTAAGTCCTATTACGTAGCTGGCTAGTACAAGTATTCCTCCAACTATATTAATAGCTAAGAATATT
>CAZYGQ010000055.1:0-2985 GCA_964647075.1 uncultured Candidatus Saccharibacteria bacterium
ACAATATTATCATAGGTCTCTGAGCTATCTAACTTGTTTACCTCTAATATTTCTTTTGCAGCTTGTAGATATAAAATAGCCTGCTCTGTATTTTTCTGCTCGTATAATATGCTTGCAGATAGAATTAGAGATGGAACATGTTGCCCATTAATACGAAGTACAGTATCCAAAGTTGAAAGAGCTTTGTCATAATCCTCTTTTACCATATATATCTGTGCAGCTTTATAATATGAATCGTAATCTAGTGGATTAATATTTACACAAGTTTGAAGTGCATTTAATGCATCTTGGCTATAATCCGAGAAACCGACACTAATTAACCCTATATATACAGCTGCTCTAGTATTCCAGTTAGCATATGTTAATGGAGAAGTATTAATTGCTTCCTTTGAGAGATCGATTGCTGTGTTTTTCCATGTAGTGATTGTAGAAAGTATTCCTTCCTTATCTTTCTCCTCTGCATCAGCATATCTTTCACTTAGAAGATTAATTATCTCAAGAGCAATTAAACTTGATTTTCTATTTATATATGGATTAGATACATCATATCTTAAAGCGTTATCATAATATCCTGCTATTCTTTCAAGATACTCCTCTCTAACTTCCTCTGAAACCTCTGGTTCATTCTGATACTTCGTATTCATCTCTATGTTGTAGGACTCTGCTCTAACTACATACGCTGTACCTATTGTCCTAACAGACAGAAAGATTATTACTCCTAGAGTAAGAACCGTGAAGAGTATTGTAATAAACCAGTTCACACCCTCCATAGTTTTATTAATATTTCTATTTCCTGTACCAGTATTTACTGCCCAGAACTTTAATAAGAATTCATCATTATCATTCTCTTTACTATCTATAGCCACTAACAGTATGGTAAGGACAAATAGTATAAAAAACATTAAGAAAGAGTAAGGTAAAAAGAGAGAGCCTAAATATACAAACAGGGCAACTAAGCCTAGTAGAATAGAACTAAAGGCACCCTCCTTTTTTGAAGAAGAGATATTTTTTATCAATAGTCTTAAATATGAAAGACCTAGCAGTAGCCATACAGTTACTCCGATTAAGCCCCTATTAGAAAGTGTCGTAAATATCTCATTTGAAGCAGTCACAAAAGTTGTATTACCTAAAGCAATTGTTGCATCTGAACTAGGCTTAAAAATGTTATACCCTATACCAAATGAATCGTTTCCTAGTCCTACTAAGCCTCTAAAGAAATCTCCAACTATTGAAGAGCTAGAGACACCCCAAGAGATATCTGCACCCAACCTTATAGGTGTAATAGTTGTAAATTCACTTCCAAGCAATGCTTTCCTAAATGGTTCATACTGGAACCCTATACAAAATACTAGAGTTAAAGTTGCAAAAAGTGCAATTACCGCTGGTAAGGCTTTAAGTTTCTTATCTAACTTTAACCATAGTAATACACATACAAATATTGCAACAACAAAGAAGAGTATTGGAATTAATGCTCCTTGATTAACTGAAAATGTCGCTAAAGATATAAATGAAATTACTGTAGATACTACTGGGAAAATAATTGCTTGATACTCATCTGTTTGTAAAGCCTCTATCAACAAAAATATGTTTAAAAATATTGATACTCCTGAAAGAAGCATAACCTCCTGGAAAGAGAAGGTTAGAGGGAGTCCTACAGTAAAGAAATCTCTTACATATGGGAACCATCCTAAAATATCTACCTTGAGTACAGATAACATACTCAAAGCAATAAGTGCAAAGAGTCCAAAAGAGAGTGCTGTAATTGCATTAACAATTTCTTTCTTTTTTTGCATAAATCCTCTTGAAAGAAAGAAGAACAGAAAGAGAAATGCCATAACAAAGAAACCTGTTCCCATTCTACCATCGTATCCCCACATAGAAATCCAAGAATCCCTTGCAAATAGGGTCGCTAAGAGAAATGAGAAGAACAGTAATAGGAATATTTTGTCTAATTTTGATTTAACAATTGATACCTTGCCATCCCAAATCCACTTAACCACCTCTAACAGTATCAGTAGAGAAGAGAAAGTAACAAAGACTATACTCTTAATCCTTTCAGTTGAATCAAAAGGCAAAGGAATAATTAACCAAGGTATTACAAATAATGTAATATTAAAAAGGACTCTTTGTATCTTCGAAATCATATCGAAAACTGAAGACACTATTACACTTTTCTCTTCTGACATTTCTGTAAGGCAGTAAAATTTATCTTAGAGTATATAGTAGCAGAAAAAAGGAGGGGCTTAAAGCCCCTCTTGAAAAATTACTCCTCAACTACCTCTCCCTCTTTTACCTCTTCCTCTTTTTCTTCCTTCTCCTCTCCTTTCTTCTCCTTCTTTTCACTATCTTTTTCCTTATCCTCTTCCTTCTTTTCTTCTGCCTCTTTTGATGCTTTCTCATACATCTTCTTACTTACCTCTTGCATCTTCTCTGTTAATTCTTCTACTTTCTTATCCACCTCTTCTTGATCAAAATCGTCTTTAGCAATTAATTCTTTAACTTCCTTTACACCTTCCTCTAAGTCTTTTTTCTCATCTTCCTCTATTTTATCTCCATTTTCTTTAATCAATCTCTCAATACTAAAGCATAGGGAGTCAGCATTATTTCTCTTCTCTGCTTTCTCTTTTTTCTTCTTATCTTCATCAGCAAACTTAGCTGCCTCTTCTACCATCTTTTCAATTTCTTCATCTTTAAGACCAGTTGAAGCTGTAATAGTTATTTTTTGTTCTTTGTTTGTAGCTAAATCTTTAGCATTTACATTTAAAATACCGTTAGCATCTATTGTAAAGATGACCTCTATTTGAGGTATACCTCTAGGAGCTGGGGGAATACCATCAAGTATAAACCTACCTAATGTCTTGTTATCCTCTGCCATTTCTCTTTCTCCCTGAAGTACATGTATCTCAACACCTGGTTGATTGTCCGATGCTGTACTAAATATCTGTTTTTTCTCAACAGGTATAGTAGTATTTCTCTCTATTAATT
>CAZYGQ010000056.1:0-2786 GCA_964647075.1 uncultured Candidatus Saccharibacteria bacterium
TTTCATATATTGTCACTGGAGATACTGATTCTGAGTTTAAAATAATTAGAGGTGGACTGGGTGGAGGTGGTCCTGATGGTTATGGATATTATGAAGATGGAGTTCATACTTCTGCTATATATGATACTAATTCAACCTCTTCTGAATATTATGTATTAGCAACAAATGGGAATATTCCACCAAATACTAGTATGAAAGTACAACTTAGGGTTAGTAATAGTTCTAATATGAGTGGTGCAGTGTGGATAGGACCCGATGGAACATCTTCAACATATTTTGATGGGATATCAACCTTTGATTTGCCGATTGGGTTAATTGGAAGATATATACAATACAGAGTATTTTTTGAGTCTGACACTGTGTCAACTCCTTTACTTGAAGAACTAATAATTAATTATGAAAAATAGATTAAAAGGAGTAACGCTAATTGAAACTATGTTGTACATAGGGATCTTTTCAATAATAATCGTAATTATTATCAATTTCATGCTTTCTACCCAAGAAGCAACAAGAACAAATGACATTGAATCATCCTTACAAAGGAGCTCGTCCTTTATCTCTCAACACTTAAATTCCTCCTTTAAAAAAGTAAAATCAATAGATGAAGTTAATAGCATATTTAATAATGATCAGGGGAGACTAAGTATTGTGTTCTCAACTGGAAATAAAGAATATTCGCTTACAAACTCAAAACTTATGTTTGATGCAGAGCAGATTACACCAAACAATCTTTTAATTAGAGTTTTTAATATAACTCCAATATATAAAAGTCCGGGGTCTATTATTGGGATAAATATATCAATCACGATTGAATCCAAGATTGACTCTTCCCGTTCTCAAACATCTAATCTGTTATACTTAGTACAGTGAGGAATCATGGATATATAGCATTAACAACCGTTTTAGTAATACTACCCCTACTCCTAATTACAGGAATAAACTCGTTATATAATAACACCACCTCATTAATAGTTGGCAAAATGAACTATGACTATCAAATACTTAGAAGTAACTCTGAAACATGTTTAGAAGAAGCAGTATACAAAATTAAAAGAGGTGGAACATATACTGGTACTTTTACCCTCTCAATGGATAATTGGTCTTGTGATGTAGTCGTTTCTGACAAAGTAGGTTTTCCAGGAATAAAGATAATTGAAATTAATTCATCTGATTCAAACAGTGTTAAGTTTAGTACCACTAAAGAATTAAATATAAATGTAGATCCCTTTGAAATCTCAAATACTTAAAACAAAGTGTAATACCACAGAAAAAATTTTTATCTCCTTTCTTGGAATCTCAATACTTTCCCTCTATGTAAAAGTCCTGCTCTACTCTAATTTTTCCATATTAAATATTGGGGTGTTTTTAATAGGCACAATAATATTTTCTTCTTTAGTATTTCTCGCATACATTGATTTAAAAATAATGGAAGTTCACAATTTAACATCATTAATTTTGTTTTTTTTTCTCTCGGTGTTAAATATTGTTCTTTTTTTAATAAAGAGGGATATAACATTAACAAATGGGTGGCAATATATTGCATACAACAATATCTTTGCTGCATTAATCTTAGGAAGTATTTCTCAATTAATTGTATTAACCTCTAAAGAAAAAGCCCTAGGTCAGGGAGATGTTAGAATGCTTTTGATAGCTGGCCTGCTAGTGGGTAAAACAAACCTAATGATATGGGGATATTTAACTGTGTTTAGTGCACTTGCATATGGAGTTGTAATTGGATTAAGGAAGAAAAAATTTAAAAATGTAAAAATTCCTCTACTCCCCTTTATTGTTTTATCAATAATTATTACCCTTCTCTTCCTTTAAAATCTAAACTTTAGAGAGCCCTATTGCATACTTAAATATTAAGTGTTACATTTTAAGGTTTATTTTTTACCAATTAATCCTTATGGACGAACCCTTAAAAGATTTTTTAACAATTTCCTACAATGAACTTGAGGTTTTAAACAAAGAAGCCAAAAAAAGAAGAATTGATAATTTTGGGAAACCTAATAACAAATTAGAATCCTACTATACAGAGTATTTAAAAAAGGAAACAAGAATAAAAGCCGTTACTGTTGGTTTTACTGATTTAGAGGGTAAATTCCAAATGCTTGATTACAACAAAGATTACCTTTTAGAGTCTAGTGATAACCTTACCTTTGATGGCTCCTCGGTAAAAGGGTTTACACAAGTTAGTGAGTCCGATCTAAAATTAAAATTAGATTGGAGCTCTTTTTACTGGCTTCCAAGTGATATCTTTGGCCCTGGTAAAGTCCTACTCTTTGCTGAAATATATACTTCAGATGATATGCCCCACCCTTCTGATTTTAGGTCAAGACTTCGAACCTATCTACATGAGTTGTATAAAAAAGAGAAATATTTAGTTATGGGTGCAAACGAAATAGAAGGCATTCTTGTTGAGGGATTAGATGCAGAAATGAATTTTAAGGAAGAACCTGGCTTTAAATTAGTCTCTTCTGGTGGATACTATCACTCTCTTCCTTTGGATAGGCTAAGAAAATTTATAGATGCCACTGCCGAAGCACACAGAGCGTTAGGTTTTGAAAATGAAAAAGACCATCCAGAAGTAGCACCCTCTCAGTTTGAATTAAATTACAAACACTCTATTGCCGACATAGCGTCAGACCAAGTACAACTGTATAAGATAGTCGCAAGGCAGGTTGCAGAAATACAAGGGCTAACAGCCACATTTCTGCCTAAACCAATTGTAGGAATAAATGGAAGTGGTATGCATACTAATATGTCCATTGAAAAAGATGGTAAAA
>CAZYGQ010000057.1:0-2764 GCA_964647075.1 uncultured Candidatus Saccharibacteria bacterium
ATTAAATCTCGGTTCGTATTAAGTCACAGGAGACTAATGGTAGACAATTGATTTAACTAAATTAAACCAGTATATTATTACTATGAGTACAAATAAGAAAGTGAGTGTAGGTTTCAAAATATTGCTTGCTATTGTACTCTTAATAAGCATTTCCATCGTAGCGTATATTTTTCTAATCAATAGGGAAGACAATTCTGTTAATACACAACAACAAAGGATTCTTAAAATCAAGGAGGATCTAATAACCCTAATCCCCGAACAATATGAAGTAATAGAGTCTGATTATGAAAATCCCAGCAATGAAAATGATGGCTGCGTCTTCCTCTATGAAATTTATCCAAAGGAATACTCTGATATAGAGAAAGAATATCTAAGCAAAGCATCCATAATATATTGTGAAGATATTAGTAAAGCTGTGTTAAAGGACCAGACAGAGGATGTTAGATACAATCAAGAGGAGGGGAAGTGGTTATACGCTGGGGTTAATCCACTAGCAGAAAAACAATATGGAAATAATCTCGTATCAATAACGGCTTTAGGGGGAAGTCATGCCTTATCTAATTATTATATAGTTAGAATAGAGAACTCTGATGAATTGATAATACTCTCTGTTCCAATTTCTAATAGAATCAGATGTGAGACTTATGAAGATGGAGTTGAGACTATGAAGGAGGATTGTATAAATTTTATAGACTCGCTGGGAATGCCTGTAGATTCTAGTGAATTTGTACCTGATGAAATTTATGAAGAATATTACAATGATTTGCTAGGTATTCTAAAAGATATTAGAAATTGTTAACACAAAGATAGTAAATGAATAATATACAACATAAAAAACAAGCAGAAGGGGAATGGATAAAGAAATCATTCTTAGAACAGATGGCTAATATTGGCAGTGAGGTGTATAGAGCTATCAATTGGAAGAGAAAGAATAACAAAGAGTATGCGCAAATGGCATTTATAAGATCATTAGAACTTTTTGATTTGTCTAAACAGGCTAAATTGACACCTTCTCAGTACAGAGAGCTTACTAGAATGAGAGAGGTATGGGTAGATTATTTTGAGTATGATAATGGTTATAATTCTACAGGAGAGGATATAAATAAGTATTTTACATATTTAACTGTAGCTTTTAAGAATATTACTAAATAGAGTATAGGTATTATTGGAATGTATTGAATATATGTGCTTGAGACATTGAGTGAGAGAACTGTGTGATATACATATCTAGAACTATTCCCCCTTTCTTTTATATCCTTTTCCAAAAGAATTCCATTGTAATTTTCCCTTGAACTCAGGAAACATATCTAGTATCCACTGTGCATAGGTATTGCTATTTGGACCTAAAAATCCATATTCATCTTTAAATAAATATTCTTCCCTAGATTTGAGAATGCAATCTACCATTTGTTTTGCAGAAGAAGATTCATCTCCAGTTATATATCCAAGTAGTTTTGATTTAAAGTAAAACTTTTTTCCAAGAGGGAATACGGCACTGCCTAAAAGTGGTTTGCAAAAGTCCTCTCTTACAAACTGTTTTAGATTTTCTCTATCTACTATGATCTCCCACCTAGATATATCCCCTTTATTGTTAACTACAAACCAAGGATGCGTTGCAAAACTAAATGGCATTACTGCATTTGAAAAGAAGAGGAAAACTTGATAACTACCTGGATCTATTAGTTTTTCATAGCTGTGATTCATAAAAAGAGTATATCAAAAAAGTTCTGTTATTCGAAAAAGATTTAATATCTAGTATAAGATTAATACGGAAATGGAATACCCTAAACTTTTGGTGGTATATTCCTTGCCTTCTTCTTTTTAAATTGTGGGAATATACCCATTAGCCAAAAGATTGTTGAGTCAGAGAGATCTTTTACAAAAGAAATGAAAAAGTTGTCAAAAGAAGTTGGTACAACCTGTTTTCTAAAGGCAAAAGAATTTTTGATAGCAATCTTTACCAAACGTTCAGGTTGAATAAGAAGTCTTAATCTAAGAGCTAGCTTGCGTAATTTCTGTGATAGAGCAAAGAAGTTAGTATTTACTCCACTAGGGCAAACTACTGTAACCCCAACATTACTCTTCCTGAACTCATAAAAGAGAGAGCGAGAGAAGTCTCGAATATATCTCTTTGTAGAATTGTATAGTTGAGTGCCTGGGAAAGTCATCCATGCGGAGGCCGAAGAGATATTTATAATAAAGCCTTTCTCTCTTTCTAACATCTCTTTGCCAAAGAGATATGTTAGCATTGTTGTACAAGATACATGTAGATTGAGGATTGATTCTACATCTTTTTTAGATAGGGTTTTAAACTGATCAAAGATTAGCATTCCTGCATTATTAACTAGAACATCTACTTGAATACCCTGTTCTTTACAGAAATCATAAACATTTTGTGCTGCATTAGTAATGGATAGGTCTTGAGTAAATACCCAAGTATTTACTCCGTACTGTTTACTTAGGGATTGAGCAACTTCAGATAATGCTTCTTTATTTCTACCTACTAAAACACAGTCAAGACCCATATGGGCAAATTCATTTACAAAAGCTTTGCCAATACCTCTGTTAGCTCCTGTTACTAGAACTGTCTTTATTCCATCAGGTGTTTTTATTTTTCTACACATATTATTAAGTATACATCAGGAGAACTGTTTGTAGTATATTAAGCTATAATGTATTTAACCAAAAATGGAATCTAATTATAATAAAGAAAGAGAGGAGATGATTCAGAGTCATCTTTTAGCAAGAGGGATAAGTGATGAGA
>CAZYGQ010000058.1:0-2624 GCA_964647075.1 uncultured Candidatus Saccharibacteria bacterium
GTCCCTTAAATATATGTCTAACTTGTTTTAGTATTGTTAATGGGAGAGAAAACTGAAGGTAGTATTAAGAAAGAAACTGAACTAAATCCTGAATTTCAACAAATTAGAGAGAATATAGAGAAACTTGATGGACTTAACAGGTACATGAATTTCTCCTTTAGAAGACAAGATCTAGAAGTCTCTTTTTTTGATAATTTCTGCTGGGGGAAGCATCTTAAAGAAGAGTTCGACGATATGGAGTTTTCTTTGATACTTCGAGGTACTATAAACCATCATACAGAAAAACAAAGAAGAGTCGATCGTTGGGGTTGGGCTTATGATACTGATATTAGATTCCCTGATTTTGGGTTGATCGTGTATGGACATTCCGTATACAATAGACAACAAACATATATGGAGCTTGTATATGAAGGTACAAAGAGGGTTTATGAAACTTACTACCAACAATCAGAAGATGGCATATGGAGACTTAGGCAAGCGGTAAACAAAAATGGGGAAGTGTTTAATCCAGAAGATCTTTGTTTGTACAGAGAAAATTTCTCTGAAAATGAATGTGTATTACCTGGGAATGATCAGATTATTGAATTAACAAAAGATAGGCTTTCAATAGGGTATGTATCACATAAAGAATGATAATATGATATTTTCTATCATAGATGGTTCTAGGTTTATTGCCCTTTTTACTCTATTTTGATATACTTTCCTGATTATTTGGGGTGGTAGCTCAACTGGTTAGAGCTTTGCACTGTCACTGCAAAGGTTGCGGGTTCGAGTCCCGTCCACCCCGTTTTTAAAGATTATTTCCTTGAACTTATTAAGGTCTTGCTATATAAGCCTAGACTATAGTTCGGGACTTGTAGATTTACCACATATCAGAAAGAATATTGAACAACAATTTAAATCAATACTCTAATTATTCTTCCTTCTTTATGGTAAAATATCTAAAATGTTTTACAGATCTTCTTATCAAAAATCATTAAGAACAAACATCACCAATGAATTATATGGCCTTGCACTACAAAGAGGAGATTGCATATTTCTAACCGGCTCATGTCCTACCCCTACTCCACGAGAAGTTTACGAGAACCTTCTTAACACATTCAAAGAAAACAATAAATTCTGTTCATATAACACTGGAAGCTTAGGTCTGAAATCAGAAATAACAAAGTATATGCAGGAGCACAATGAAATTCCTGCAGATCCCCAAAGTAATATATTGATAACATTAGGTGCTACAACTTTCCTACAACAGTTATTTCTTTTTCTTCTTGATGATGACAGTGAATGTATTGTAATCACCCCTACATTTCAAGACTATTTCAATCAAATTAGATTCACTAAGGCAAATATCGTTGAAGTCAAAATGGAAGAAAGACAAAAAGAATGGGTATTAGATATTGAAAAAGTAAGAAACGCAGTAACACCTAAGACTAGAATGATACTCATTTGCTCTCCAAATAATCCAACAGGGAAAATATATCAAAGAGATGAATTGCTTGCGTTAGGGTTAATCGCAAAAGAAAAGAACATTCTCTTAGTAGCAGACGAAGCATATAACTATCTTACTTACGAGGGTACTTATACCAGCTTATTAAATATTCCAGAGATAAGAGACAACATTGTTGTTGCGAGAACGTTCTCTAAAGAGTTTTGTATGTGTGGTTGGAGAGTAGGATATAGCTATCTACCCGAAGATATATTTTTTGATATGTTCCATCTTCAGTTGTCATTTAACTCAGTTGCCGCAACCATATCACAAAAAGCAGCAGAGATATCATTGAAAGAGAAGGCTGTTAGAGATTTTGCTAAAACAGAAGTTGGGAGAATTAAAAGGAACAGAGACTTTGTTGCTCAGGAAATAACTAAGATTGGAAAAGATTTATCATATATTCTCCCAGTATCTTGCCCCTATTTTTATATTAAGTTTGGGAAAAATATATCTTCATATGATTTATGCAAAGATATGGTTGAAAAAGCTGGAGTAATAGTTTCCCCTGGTTCTAACAATGGCTTAGGTGGTGAGGGGCATTTTTGCATTACATTTGCTGATGATATTACGGTAATAACAGAAGGATTAAGAAGAATTTCTGAATATTTTAATAATTACTATTAATATGCAAGAACGTGTAGAACAAAGGAAAGAAAGGATAATTAAAGAATTACAAAGTAAATATCCAGGTAAAAACACATTTGATCTTAATGGAGATGGGAATCATTTTGTTTGCGAAGTTGAACCAACACAAGAACATCCTGAATACGACAGAGCAATTGAAGTTATGATTAAAAGCAGACCTCATAAGCACTTGAAAACTGTTCAGGTATACACAATCATCAAAGGGACTTTAAAGCTACATCTAGGAGATCAAGTAATCATCATGAAGCCAGGAGATAAGCAAACAATCCCTCTTGGCATTGTGCATTGGGCTGAAAGTGAAGATGAGTGCTGGGACGAGTTATATTCAACACCTGGATGGACAGTAGAAGATCATATTCCTGTAATAACTAATTAAGAAAGTATACTAATCTCTTAGCAAAGCATATACGAGATCAAATTCCTTACTAGAAATTATTCGGAAGTCATTCCATATCCTCCGCCAATTTCAACATGTTCCAACAAGACCCGT
>CAZYGQ010000059.1:0-2559 GCA_964647075.1 uncultured Candidatus Saccharibacteria bacterium
GCAACCCCAAGTTTACACAAAACAACTGTAAGTTGGTGGTTGCAACTGTACTAGGGGCATTATAATTGGGCAATAATTTTAATATATATTTATATGAGTTTAAGAAAAAACATAGAGTATCTTAGAAAGCAAAAGAAACTCTCTCAAGAAGAACTGGCATACAAACTAGGGGTGTCTAGACAAGCAGTTTCAAAATGGGAATCAGGTGGAGCATTTCCTGAAACAGATAAGATGATGTCCATATGTAAAATATTTGATTGTTCGCTAGATGATCTAATGAATGAGGATATTTCTCAATTAGAAATAGATAAAAATAGAAAATATACTTTCAATGATTTAGTATCTGAGATTACAGATATCGTTAGTAGGACAATAAATATGTTTGATAGTATGACTTTTAAATCTATAATTAGATTTGGATTTGAAATGTTTATCCTTTTTATCCTTATTCTTCTTTTACATATTCCATTCTCATATCTATTTGGGTTAGGTAACAATGTATTTATTAATATCAATGGAAATATTGGGAATATACTTTCCTCTATTTGGAAATTAATTACTGAGGTTGTATATATTGTTGTTGCAGTTGTCTCTTTTGTATATATCTATAAGATAAGATTTTTAGATAAATTCGAAGTTGCAAAAAAAGATGAGAGAAAAATCGATGATAAAGAAGAAACTGCTTTTAAAGACGAAGTAATTGATAAAAAAGGAAGAAAGGTAGAGATAAGAAGATATGATTTTGGTCTATTCTCATTTATTGGGAAAGTTGCGTTGTTTTGTATTAAATGTTTTACCGCTTTTGTTTCATTACCAATAATATTTTTATTGTTTGTTTCTGTAGCTTGTGTATTAATTGGAATAGTTATGATATTTGAGGGTGTTCTATTTTTGGGTGTAATATTATTCTTAATATCTTTAATAGTATTTGCAATTTGTTTGTTGTATCTTTTCTACAACTTTATTGTTAATCATAGAACTAACTGGCAAAAACTTTTTATCTTCTTTGTTGCTTGTGTTTTAGGATTTGGAATTGGTGCAGGGGTTTCTGTATTAGAGTTTAGTAAAATGACAATATCTAATACAGCTCCAAAACTAGTAGAAAAGAAAGTAATGGAAGAATCCTTAGAGATGAAAGATAACTACATAATACAAAATCTTTCAGATGATATTGAATATTTAGTAGATGAGTCAATGGGAAATATGATTAAGATTAATATTCAATATTATGATGTTTTTACAAATAATGTAGAAGTAGAAATTCCTGATGAGGTTTCAGGTGACATATTTATATATCCTGTAAGAGTTCAGAGTGTTAATCTCAGTGATTTATATACAATATTGGTCGATGATTTAAAACAGAAAACAATATCAAACTATATTCTTATGAAAGGTATTGATGTTAAGGTATATGGAAGTGAAGCAAGTATTAACATGTTAAAGGGAAATATAGATAAGAGAATAAATATGTATGTATACGAACCTATCGAAAATGATTGTGGTTGTTTAGAGTAGGGGTTGTAGAGAAATTGGGGATACAATAATAATGTAAGTTGTATCCCTTCAAATTGAAAAATATCTTTAGATAAGTCTTGAACATAATTTCTTGACATTAATATACGGTATTCATAAACTATCACCATGAATATTTTTCTTACATTGTTAGCCAAATTAATTCCTTTATATTTCTTTATTACTCTTGGATATATTGCAGGTAAAAGGTTAAATGTTAAAAAGAAATCTATTGCATCTCTCTTGATATATATAATTGCACCATTAATAGTTTTTAATGGTGTTGTTTCTACTCCACTTAATTCAACTAGTTTATCTCTCCCAATTCTCTTCTTTATCTGCTCTACTTTTATTTGTCTGTTTTTTTACTTCATTGGAAAATACATATGGAAGGACACATCTAGAAACCTTTTAGCGTTTGTAGCAGGAGCTCCTAATGTCGGGTATTTTGGAATACCTGTTGCTATTGCCCTTTTTAACAAAGAGCAGGTTAGTTTAGTTGTATTATCCGTCTTAGGTATTATTTTATTTGAGAATAGTATTGGTTTCTTTGTAGCTGCTCAAGGTAATTATTTATTAAAAGATTCAATTAAAAAATTGTTTAAACTACCCTCCTTGTATGCCTTTGTAATAGGATTAATTGTAAACCTGAGTAATATAGAACTAGGGGAGATATATAGAAGTAACATAGGTGCTGTACAGGGAGCGTATTCATTCTTGGGTATGATGTTAATTGGTTTAGCACTTAGTGGTATAAGAAAATACAGATTTGATTTCAAATTTACTGGTTTTTCACTTCTTGCAAAATTTCTTGTTTGGCCATCAATTATATTGGCAATAGTCTGGTTGGATTCCCTTACATTACAAATATATAATGAGCAAGTACGTGAAGTGATGATTCTTCTGTCAATTGTTCCTATAGCAGCAAATACTGTCGCTTATGCCACTGAGTTAAAAATTCAACCTGAGAAGGCATCTGTCGCCGTATTGTTAAGCACCTTGTTAGCGTTAGTAATAATACCAATTGTTTCATTACTGTTTTTTTAA
>CAZYGQ010000060.1:0-2514 GCA_964647075.1 uncultured Candidatus Saccharibacteria bacterium
TCAACATGTTCCAACAAGACCTGTGTACTATGTTTAAAGAGCCTTTTAAGGCTTGTTTTGTTCACCCCTAAAAACAAGTATGTTCAAAAGTAAGGCCTGGTGGATGAAAACATCCATATTTTGAGCAGTTTTTACTACCCTTCGGTTCGAATGTAGAAGCTTTATGTATTATTATTAATTTGCTTCAATTTGTCTATTGCTTCCTCTACAGTAGATACAATAATTCCTGCTTTCTTAACAAATTCAATAGACCAAGGTACCCTTTCTTTGTTCCAAATAATTATTAATTTATTACATTTATCTCCAGGAGTTTTAGTGTTAAGAGCTAAGAAATATCCTACCTCTATCCATGTTCCTTCAGATGGAGCTAAACCAGGATTTGCGATTAGTATGTCTGCTTTTGAAACTGCTTCAAGATCTTGAGGGAAGAAAGCATCCGAAGAGGATTGATCCGAATCAATTTCTGGATCATAGAATTCAAAATCTTTAATATCACTAAAGTTCTCTTTCCAATTATCATAGCAACTTGGTTGTCCTGCTAAATATACTTTTGTCATGTATAATTTTAAAACTAATAGATACTATATTATTCCCTCTTTTTTTATACTGTCTCTTTGATCTCATTTTGGGTTCTAGACGTTTATGTCTTTCTATATTCAAGATATCTCAGAAACCTTATCCTATTTTTGTTTCACTTATAATAACTTCACCATCTCTTAATGGTTTGTAATTTATATTTTCCTGTTCAAAGAACTTTATTGCTTCATTCATCATTTGGGATTCTGGATGATCAGAATCAAAATGTGGTGCTATTGAATAATCAATTAAACCGATTCCATCCCAAATAACATCTTTTCCATAAATCTCAGTTACTTTCTCTGGCTCATCAGCGAACTCAACACCCTTTAAGGAAGGTGCTAATACACAAGCTCCCGCTGAAAAACCTGCATAAAGAAAATCTGTTTTATCATTTCTATCTCTATACTCTATCAGTATTTTATCAAGACCACTTTGATCCATTGCGCTCCTAAGTAGAAATGCATTTCCACCAAGAACCCATAAACCTCCAAATTCCTCTAGTTTAGATCTCAGTAAATCTATATTTCCAAAATAATCCCTTAGATCTAAGACTTCAGGTTCAAATCCTAGTTCCTTTAGTCCTTCAACTTGCTTCTGTTCAGAAGCTTTTCTTCTTTCAGTATCATCACTAAAATCTAAAGCATTAGATATTAGAGCAATCTTTTTATTTGAAGACGCTAACTGGGCTAATTTGTTAGGATCATCTCCAAATTTGTATGAAGATAAGTATAATTTCATAAGAACTCTACTATTTAAATTACTAATCCTATATTACCAGAAGATTCTTGAGTAAACCATAGGAATCAGCTCTACCTAATTCATATATTTTCAGGTTCCAGACCCGTCCATCCCGTTTTTAGAATCTCCCGAATAATTATCTGAATTCCTTTACTTCCCCAACAGGTTGAACACTATCATTTGTAACATACAAACCAGATTCTTCTGGTAAAGCAATTACTTCAATACCCCTTCTTTCAATATATTTCTGGATATCTTCATCCATACTCTCGTTGTAATGTACCCATATATTCTTCCCACTTAACATATCCATACCAGACAAATCTTCCAACCCTACATTGTTAATGTCCATAGTTTCTACAGTTTCAATATCACGACCAAAGATAACGGTACCTGCACTACCACCAATTACAGGAATATCTGTTTCTTTTAGAAGTTTAACTAGATATTTATCAAATTCTGTTTCTTTAAGAATCTTTAGTAATTTGTATGTATTCCCTCCACCAATAAATATACCTCCAAAATCTAAAAGCTCATCATATTTAAATTTCCTTATCTCTTCCTCATTTAAAAGGGTAATATCAAAATTTCCATATGAAGAGAGATTATTCTCTAACCACAACAAGCAATCTCTATCTGGATGTTTGACACGATCCATAGCTATGGGAATATATAAAACTTTGTTGTTTTTTAATAAAGACGTAAACAGAGTATCAACATCTTTAGATTGTTCAGAGTTACCTCCTCCAGAAAGTATTAAGTTCATAGAAGTATTTTACATTAAAATATGTATAATTAAACATGAACTACCAAGAAATAAATAAACAAAACTTACCTAAATGGATAGATACTCTTAAATATCTAACTTCTATTCTTAAAGAGAATGAAATTAAATATTATCTCTCAGCATCTGGTTTACACTACATACAAGGTTCTAACATATACCCATATGATATAGACCTCTTTATATCAGAAGATAATGTTAGAAAGGTATATGAGATTCTAAAAGAATATACTAATTCTGATTTACATAAATGGGAAGATGAATATTTAGAATTTCAAGGAGAATATAATGGTATTCCTTTCGAAATATGTGAATGGGAAGAGAAACCTTACAAAATAATACAAAAGAAATTTAAAGGTTTTGAAGTTTCAATAATTGGTTAATATTTATACTATTCAATTCATAATTTCGGA
>CAZYGQ010000061.1:0-2337 GCA_964647075.1 uncultured Candidatus Saccharibacteria bacterium
AGTATTTAATATTTTCATAATAATGGGGGATACAGTATCCTTCCAAGTAATTACTCTCTTAATACCGTTTAACATAAAGGAGGAGATAACAATTTGGACTAAAAATGAGAGACTAAGACTTAAAGCCAACCCACCAACAGCGTAGTTAGAATCGCCTCTAGTTGTCATCCATTTAACTATATCTTTAAGGAAGGAATCTATTACTGGCATTACTCCATTTCCGTTGGCTTGGGAAATTTGAATCCATACCTGTTCTAATATGGGTCTCCAGTCATAGTAATGACTAAAGAAATTTGTAAAGTAATATGCTCCTAATAGATTTATTAATACCCCTATTACAATTGAGACCAAGGGTTTCCAGGTGTTCTTTAATGCATAGAAAGCTCTTAAAAGAATCTGTTCAATTGTTTGACCTAATATTGATCCCGAAAAAAGAGCTAAAGACCATGAGGTTAGAAGTGTATCTTGCCAGTCAAACGCTCCTGTTCCATATACTAAACGAACAATAGGGAGCCTAAGTACAAGAAGAATAGCGACAATTGGTAATACTAAATACAATGATAGCTGGATGGAATCATTAAGTACTTTTTTAAATCCTTGCTCATCTTTCTTACAACAGTACTGTGCTAAATCAGGTAGTGCTACTTGAGCTACGGCACTTCCAATAATGTTGACGGGAAAAAGATGTAAGCTATATGCAAATTTGTAAGCACTTAGCGCTCCTGCAGTTAGTGTAAAACTAATTAATGTATTAACTACTGTACTTACCTGCTCTCCTAAAACTCCTAACATTCTTGGAAATGCTAAGGTAAATGCTTTTCTAACTTCTTTCTCCTGTAGATTACCATTTTCAATATCTTCTTTCTCTAATTTTTCCTTAAAGTATTTATTTAATTTTGGAACTTGAATAAGTAGATGAATCAAAGAACCCACTACTGCAGATATAGCGATACCAATTACATTAAAATCAAAGATTTTTACTAATATATATGTTCCAAAAATCATT
This sequence comes from uncultured Candidatus Saccharibacteria bacterium, assembly GCA_964647075.1. Classification (GTDB taxonomy): domain Bacteria; phylum Patescibacteriota; class Dojkabacteria; order SC72; family SC72; genus UBA2259. The sequence continues at coordinate 1,007 of CAZYGQ010000061.1, forward strand.
CCTAAGTTATAGAAAAGAGGTGCAAGTGATGTAACAAAGAACTGTTTTCTTACTTGTAAGTAAGCTGTAATAAAGGAACTTACTCCTAGCAAAAGAGGAGAGAGAAGTCCTACTCTAAAAAGAGTAAGAAAGAGAGAGTAGTCTCCCTGATCTATCCTATATCCTAAATTTAGGACTGTATGTGCATATTCATTGTTAATAATCCAATTAGTAATCTGAGGTGCAAGTATAAAGGCTAAAAGTATTAGAAAAAGACAGATGACGAAAAAGTATAAAGAGATTTTCTTAAATAGTTCGTTCAGACTCTTTTTCCCCTTGTCATAGAGCTGATCTGAAAGTATTGGGATAATTGCTGCATTAACTGAGCCAGCAACAAGGACCATAAATATCATATCTGGTATAGTAAAGGCTGCCCAAAAGATATCTAATTGGTGTGAAGCTCCGAAAAGGGCTGCAAATACTCTTAGTTTCCAAAAACCTAATATCTTGGTTATAAATAGTAGAAACATTACAGATAGTACACCGTTCTTCTTCATTACTTAGATTTCATATTCAATATATATTGGCGAATAATATCATAATTGAAAAGTAAATACATTTCAATTATTTTTCATACACAAAGAGTAATATACTACCATGAGATTAATTGAATTTCTATTCCCTTGTCAATGTGTAGTATGCTCAAAAGTGGGAGAGTACATTTGCCCCAAATGTATTAAGGGAATACCCCACTGCTTACCTATTTGCTGTGTATGTAATAAGTTGAGTAATAAAGGGTTAACTCATAGCTCTTGTTCAAATATTAATATCACCTACTTTACAGGTTGGTACCTTTCAGAAAAGATGAGTAAGATATTTGACCAGAAAAAAGAGAAGGGAAATTTTAATATCCATCTTAGACTTTTAACAACACTTATTAAGTATCTTAGATTAGAAGACCTGATTAAGGAGTGTAGAATATACCCACTTCCTTCAAAAGATATAAATACTTACAAAATTAATAGAATTTTATGTAAGAATATTGCAGGAAAAAGAAAAAGTAAAAACATTATATATATAGGAGATATTTTAGAAGATATAGAGAAGGTACAAGAATTAATAAAGGGGCTACCATATAGCCCCCTTAATATATACATCTTATGTATCTTCGTCTCTGAATAAAGACTAATTTGCCTCTGACGTTTCTTCTGTTGTATCAATATTCTCGGCCTCTTCCTCAACTTCCTCGACAAGTTGCGTGTCTTGTTCGGTTGCTCCTAGCTGCTCTAGTGACTTAACAATATTATCATAGGTCTCTGAGCTATCTAACTTGTTTACCTCTAATATTTCTT
>CAZYGQ010000062.1:0-2269 GCA_964647075.1 uncultured Candidatus Saccharibacteria bacterium
GAAAGAGAGGAGATGATTCAGAGTCATCTTTTAGCAAGAGGGATAAGTGATGAGAGAGTAATTGAGGCATTCTCTAAAGTAGACCGTAAGGAGTTTGTACTACCTCGATTTGAAAAAATGGCATATTTAGATCGTCCACTACCCATAGGTTATGATGTAACAATATCTCAACCATATATTGTTGCTCTTATGTGTGAGCTGTTAGCTTTAGATAGTGAGAGTAAGGTGTTAGATATAGGTACAGGTTCAGGATATCAAGCAGCAATACTCTCACTTATATGTAAACAGGTTGTTTCCATAGAAAGGATAGAGGAGTTAGCTGATAGTGCAAGAGATAGATTATCAAGATTGGCTTATAATAATATTGAAGTAATATATGGTGATGGTTCAAAAGGATATGAGAAAGAGGCACCATATGACGGTATAATAGTAGCAGCTACAACTGGAGATATTACCGATGCTTGGAAGAAACAGCTAAGGGTAGGAGGAAAGATAATATATCCTCAACGAAGAGCTGGTACAGAGATGTTGTTTGAGGCTATTAAAACTAAAGATGGCTTTGAAAAACATTCTCATGGGTATGTATCTTTTGTGCCATTGATAGAGGATAAAGATTTATAGAGATATCATTATTTTTGGAAAACATATGATGGCTCTGAGATTGATTTAGTTGAACAAATAGCGGATAGACTTTTTGGGTATGAAATAAAATGGGGTAGAGAGAGGACTGCTCCTAAGAGTTGGCTTGAATATCCTAATTCAAGTTATGAGACAATAAATAAGTATAATTATAAGAAGTTTTTAGAAGTATAAATAATTGTAAATATATTCGACAATACAATTGACAAGCTTAGTATAAGGTTACCCATAACTCATTGTAGGTAGAAAAGGGAATGGAGGCAAGCTAAAAGCTTAGCAGGTCTAGAACTGAAAATAAGACTAAAGAGACAGTATAAGGAAGATAGTAGAACTCCTAGTTCCAAAGTCAAAACCCGTTATTCTAACTCAGTCCTTAGTTATTTACCTCATCTATCTCCCAATACTCTAAGTCGCCATTATATCTTGCAATAACAAAACTGTCATTTGATATAAACTTCATAGATAAATTCCAATCTGAAGCACCACTCTCAAAAGTCTGATCTACAGTATAAAGAAGCTCCCCTGTTTCTATGTCATATATAGTAGAAGATTCTTGAGAAGTGATTCCCAACATACTTCCATCAGGTGAGAATGTAATGTCTCGTATTCTGTCTGTAACTTCAATACTTAATGTCTCTTCATAATCTTCTACAGACCATACCTTTACAACATCTAACATTTCTTCTTTACCAGCACCAGCCATAACTTCTCCATTCGGAGAGAAGCAAAACGGGTTCTTCATCTCCATTATTAACCCCTCTAACTCTAATACCTTTATGATCTCTTCACTTTCTATATCCCAAATATTTAAGGTACCATCTTGATGTGTTACTGCTAGAAGTGTACCAAGATTGTTGTATGAAATAGCTCTAACCCAGCCAGCAGCATCATCTTCAAATGTTGTTGTAATATCTCCGGTATTAATATCAAAAACTGATACAACACCACTCCTGTCACCAGTTGCAATATATTGCCCATCAGGTGAGAAAGAGACATAGTTGTTATATCCTCCATCTAATTCTTGAAGTACTGTACCATCCTTTGGATTAATCAATCTAGAACCGTATAGATCCAAACCAATTGCTAATATCTCCCCATCATTTGAGTAGTCTAATCCTTCAATAGTTCTATCGAAGGGAAATAATTGATCGGTTAAACTGTCTACCAACAGATTAGTAAAAACAGTATCCCCAACTCCTGAGGCTACAGTTGTTCCATCTGGCGAAATAGCTATGCTGTTAATTGCTTCTTCAAAAGTAAGACTCCATTTAAGCACTGGTTCTAATTGTTCCTCGGCTTGGGATGTTTTCTCCACTTCTTCTGAAATCTCTTTTCCATCTTTGTTTAGTAAGAAGAAGATTACTACTCCAACAATCAAAAGAAGTAAGAATACACAACCGATTATTAAAAAGAGTTTCTTTTCTGACTTCTCTTTTTTCTCTGGAATAGGGGTGTTTCCTACATTAGTATTTTGATCCATATAAATATTTTAATAATTTATCTTTATAGAATAACAGTGTCACTGTACAACTGCAAGGGAGTTTGAAGTTGGTTGTAGTGTGTAAAGGCCTCATCTTCGTACCGAGGGCTACTAAATACGGCACCTTTTAGGAGTTTTTCATCCACCAGG
>CAZYGQ010000063.1:0-2031 GCA_964647075.1 uncultured Candidatus Saccharibacteria bacterium
CAGATTAAGGCTTCAGAGGTTAATAGAACAGCAATGATTAGAATACCACTAGCTAGCGAGAAATCCTCTAGGATTGAAATACGTTCGGTTGCTCCTGATGCTAATCCATATATGGTTTACTACACTCTTTTGAGAGTTGGATTGGAAGGGAAAAAACAGAAAATACACAAAGGGATAACACCAAGAACTAAGGTGTTGCCTGATAATATATATGATGCTATTAAATTCCTAAAAAGAAGTTCTTTCATGTCCGAAATCTTAGGAGAGGATACTAAAAATAAGTATATTGCTCTAAAACAGGCATCTGCAGATAGATGCCCAAAGAATTTGGGAAACAAAGTAAAAAAGTCAGAAGTAATATTTCACCATGAGATAACAAATCAGTTACTTTGGAACGAGTTTTAACCCTAATCTCTTTTCTTAAGCAACAACCCAAATACAAGATAAAAAACCAATATACCTAACAAACCAACAGAAAGGTCTATCATTGTGTCATCTATTCCGCCTTTCAACATCTCGGTTGAAAATATAAGATCACTCCAATACTCATATATCTCCCATAAGCCGGTAATCCCAAAAGAAATAGCACTAGCTAATGCCAAACTAATACCCTTTGAATGTTGTTTAATATTAAACAAATATCTAAGTATTCCAATAGATATTAATATTGGAACAATAAAATGCACAAAATCATCAAACCATAATATTGCAAAAATACCATCAATATCATACCAACCCCAAAAATTTCCTAAAGTATCTAAAAAGAATATACAACTTAACAGAAATACAATTATCACCCTATTAATCTCTTTGCAATATCTTTTCTTTAAATACCAAATTAATAAAAGAGAATTAACACCAACAATAACAGTTAACCTACCAGTATAGTTCAGTAAGTATTTTGTAATACCCAAACTCTCAGGCTTTACAATACCTAAAGAAAATAATAAACAGAGAAGTAATAACCCAAAATGAACAACACAAGAAAATATAAACCCAAACCAATATATTTTAGTACTCTTTTTCATACTCTATCTCTAAATAATATCAAAATAGTATATACAATGAAAATACACTATAATTTAAACAGTAAACAATCTATACACACATTTTAACTAAAATTATCTCTAACAGTGATTAAAAAAGATAACAACGAAAAATACCTTAAGATATCAAAAATAGTAACATATCTCTTATCCCCCCTTCTAGGATTTATCCTCTATTTCTACTTTGGATCTGTCTTTTACCTATTTGCATTTGCTCTTCTATTAGGCTTAACACTCCCTAAATTAATTCTAAATAAATGGAAATATGAAGAAAACAAGTTTAATAAAATAGTATGGTTAAACTTGATTTTTGGTCTCTTCTATACTCCCCTTGGAGTTCTGTTTGGAGTATTTACTATTAAATATAACTCTCACCTATTAAAAAGTGAAAAACAAAATAAATATGTTGTATTAGGTAAAATTGGAGTATGTTTATCACTATTAAACTTTTTACTAGCCCTTATCCTTCCCTTTGCTCTCTCTAGATAGTACGAATTAATCACATAAAACTAGCACCTATACAGCTCCATTAATTCACTTAAAGTTTCAACACCAAAGCTGTAAATTACACTCTCTGTTTTAGATTGTAATAAAGAGAATCTGTGTGCCTCTTCAATACTTGTATATGACATACTCTCCTCCTCTAAAATATCAACTTCGTCATATATTAATGTATCCTCTCCAAAGAGTAACCCTTCAGATGTTAAATCTATCTCATCCTCTGTCGGTAATATATTCCAATAGTGCATATCTCCTTTTTTAGTAGGACATTGTAAAATTTCTCCCCCTAAAAAATTTTTAATTAGATATGAAACTGAATATGACTGTTTATACACAACACACGATGGACACCAACTTCCATTAGTTGTTTGTGGAGTAAGTGTCTCTGTTAATATACTCTTTAAAATATTAATCTGAGTTTCTGTTACTTCTTCTGTATCACTCTCTAATAGATTGGAAAAGTATCTTGGTTTTCTTTCTTTAC
>CAZYGQ010000064.1:0-1800 GCA_964647075.1 uncultured Candidatus Saccharibacteria bacterium
TATCTAATTATATTTCTGTAATCAGATTTAACTATTGGTCCTAATCTATATATCTCTACATTATCCTTTTTAATATATTCATCAATAGTAGAGGAGCCTTCATACATTAGTAAGGTTATATCAATTCCTTTATTAATTAATCCTTTTACAATGTGTTTAGTATATTTACCTATTCCATGAAAATCTAGTTGGTTTTGGGTTGTTGTACAATCAATTATTAGATGCATATGTTCATTTTAGCAAAATATTGAATATTTCAGTAGTTAATATTTTAATTATGAACTTTGTTTACAATGCAAGGGTATTTGCAATACCATTGATACATGCCTCCCAAAAGAAAAACTGTTTATGCTTTCATAGATAGTCAGAATCTCAATCTTGGGGTTTCTAAAAGTATTAAAAAGAAAGGGAAAATTATCTACAAAGGTTGGGAGTTAGATTTCAATAAATTTAGAAGATATTTATCTGATAAATTCTATGTTAAGAAAGCTATACTGTTTATTGGATATATCCCTAAATACAAGAATTTATACAGTAATTTAAGAGAAGATGGGTTTGATATCGTATTTAAACCAGTAGTATTGAATTATAATAAGAAGTACAAAGGAAATATAGATGCAGAGTTAGTTCTTCACTGTTGTAGAGTCGAATATGATAGATATGATAAGGCAGTAATAGTGTCGGGTGATGGAGATTTCTTCTGTATTCACCAATTTCTTTCAAAAGAGAATAAACTAGCAAAGATAATAATCCCAAATACTAAATCTGAATCTTCACTACTTCGGGAGTTTAGAGAATATAAGGTATACCTAGAACACGAAAAGGAAAAGCTTGAATTAAAAAAAGTGGGAGGCGTCCACACATTATCACGCAGATAATGGCTCGTATTCTCCCTGATGATCCAGTTACATTTTAGAACATAATTAGAAATTTATCAAATATAATCCCTTGGAAATTATTAAATGCAAATGTCTGAGAATTAAAGTGGAAGGCGTCGCTCAATACCACGTAGGTAAGGGGTCGTATTCTCCCTGAGGATTACCCTATTATATTTCTTCTGATTATTTTTTCAATTAAGAAGAATTATTCTTATTAAATCACTAATGTAAGAGTATATATAATCATACCTATACAGAAACCAACCTTTAGTACAATACCAGTTATTACTCCTAAGAAAGAACCGAGTCCTGCCTTTAAACTCTTGTTTAAATCTTTTTTTGCAAATATATACTCTCCTAAGGTAGCACCAAGAAAAGAACCAATGAACATACCTAAGATATTTCCTATCAATGCACCAATGAATACACCAAGTATTGCTCCAATCACTCCATATTTACTACCTCCTAATTTCTTAGCACCAAGAGCTATTACTATGTTATCAATAAAGGTAGAGAGTAAAGAGAGAATGAAAAGGATAATTAATATGGTTGGAGTAATAATTAGGAATTTCCCTATTATTGCTACTATTAAGACCCCAATGAATACTAACCATACTCCAGGGAGTGTAAGAAATGTAAGTATTACTCCTGTGATAGATAGTAATGCTGCGAATATATATAAAATAATATCTAGCATATCTGTCCCTTATTAATTTAATACATTAAATATGTATACTGTTTTATTTTTCATTTCCACCTGTTTATCCAATTTAAGCCAATTACTCTCAAGAAGTATCTCTAATCGATCTTGTAATAACAGATTCTCCTTTTCCGAGAATTTATGTAATTTAATGTAAACAATCTTGTTAATATCATTTGTTTTTATATTTGTTCTTAGGAACTCCTCATTAGGCCAATAGAA
>CAZYGQ010000065.1:0-1722 GCA_964647075.1 uncultured Candidatus Saccharibacteria bacterium
AACCAAACAAAACGGGTAAAGAGCTATATCTTGATTATAAAGGGAGATATCTTCCATCGGATACTGTAGATATAATAAATATTGAAGAGCTTGCTTCACTGTATCATATGCCTAATATTTCAGTAGAAACTCCGAATATAGCTTGGAGTAGATCTAAAAAAATTGAACCTCCAATGAATTTACCTAAAAATGGTGATGACGGGGTAACTGTATTTGCAGAGACTGAATATAGGGGAAGTAGGCATGAATTTGGTATTAAAAGGGAGGATAGAAGAAAACACTTCTATATATTAGGTAAAACCGGAGTAGGTAAGTCTACAGTATTTAAGAATATGTTTGTCTCAGATATACTGCGAGGTGATGGTGCTTGTATGATAGATCCTCATGGGGAATTAGTAGAAGAGCTTTTAGACTTTATTCCTCCAGAGAGAGTAAATGATGTAATATATTTTAATCCAACTGATACTTCATATCCAATAGGTTTTAACTTACTAGAACTTAAAGATAAATCTCAAAGAGATTTAATTGCTGATGGTGTAGTAGAGGTATTTAAAAAGCAATTTGGTACTTCATGGGGTCCTAGACTTCAATATATTCTTACTAATGCAGTAGCTACAGCGCTAGAGGCGCAGGGTACAACCCTTCTTTCAGTCACAAGAATGCTACTAGACAAAAACTATCGTAAGTTTATTCTTAAACAGGTAAATGATCCAATTCTTGTTAAATTCTGGGAAGAGGAGTATGCCCAAATGGCCCAAAATCCCAGACTTTTGGCTGAATCAGTATCTCCTATTCAAAACAAAGTAGGTAGATTTATCTCTTCTGCTGTAACTAGAAATATAATTGGGCAGGTTAAGTCCACAATTGATTTGAGAGAGATAATGGATAACAGAAAGATTTTACTTATTAATCTCGCTCAAGGGAAACTTGGAGAGGAAACAGCTTCATTACTTGGTGGTATGATTATTACCCGTCTTCAATCAACTGCACTGGAAAGGGTAGATATGCCTGCAGATCAAAGGAATGATTTCTATCTTTTTGTTGATGAATTCCAAAATTTTGCTACTGACTCATTTGCAAAAATACTTTCTGAGGCTAGGAAATTTAAACTTGATTTGTGTATGACTAATCAATATATTGATCAACTTCCTTTAACAGTAAGACAAGCTATATTTGGTAATGTAGGAACTTTAGGTTCATTTGTAGTTAGCCAATCTGATGCCTCAATATTAGAAAAGGAGTTTGCACCTACCGTTACTTCTGAAGATTTAGTATCTTTGGACGCACACTCTATGTATCTTAAGTTGTGTATTGATGGTATGACTTCTACGACATTTAGTGCAAGATCTCTTCCTCCGAGATTTGAGCCTTTTGGGCTTAAGGAAAAGGTAATTGCTCTTTCCAGAGAGAAATATGGTACTTCAAAAGATATAATTGAAGACAAAATAATTAGATGGAGTAACCAATCTTACAGTGATAGCGGTAATAGATCAGCAAAAGTTAAAGAGTAGATTAGAACTTACTCTTTTTTCTGTCCTTTCAAAGTGGTAGAATACATTGTAATTAATGTATTTCTGAACTAAATATGTCTGGACACTCTAAATGGTCAACAATTAAACATAAGAAGGCTATTAATGATGCTAAGAAGGGAAAGATATTTTCTAAACTCTCTACACAGATAACTCATGCAGCAAGACAGGGGGGAGGGGATGCTAATATGAA
>CAZYGQ010000066.1:0-1670 GCA_964647075.1 uncultured Candidatus Saccharibacteria bacterium
GTGCTGTTGAATCATCACTATCTACAAATCTTAAATCATCACAATCTGATTGTAATTTCCCTGCTGAAATTAATGTAGCAGTATCATATTCAATTAATACATCCTCATTGGTAAGTGTGCTTCCAGAATTAGCAACGGATATAGATCTTCTGTATAGCCAACTTGAGCTATACCAAGCACTACCCTGTTCTGAACTATTGGTAATTAAATAGTAGGCAGTAGGTATACCTATTGCTAATACTAGTGCTGATGCTATTAGTATACTTTTTTTTGAAATGGACAGCTTCTTTTCACTCATTTGTATATATGATAGCAGAAAAGAGTTAAAAGTGAACTAATCTCTTGTAATTTCGTATAAAAGTATTGAAGCACAATTAGCTACATTTAAAGATTCCTTTTTTCCCCTCATTGGGATATATATTTTTTTATCTACTCTACTTAAGATATCTTGATCTACTCCTCTTTTCTCATGACCAAATACCAATGCGATTTTATCTGGGTATTTAATCTGTTGAAAGTTTTGTGCATCATCAGTTAGCTCTACAGAGTATATGGGAATACCCATCTCTTTAATTTCTTCTATTGCTTCCATTGTAGTATCGTAATGCTCTGATGGAATCATCTCTGTTGCCCCCAAGGCTGTTTTATCTAGTTTAGGGTTATCTATATCTGTTGTCATACCACAAAGGTATATTTTTTTAACGCTACCTGCTCCATCTGCTGACCTAAATATACTTCCTACATTAAAAGCAGATCTAATATTGTCCAAAACTATATGTATTTCCATTATCTAAATATATTTTCTAATATGTAATCTAGGTCAATATTATCATCTTTAACTAACTTTTTTGCAACTGATTTGGCTCTTTTAAACATATCAATGTCTGTTAGAGAAGCAATTTTAAATTGAGGAATACCAGACTGTTTAAGACCGTATACCTCACCTGGGCCTCTTCTTTCTAAGTCGTATTGTGCTACATCAAAACCAGATGGGTGAGATGCAAAGTATTTTAATCTATCTACTACCTCTGGATTACTCTCTTCATTTTTACTTGGTATTACAAAGCAAAATGATTCCATTTCTCCCCTACCTACTCTACCTCTAAGTTGATGTAATTGAGCAAGTCCAAATCTATGTGCATCTTCTATTATCATTACTGTGGCTTGAGGCATATCAATTCCTACCTCTATTACAGATGTAGATACTAATATGTTTATCTCTTTATTTCTAAATCTATTTAATATTTCTGTTTTTTCTTTCTCTTTTAATTTCCCATGCATTAACTCAATGTTCATATCTTTAAAGTGTATCTTTTTGAGATTATTAAATTCAGTAAGTACAGCTTTTGCATCAAGTACTGCACTCTCTTCTATCAGTGGATAAACAATGAAAGCCTGTTCTTTGAATTTACTTTCTTTAATCTTTGTTTTTACCCATTCAAAACAATCATCTCTTTTTTTGTATGGAACATATTTAGTTACTATCTCTTTTTGCATCTTAGGTTTTTCTTTAATGGTAGATACCTCTACATTACCAAATACAATTTCAGTTAGACTTCTAGGTATGGGAGTTGCTGTCATAGTAAGGTAGTGAGGTATATTGGTTTCACTTTTAAGTAGTTGTTCTCTTTGCTCTACTCCAAATCTATGTTGTTCATCTACAATTACTA
>CAZYGQ010000067.1:0-1660 GCA_964647075.1 uncultured Candidatus Saccharibacteria bacterium
CCCCCTCTATATCCTTAACTATCTCATCTATACTCTTCCTTAATACTTCCTGTCTCTTTACAATCTCCCCTATCTCTTTGTTTAACTCAGTAATATCTACAGCCTCTCTAGTATCCTCTACAGTAACATAACTAGAAACAGCAATATTATAATCATTCTCACCAATATCCTTGTTATCTACTAACTTAGAAAAATATTCAACATCTTCTCTCTTAATAAAAGCATCTAAAATCTTCTGTATATTCTCCTCACTAAGTTTGTTCTTGTTCCCACCCTTTACAAACTCATTAGTAGCATCAATGAACAATGTCTTGTTATCATTCTTACTCTTCTTAAGAACAATAATACAAGTTGCAATAGTAACTCCAAAAAACAGATTAGCTGGTAACTGAATAATAGTATCTACATAGTTATTATCTACCAAATACTTCCTAATCTTCTGCTCTGCACCACCTCTATAAAGGACACCAGGGAATTCAACAATTGCTGCAGTACCATTTGTAGAAAGCCAAGAGAGCATATGCATAGTAAATGCTAAATCTGCCTTACTCTTAGGTGCTAACACTCCAGCAGGAGAATACCTTGGATCATTTATAAGTAGTGGATTAGAATCACCCTCCCATTTAATTGAATATGGAGGATTAGAAACAATGGCTTCAAATGGCTCATCATCCCAATGTTTTGGATCTGTTAATGTATCTCCTAAAGCTATATCAAAATTATTATAATTAATATCGTGTAAAAACATATTAATACGACAGAGGTTGTAAGTAGTTAAATTAATTTCTTGTCCAAAAAACCCTTGACGTACATTTTCTTTTCCTAAAACTTTAGAAAATTTAAGAAGAAGAGAACCAGAACCACAAGCAGGATCATATACCTTGTTTACTTCTTTCTTACCTACTGTTGTAATCTTTGCTAAAAGTTCACTAACTTCTTGTGGAGTATAGAATTCTCCCCCTGATTTACCTGCATTTGAAGCATACATCGTCATAAGGAACTCATATGCATCTCCAAATGCATCAATATTGTTATCTGAGTAGTTCCCAAGTTTAAGACCTGCAATGGCTTCTAAGAGGTTTACAAGTTTTTTATTCCTGTTCTCTACAGTATTTCCTAATTTAGGAGAGTTTACATCTAAATCAGCAAATAGACCTTTGAGATCATCTTCACTATCAGATCCTTTTGCTGAATTTTCAATATTACTAAATATTTTTGCTAATGTTTCATTTAGATTAGCATCATTCCTAGACTCTTTTACTACATTTACGAAAAGTTCACTCGGTAGAATATAGAAACCTTTTTCCTTTACTGTATCACTTCTTCCGAATTCAGCTTCTTTGTCAGAGAGGTTTGTGTAATCAAATTCTTTATTATCTGCACGACGTTCATCAGTATTAATATAGTTAGTTAAATTCTCACTGATGAAACGATAGAAAAGTATCCCAAGAACATATTGTTTAAAGTCCCAACCATCAACACTACCTCGTAAATCATTCGCTATTTTCCATATAGTCTTATGTAGTTCTGCTCTCTCTTGTTCTTTAGTATTGTTAATAGTACTTCTCATTAAAGTATTCTAACCTTTTATGCCATCTTTTGCCATCATTTTACTTTTCATCCATATACCCCCTAAGTACTACAGCATCATTATGTATCT
>CAZYGQ010000068.1:0-1563 GCA_964647075.1 uncultured Candidatus Saccharibacteria bacterium
TAATATCATTTGTTTTTATATTTGTTCTTAGGAACTCCTCATTAGGCCAATAGAAGTTAAATGTTTTAGAATCAAGATTTTGTTTCAATAATTTCTTCTTTGGTATCCATTCTTTTAAACTCCACCTCCATTCTGCTTGCCCAAGATTTTCTTCTCTAAGGATAAAGGGTAACTTATCCCAATATATATCATTTATTAAAATCCTATCCTCCCTTTTTACCAAGAACACTATTTTTTCACACTCTCTATTGTAACCATACAATGTATATCCTTTTATTTGTCCAAAAGAATACGAAGCTAAAAGTGATGTACCCGCAAAAAAGATACTCAAAAGTAAGACTACACCTATTTTCAGAAAAGATTTATTTTTCTTTTTACTTAAGTAGATAAATAGATACAATCCTACAATAATTAGATTGAAAAGAACTTTTACATAGATATAACTATACTCAAAATAAAGGCCACCTAATATAAATAGTATTGTTAATAAAAGCAGTTTTTTTGTATGAAGTTTCTTAGAAGAAAGCTCTTTAAGAAATATTAAATAAAAAATGAATATTACTGGAGATATTGGCAGTATATACCTACTTATGGAGGCATGAAGTATATAAATTAACAAATAAAAAGACAACATTAAAGGAAGTATTAACTTTGAAGTTTCTTTCTTTCTAAACCACTCTATTCCCATTTTCAAAGTAATCCATATGGAAGGGATTAATACTACGAAAGGAATTGATAGAAAGGAAAAGGTCCTTGGATACAAAATTTTACCAAGATATGAAAGAAAAATGTTTATATAACTACTAATTGAAGTTAAAAACTTTGGTTGTTCTGGAGATAACATTGTCATAGGCATGACCCTTGCAGTATCATTATTTACAGCAATATCCCTGTTATATGTGGCTACATCCAATTCAAAATTTGAACTCATTGATTCTAATCCCCCGTCAACTAAGCCCAATATGCTAGCATTATACATATTAATGGGAATGACTGATGTCGTAAACATTAATATTAAAAAAACTAATGATGGAAGAAATAACTTAATGTTGTTTATTATGAAGTCCTTTAGCCAATACCTGAAGTTCCTCCTGTTTTGAATGAAGCTTTCCATTCCAATCCAAATTACGAATGCTGGAGCGACAGTATAAAAGACATGTTCTTTTGAATCTAACAATAGTAACAAAAATATCCCCGTTACCCATTTACTCTTTTTATCTAATATTGAATACACAACAAGGAGAAGAAAAAATAGAGCAGGTATATCTCTGAAAAATGTCGGAGTATACATTAGAAATTGATAACTACAAAAAAGAAGTATAACACCTAGCAAGGAGTACATCTGAGAAAATTTGAAATGTTTTAGTAATATCTTATAAAAGAGAATTCCACTTAAAATTGAAACAATAATATTTAATAAAGTTGCTATAAATACGGAAGGCCCTGTGAATATAAATACTATTCCTAAAAGTAATTTATTCAAGAAACCATGCAAACCAATACCATAGTTCCCTATCCATTCACCCCTTTGAATAATATTGGCAATTTCTACACTATTTCCTA